>JAQWUP010000075.1 GCA_029242085.1 Porticoccaceae bacterium
CCAAGCAAAAGCGATTAAGTTACGCATTCCAGTTTCGCCTTAAAACACGGCACTGGAGCAGCTGTACGAGGAGTGTCGTATGTGAACTTCTAGCTAAACATGCTGACACTAATAATAAAAAAGCTTTAACAGTAGGGGTTACACATGACAAACAACTTAGCGTCCGGCGATTACGTCGGCATGTCCTTTTGGCTTATCTCCATGGCACTTGTTGCTGCAACAGCCTTCTTCTTCCTTGAGCGCGATCGTGTCGCGGGCAAGTGGAAGACGTCTCTGACAGTTTCAGGCCTGGTTACACTGATCGCAGCAGTACATTACTTCTATATGCGTGACGTGTGGGTAGCAACTGGAACATCTCCAACTGAATTCCGCTACATTGACTGGCTGCTAACTGTGCCGCTGTTGATGGTTGAGTTCTACTTAATCATGTCTGCAGTAGGCAAGGTACCAGCTCGTGTATTTTGGAACCTGTTAGGCGGTACCACAATAATGCTGATCTTTGGCTACATGGGCGAAACTGGCTCAATGGGTGTGACCCTCGCGTTCGCTCTGTCAATGGCAGCATGGTTATATGTAATTTGGTACATCATCAAAGGTGAAGCGAGCCAAGTTAACGCCAGCTTAGCAAATCCAAATGTTCAAAAAGCCTATAAGACGATGACATTCCTCGTAACAGTAGGTTGGGCAATCTATCCTCTAGGTTACTTTATGGGTTACCTTGGCGGTGGAGCAGATGCCGGCACTATGAACCTCATTTACAACCTGGCCGATTTCTGGAACAAGATTGGTTTCGGTATCGTGATTTGGTCAGCCGCAGTAGCCGATTCAGAATAAGCTACTCTGCTAGAAAGACTGAAAGGGCCAGCAGTGCTGGCTCTTTCTCTCTAACAAATATAAAAATAATAAAGTAACTACCCAAAAAAAGTTACGCCTAATAAGGGTACTGCTAATGTCCCCATCAAGAATGAATCAAATGCAAGCATTGCGAGCGCTGGACGGCTTATATCAGCGAGAAATGCCGCACTCAGATAGTAGCCTGTTTCAGGCAGCCAGCTATCATTTTAAGAATCCGGGAAAGTCTTTTAGAGCGCAGCTCGCGCTATCTAGTGGCATCGCCCTAGGTTTAAACGAGCAAGACAGTTTACATTGGGCGGCAGCTTGCGAGCTGCTGCACAACGCATCACTAATCCATGATGATATTAGTGACGCCAGCACCCACAGACGTGGCCAAGAGAGTATCCACGAGCACTTTGGCTCAGATATGGCACTCTGCCTCGGCGACTGGATGGTTGCCAAGGCATTTGAGCTCGCGGCCAGAAATAACCGCTACGGAGGCGTTCTCGCCGCTCTGCTGGCTCAGGCAATGCAGGAGACATGCAGCGGCCAGATCTCCGATATAACGCAGCGCCAGTGTGCAGAACTAGAAGAGTGGCAGCGAATTGCCAAAGGCAAAACCGCCCCTCTACTCATCGCCCCGATAAAGGGAGCTGCCCTGGCGGCAGGCCTGGATAGCAATCTGGATAGCCTCGAACGGCTGGTTGGACTCTGTGGCCTGGCCTATCAGGGACGCAACGATATTGATGATATTATCCCCTCAAGCCACCGCTCCAGTGATCTCGACGGCCGCAAGCCCAATTTGGTGATTAGCCTGTTTGCCCTGCAAGGTACAGGCCGCGATGACTTTAGCCTCTGGTATCAATCCGAAGATAATAATCAGCTAACCCAATGGCAGCGCCGTATCGCCTCAAGTGATGTGATTCTGCAAGCTAATCAGTCAGTGGAATACTGGCTGGTGCAGGCAGATCAGCTGGTCAATACATTGCCCGTTCAACTCCAACCAGTGGCCCATGGACTGGTTGCATCCGTAATACAGAAAACAACTATTAAACGCCAAGGGCGGATCGCTTGACATCAAAAACGTTTGGAGCTGGAAAGAAACTAGTAGTTATCGGAGCAGGCTTCGCCGGTATAGCAACAGCATTAAGACTCAGAGCAATAGGCTACGACGTGACCTTAATGGAGCGTCTCGATAGTTTAGGCGGCCGCGCCCAGGTATTTGAACGTGGCGGCTACCGCCATGACGCAGGTCCGACAGTTATTACAGCCCCATTCCTGTTCGATGAGCTATTTGAACTGTTTGATGAAAAGCTATCGGACCATCTCGATTTTGTCCCCCTTGACCCCTTCTATCGCTTTCACTTTGCCGATGGCAGCCAGTTTGATTATCGCGCCAGCATTGAAGACACATTGACCGAGATTCGGCGCTTTAATCCAGATGATGCCGATGGCTATTTGAAACTGCTGGAGAAGTCTAAAAAGGTCTATGATGTGGGCTTTAAACAGCTAGTTCACAGGCCCTTTACTCGGGTCTGGGATATGGTCAAGCAGGTCCCGGCATTACTGATACTCAAGTGCTATAAAACGGTGTCACAGATGGTCAATAGCCATCTAAAGCACCCCTTGATTCGCCAGGCATTTTCCATTCACCCCCTGCTGGTTGGCGGCAATCCCTTTAAAACCACCGCTATATACAGCCTGATTCACTATCTCGAGCGTCGCTGGGGTGTATTTTTCTGTATGGGTGGTACGGGCAAACTGGTCGAAGAGCTTGGTGCTCTGATGGCGCGCCAAGGTATCAATATCCAGCTCAATGCCGATGTCGATGAGATTATTGTTGAAAATAGACGTGCCACTGGTGTTCGCCTGAGCGATAACCAGATTATAGATGCCGATCTAGTAGTCTTCGGCGGTGACCCTGAAACCTGCTACAAACACCTGCTACCCAAGAAAAAACCCAGTCTACCCAGTATTAAAAAGCATTACAGCATGGGGCTCTATGTGCTCTACTTTGGCACTAAAAAGCTGTATCCAGATGTCGCTCACCACAGTATTTGGATGGGACCAAGGTTTAAACAGCTGCTCTCGGAGATTTTTGACGCCAAGCATATGAGTGAGGATTTTTCGCTCTATGTGCACCGCCCCACCGCCACCGATAAAAGCTTTGCTCCCGAGGGCTGCGAATCGTTTTATGTGCTCTGTCCAGTGCCTAACCTGCAAGGTAATGTAAATTGGGAGACAGAGGCTGAAGGCCTGCGCGATCGCATCGTCACCGCGCTAGAAGAGACTATACTTCCAGATCTGTCCTCAGTGATTGAAGAGGTGTTTTGGATGACCCCAGAAGATTTTGCCAATGATTATCGCTCCATGCATGGCGCGGGGTTTTCTATCGAGCCAAGGCTGACCCAATCCGCCTGGTTCCGCTTTCACAACCGCGATAGCGCTTTAGATAACCTCTACTTTGTCGGCGCTGGCACCCATCCGGGCGCGGGCTTACCCGGCGTGGTTAGCTCGGCCAAAGTCGTTGAGGAACTGCTCACTGGTGTTGAGGTGGGTTCAGGCGGCTAACCTATGAACAGTCACAGGCCCAGCTCTTTGCAGTCAGATGAGCAACAACCACAGCAGGTGCTGGCTCAACATGGCAAGTCATTTTACTGGGCGAGTAAGTTTCTCGGCGCTGAACTGGCCGATCGCGCGGCAAGGCTCTACTTGTTTTGCCGCTATGTCGATGATTTGGCCGACGGCGACCTACCCAACCGACAAGAATCTCTCGAAGATATTCGCGCCCGCCTTGCAGGTCAAGAAATAGCCGCTGGGCCAGAAATTGAGGCCTTTATTGAATTGGCAAATAACAACAACATTCCTCTCGCCGCGGCTACTGAACTGCTAGACGGTATGCTCAGTGATCAAAATCCTACTGCCGTGGCCGATGAGGCAGAGCTGCTGCGTTACTGTCACGCCGTGGCTGGCACTGTGGGCCTGATGATGTGCCGCATACTCAACTGCAAAGAGCCCCGCGCCGACAGTTTTGCGATTGATTTAGGCGTTGCCATGCAACTCACCAATATTTCCCGCGATGTGTTGGAAGACGCAAAAATGGCGCGCCGTTATTTACCCGCTAGCTGGGTCAACTTGACCCCGGCACAGATTGCCAGTGCAGGTACCGACGGTCACCAGCTAGTGGCGCAAGCCATCACTAGGCTGTTGGATCTAGCGGAGCAATATTATGCCAGCGCACTGCTGGGAATACGCTTGCTGCCCTTTCGATCGAGACTATCCATCGCCATAGCACTGCGAGTCTATCGCCAGATTGGCTGGGTACTCAGACGCCGCAAGCTAGCATGGTGGCAGGGACGAGTCATGGTCAGTGGTGGCGAAAAAGCCCTATTGAGCCTGCGCAGTCTGGCAGATCTGCGGTCGAAAAAAGTACCTGCACACCAGGCCCAGTTACATCGTCACCTTCAGGGACTCGCCGGTGTCCAGCCCAGATAAGCCCATCCCATTGGATATCGCCATTATTGGTGGTGGCAGTGCCGGTATGGCACTGGCTACCCAATTGGATAACCTGTCGGCCGTAGTGTTTGAACCTAAAACCGCCGCCGAGCGCGATTGCAGCTGGGCAACCTGGGCGCAGCCACAGCAGCTAGAGGACCTGAGTCCAGCCATTAGCGGCAGCTGGAATCAGTGGCGGCTAATTGATCACAGTGGCGAAATCATCCACCAGAGCAGTCAATACCGATACACTAGCCTCAGCTCAGGGCAATATTTACAGCATTGCGAGGCAGGCCTGAAAGACTCAGTCAGTCTGGTGCGAGCACCCATAGAGAGTCTGGTTACTGAGGGCGGCGGCGGACAATTTATTGCTGATGGCCAGAGCTATAAAGCTGAGAAAATTTATGACAGTCGCCCGCCAGAACTGGACGACAACAGCCTGCGTCAGCACTTTTTAGGCTGGGAGATAAGCACCACAGAACCCATAGAGAATGCAGATATTGCCACATTGATGGATTTTCGTGTCGACCAGTCTCATGGCCTGCATTTTATCTATGTGCTGCCCTACTCAGATCGACATCTACTCCTAGAATCGACCATGATCTCGACCCAGCTGGAAGATAAAGACTGGTATCGCAATGCCATTAGCCAATGGCTCGCAGAGCGCAATATTCAGATCCAATCCAAATTGCGTGAAGAATATGGCGTGATCCCAATGGCGCCAGTACAGCCACAGAATACTGAGATTGCCTCTATTGGCGCCGCTGGGGGCGCCGTGCGGCTGTCCTCCGGCTATGGCTTCAGCACTATTCAGACGCAGATGGCGGCTCTGGGAGAGTCTATCGCCGCCGGTGAGTATAGAGTCCCAACGCCCTTTTCCAAGCGCCTTATTTTTATGGACAAGGTCTTCAATCGCGCGCTCAATGCTCAGCCAGATCATGGTGTCCGGTTATTTATGGCAACGGCTAGAGCCCTGAATGCTGAGCAATTTGCGCGCTTTATGCTCGGTAGCGCAAGCTTGATTGAATGGGCAAAAGTCGTACTGGCAATGCCCAAATGGCCGTTTATAAAATCAGCCCTCATACAGCTTTGCAGCCATGACTAGCTGGGACCTGGCCGCCATCGCTGCGGTACTGATTATCGGCGTTCCCCATGGCGGCTTGGACGGCGCTGTGGCCCGGCGTATCGGCTGGTCCAAGGGATTGGTGCCATGGCTCGGATTCCACCTCAGTTATATTGCTCTGGCAGCATTGGTAGTGTGGCTGTGGCTACAATGGCCGGTGCCGGGGCTAGCTGTTTTTTTACTGATCTCGGCGCTGCATTTTGGCCGCAGTGATATTGCTTATACGCAGTCATTGATAGCCTCAAACAGCGCTCAGCAATGGCTTCCCCTGATTGCCCATGGTGGCTTGGTCTCTATTGCGATACCCAGCTTGCAGTCCGCTGCCGTGCAGCCAGTTTTCACCATTTTGGTCGGCGATGAGGGTGCAGCCCTGCTGATCAAAGCCATTGGCATGCTATTTTTGCCATGGCTATTGAGCCTCGCTGGCTACGCCATTTATGCCATTATGCATCCGCTATGGCGCAGACCACTGCTCAGTCTTATCAGCTTAGTCATACTGGCGCTGGTACTCCCTCCATTAATCAGCTTTGCGCTGTATTTTTGCCTGTGGCACAGCCGCAGCCATACATTGCTTATATGGCAGAGCTTTGAGGAAAATACTGAGCGCAGACGCAGTTTTATTGAAGCTACGGTCTACAGTCTGATGGCCTGGACCGCCGCACTGGGATTTTTTATGGTTTTTCAGGGGTCTTTATCGTCAGCATTGATACAATTGACCTTTATCGGCCTCGCGGCACTGACCGTACCTCATATGCTGCTAGTCGATATAGCCGACAAATTGAAACAGCAGAGACTGTTGCCATGAGTAATATAAGTAATCGCAAAGACGACCATATCCAACTTGCCCTGCAAGATAGCCATCAGGCCAGCACCAGAGGTGGTTTTGATCGGCTGTTATTTGAGCATATTGCACTGCCGCAACTCGCTCTCAGCGATATAGACACAGAGTGCGAATTTCTCGGCCTGCCTGTGGCAGCACCTTTCTTGATCGGCGCCATGACGGGAGGCTGTGATAATGGCGAAATTATCAATCAACATCTGGCCGAGGCCGCTGAACATAGCCAGATACCAATGGCGCTCGGGTCACAGCGTGCCGCGCTAGAGCAAGGTCTGCAGCAAAATGTGCGGCGCTGGGCACCTAACGCCATAATATTGGGTAATCTGGGCGCCACTCAATTACAGCAATCTGGGTTGGATCTGGCTGAGCGCGCAATAGAGAGCGTTGCCGCCAATGCACTGATAATACACCTAAATCCTCTACAAGAGCTTGTTCAACCAAATGGTGATCGCGACTGGAACTATGTACTGGAAGCGATTCAGACCTGTGCCAACCAACTTTCGGTACCGGTAATAGTGAAAGAGGTCGGCGCAGGTATTGGCCCCAACACAGCGCGTCAATTAGTCGATGCGGGCTTGCAGTGGATTGAAATTGCCGGTCGCGGTGGCACTAGCTGGGCCAGTATTGAACTGGCGCGCAACAGTTCCTCCAGAGAACAGCAAATAGCCGCTCCCTTTGTTAACTGGGGTATGGACACAGCAGACTTATTGCCCCTTGTGCGCCACGCCTGTGCCGAGGTTAATATGATTGGGTCTGGCGCTGTGCGCGATGGTGTGGATATTGCTAAATGTATTCGCCTGGGAGCACAGATGACTGCACTGGCACAGCCCTTTTTAGCACCTGCGCTAGAGTCTACGCAGGCGGTAATAGAAAAAATAGAGATCCTGCAGGAGCAGCTGCGCTGGACAATGTTTCTGACCGGCAGTCAAAACCTTGAGGCCCTCAGCTCGGCGCCGATGCTTTGATAATCTGTATCGACAATGTGCAGTGGACAGCCCGCCTCAGGGCTGTTTAAATCCCAGCAAAATTACTCAAACAGGGTTTAAATTTTGTCTAATATTCAGTGGCAGATCAATACGGGCATGGGACTTATCACTCTCGACCGCCCCCAAGCACTCAATGCCCTATCACTGGATATGGTGCGCGACCTCCGCGGTCTGTTAACCGACTGGTTAAGCAATCCCGATGTAGAGGCTGTGGCTATCCGCGGCTCCAATAAAGACGGTCCTTTTGGCGCCTTTTGTGCCGGTGGTGATATTCGCTTTTTTCACGAAGCGGCCACTACCAATGATCCGGCCCTAGAAGACTTTTTTACTGAAGAATACAGCCTCAATTATTTGATCTTCAACTATCCCAAGCCCTACATCGCCTTTATGGATGGCATCGTGATGGGCGGCGGCATGGGCATCAGTCAGGGGGCTATGCTGCGTATTGTGACCGAACGCAGTAAGTTGGCGATGCCAGAAACCAATATTGGCCTGTTTCCAGATGTTGGCGGCGGACATTTCCTCGGTCGCTGCCCGGGCGCCACAGGTGAATATTTAGCCCTCACAGGGCAGTTGCTGCTGGGCGCCGAATCACTGGCCGTCGATCTTGCCGACGCAGTGGTTGATAGCGCTGATATGCCAGCCATCTGGGACGCGTTAACCAATGACCCCAGCACCTCTGTAACCGAGCGCATCGAAGCCCTGCATCAGAATACAGAACATTCTGGTGAGCTGGCTACACCGCATTGGCTGCACCCCAATATCGACTCCATTTTCGCCCTTGAGACTATCAATGATATAGCTTCAGCACTTGAAAATGACGGTTCGGACTGGGCAGCACAGACATTAGATATACTGCACAGGCGCTCGCCGTTAATGTTGCATGTGGTACTTAAACAGATACGTGCCGGCAGAGACCTCAGTCTGGCCGATGATCTGCGTATGGAGCGTGATTTAGTCCACCACTGTTTCAATACCGAACATCTCGGCCGCTCAGGTCACAGCAGTGAGACAGTAGAGGGCATTCGCGCGCTGGCTATCGACAAAGACCACAGTCCAGTATGGAAACCCCCTCATATTGAGGACATAACCGCAGATATGGTTGAGCCGTTCTTTGTCAGTCCCTGGACGGAGAAAAACCATCCGCTGGCGGCACTCAAGTAATCCATGATGCATCTTCATGAAGAGCAAATAACCTGCCCCTACTGCTGGGAAACCATTACTTTGCTGGTGGATCCCTCGGCATCACAGACCTATACCGAGGATTGTTCTGTCTGCTGCCAACCTATACTGGTCAATAGCGAAGTGTCTGGCGACCACATTTCAATACAGGTCACCCAAGAAGATCTAGGCTTTTAAGCCAGAGTATTTAGCCTTTCCACCTTACAGCTGATCAATGCGCCGCCACCTCTTAAACGCCAGAGTAGAGCCTCTGCTTGACCTAAAAATAAGCATGTTGAGTGACCGATGGCATTCCTCCCTAGAGCCAGTCGACCCTAACAAAAAAATACTATTGCTTTGATTTAAAAAGCCAACTATTACTGAAATATGGTTTGGAAATTTTGCCACTGATTCGTATCAGAGATGCGCTTTCAGACGCACCTTGTAAAGTTATTTTCCGCATTAGCCACAGCGTTAAGGTATTCGATTTGCAATCGAGTTCCCGATTGCAGCTTGGATAAAACAGGATAAACATTTTACAGGAGATCGTTATGTCACATTTATCTGTGTCATATAAACAGTCATCACTTACCTTACTGATTGCCGGGTGCCTCGCACCATTAATGTTGGCCACAGCTGCAGCAACCCAGGCGCAGGAGCTCAAACGCAGTAGCGGCAATATTCTGATGGAGGAAGTCGTTGTCACCACTCGCAAACGAGAGGAATCCATTCAGGATTTACCACTTTCAATCAGCGCATTCAATGGCGATCAGCTTGAAACCTTAAAGATTCGCGATCTAACTAACCTTGCAGTCACCATGCCCAATGTCGCACTCGATGATATTGGCACCTCCAGAGGTGTGGCTAATTTTTCCATTCGCGGACTTGGCGTAAATAGCTCTATACCCTCAATTGATCCCACCGTAGGCGTCTTTGTCGATGGTGTTTATCTGGGGCTAAACAGCGGCATTGTTTTTGATACTTTTGATCTAGACAGCATTGAAGTATTGCGTGGCCCCCAGGGTACATTGTTCGGCCGCAATGTTACCGGCGGCGCAGTACTGATCAACACGGCTCTGCCAAGTGATGAATTTGAGGCCAAGGTTCGTGTCGCCTCAGACGGTGGCAGCCGCAATGGCCTCAATAATACCTATATTCAGGCTATAGCTGGGGGACCAATAAATAACGCTATTAAAGCAAAAGTAAGTGTTCACTTTAATGATGATAGAGGCTGGTTTAAGAACAGTTTTGACGATGGCGATTTTGGCGCTATCGAGCAATTTATGATTCGACCAGTACTGGTCTATAGCCCCGGTGATTCCTTTGAGATGATCACTCGGTTTGAGTACAGCAAGACCTCGGGCGATGACCATGCAGCACAGTCGCATCTCAGCGGCACCGGCAGTACTGGCGTCTTGGCCAGCTTTGATCGCGACAGCTTTGACTTCTCAATTGATGAGAAGGGCTTTCAGGATAGCGACACTCAATTCCTCACTTCAGAGATCAACTGGGACATTGATTTTGGTAATGGCACCGTCACCAATATCTTCGGCTGGCGCGACTACAGCCAGAGTAACAGCGTAGACATTGATCCCCAACCGGCGCATTTTTTCCATGTCCCCGCCTGGCTCGAGGCGGAACAATACAGCAACGAACTGCGCTATATCGGCACCCTTAACAATCGCACCATAGTGACTGCCGGGCTGTTTTACTTTACCAATGATCTGAGCTACCACGAGCGCCGGCTATTACTCTGTGGCGCGCTTTCGCAAGATGGAGGTGGTAACTATGAGGTTATCACCAAAGCCATTTTTGCCTCAGTTGATTACGCGCTCAATGAGCGTATTACCCTAACCGCAGGTGCGCGTTTTACCGACGAAGAAAAAGATGTAGAGATTGCCTCTCTAATAGCGAATATAAACAGCCCATGTAATCTGGTGACCGAGGGAACCTGCCCCTTTGAGCAGGAAACTGTTGAAACCTGAGAACTGGGCTATAAAACTCAGCTGGATGAACGCGGGCGATTGCGCGCTGCTATTTTTAATACCGAGGTTGACGACATGCAGCGCGAGGTCAATCTCGCCGACCCAGTATCCGGGGTAGTACAGATCATCAAAAACACCGCCAATGCCAGCGTTGACGGTATCGAAGTCGATGGCGGTTCCAGCCTTACAGATGATGTATTTCTGACCGCCTCGGTAGGCTGGATCGACAATGAATATGATCGCGTACTATTTGATATTAGCGGCGATGGTGTTATCAACAGTGCCGATCTAGCGCTCGAGTTACCGCGCGCAGCGAAGCTTACCTACAACCTTAGTCTGTCACGAGACGATAGCATAGGCAGCTGGCTGGTCAGTTCACGTATCAGCCTGTCACATCGAGATGAGTCGTTCTATCTGGACAATAACCTTGGCCTGATCAATGAACAGGATATTGTCGATGCTGGCATTGATATGTACTCGGCCGTTGGACATTGTAGCATTGGCATCCACGGCAAAAATCTGACCGACGAAGTGAAGCATGGCGGTGATACACAGTTACCCGCCATGGTCGGTCCAGCGGCACTGGGTGGCACCTTCTCGCCACTGGCCAAAGGTCGAGTGATGAGTGCAGAAGTCACCTATAATTTCTAAAATAGTAACGCAACTCGATGAGCGGCAGCAGAGAAATTTGCCGCCGCTTTTTTTATGCCAAGTAACGTATGATGTGCGGCTGTAAAAATTCACATTTTTAATGCATCTCAAAAAGGCAGCTAAAAAATGGCTCTAGGCGCAACCATCTGCAAAGCAGAACTCAATATTATCGATATGGATCGTCACTACTATCAGCAGCACAGCCTGACAATCGCGCAGCACCCTTCCGAAACCGACCAGCGACTAATGGTCAGACTGCTTGTCTTCGCCCTGCATGCCAGTGAATCACTCAGCTTTACCAAGGGCCTGAGTACAGACGACGAACCCGACCTGTGGCAGAAAAGCCTTAGTGATGATATCGAGCTTTGGATTGAGCTGGGGTTGCCCAGTGAAAAACGCCTGAAAAAAGCCTGTGGCCGATCTCAGCAGGTAATTGTTTACACCTATGGCTCCGCCGCTATGTGGTGGAAGCAGATGCAACCACAGATAGCGCGTTTTAAAAATATCAGCGTCTATCAACTGCAACCGGAAATCACTGAAATACTGCAAACCCTGAAGCAGCGCAATCTCGATATACAGGTCAGTATTCAGGATCAGGAAGTGGCCTGGTACAGCGAAAACCAATCTCTAAGTTTCATCCCTGAAATAAAAATTAAAGCTGAGTAAAAAGACTAAAAATAAACTTTGTAATTTGGCATTTAGAGAGTACTCTTGCCGAAAATTTACAGAGTCATTTCGCCATGCCCGTTAGAACTATTGTCAGCATCTGGCCGCTCTTTGCCGGCCTCTCTCTTATTGGCCTCGCCGTTGGCGTGCAGGGCAGCCTGCTGGGCGTGCGCGCAGAGATCGAAGGCTTTGATGACTATCTGATTGGCCTGCTGATGTCCTGCTATTTTGCCGGCTTTTTGGCCGGATCACTGCTCACCCCCAAAATGATTCAGCGGGTGGGACATATACGAATTTTTGCCGCGCTGTCTGCGGTTGCCTCGGTCACTATTCTGGTCCACTCCATCTACGTAAACCCCTATGTCTGGGCACTGATGCGACTGTTGACGGGCTTTGCTTTTTCAACCATCTATGTGGTATCCGAAAGCTGGTTAAATCAGGCCTCCAATAATACTAATCGCGGGCAGATACTCTCTCTTTATACTGCCATTTTGCTGGCAGGTATTTGTGCCGGACAGTTCATGCTCAATGTGGCCAACCCCAGAGAATTTACTTTATTTATTTTGATCTCAGTGATGGTCAGCGTGGCTGCCGTACCCATTTTATTATCAGTGATCGCTACCCCCGCTATCGAAGAGACTGAGCGGGTTACCATGCGTCACCTGTGGTACCGCACACCCATGGGCGTCACCGGTATTGTTCTCTCGCAATGGGTATCGAGTATTTTGTTTGGCATGGGCGCAGTCTATGCCACTAAACTTGGTTTCACTGTTTATCAGGTGGCCAACTTTATGGGGGCCATGATGGCTGGTGGCATGATTTTGCAATACCCCATCGGCAAACTCTCAGATATGATCGACCGCCGCTGGGTGATGGGCTTTGCCTGTTTATTTGCCGTGGCCTTTGCCCTTATGATCAGCCGTGAATCCGAGGCCTCAATCAGATTATACGGACTGGTGTTTCTATTTGGCGGCTGTTCATTATCTCTGTACTCATTAGTGGTGGCACTGACCAATGACCATCTGCGCCCCGCAGAAATTGTTCCCGCCAGCGGCACCATTGTTTTGATTGCCGGACTGACCTCGATCACCGGCCCTATCACCGCAGTTTTCTGGCTGCAGCTATTTGGTCTGCAAAGTTTCTTTTTGCTCTTGGCCGCCTGCCTCTTAGTGCTGGCAGGTATCAGCATCTGGCGCGTACTGACCATTGAAGCACTGCCTAGCGAATATAAAGTTGAGATTACATTGCAGGCGGCCACTGCGCCTGTGGGTACAGTGCTGCATGCGGAGGAGGAACCTGCTCCAGCGAGCAGCTAAACCTTTACAGGCTAGCGACCGTAAATTAGAAAATAAAAAAAATAGGTTCTCTGAAATGCGCTTACTACTGATTATCTCAACCCTACTAATGACTAGTGGGTGCGTGCAAAAATTTAATCGCGCAGACTATCTCCAACTCAATGAGAAATACGACGTGGTCATCGAGCGCGATCACCTGGGTGTGCCCCATATTATTGGCGAGCGAGATGTGGATGCGGCCTTCGGTTTTGCCTATGCCCAGGCGGAAGATAATTGGCAGATAATCCATGACAGCATTCCCCTTTATCGTGGTACAAATGCAGCTATTAATGGCAGAGATGCCGCCACCATCGATTTTTTGATTCACTGGCTGGGTATTTGGCAAGATCTGGATGCTGGCTACCAAGCCCAGCTTAAACCTGAGACCAGAGCCTATATCGAAGCCTTTGCAGACGGCATTAATTACTATGCTGCTCTCCATCCTGAAGAGACAGATCAAAGGCTTTTCCCTATTAATGGCAAAGATATTGTAGCCGGTTATATGTTGCGCCATTTGCTGTTTTATGGCTTTGACGGGCCTGTTATTGAGCTGTTTGAAGAGCAGCGTAAATATCCAGTCAGCAAGTCAGGAGACGCTGTCGCCGATACAGAAGTCAGCAGTCATGGCGTCACCATGGGTGGCCTGCCCGTTGGTTCCAATGCCATGACTGTGTCCCCCTATAACAGCACCGATGGCTCTACCATGCTGGCTATTAATTCCCACCAGCCTACCACCGGCCCAGTGGCCTGGTATGAAGCCCATGTGCAGAGCAATGAAGGGCTGAATATTATGGGCGGGCTATTTCCCAGCAGTGTCACCATAGGTGTGGGCTTTAACGAAAATCTGGGTTGGGGGGCTACGGTCAATAAACCGGATCTGGTGGATATCTATGTGCTGGATATCGACCCCAATAACCCCAACCGCTATAAGCTCGATGGTGAATGGAAAACATTGGAAGCCCGCGATATTGATGTGGATGTAAAAGTATTTGGTTTTCTTAACTGGACCTCAACCCAAGAGGGGCTGAGATCTGTTCATGGCCCAGTGCTGCGCACCGGCCATGGCACCTATGCGGTTCGCTATGCAGGCATGGGCGAGATGCGTCAAGTAGAGCAGTGGCTGGCCATGAATAAGGCGCAGAATTTTGACGACTGGCGCAATGCTATGCGCATGCATGCCTTTGCCAGCTTTAATCTGGTTTATGCCGACCGCGAAGGTAACACCATGTTTGTGCATAATAGCCTGACACCTAACCGAGTGGGCGGCTATAACTGGAACCATTATCTACCCGGTGATGACAGCAGCCTGATTTGGGATGACTATATGCCCTTTGATCAGTTGCCTCAGGTTATTAATCCCAAGTCCGGGTATATTCACAGCGCCAACCAAAGTCCATTCCATATCACTGCTGAAGGCGATAATCCGGTTGAAACAAACTATCGCATCGAAGATGGCTTCCCCACTCGCATGACCAACCGCGCTGATCGCGGGCTTGAATTATTTGCCGAGCTGGGCACCATCTCCGAGCAGGAATTTTTTGATATTAAGCACGATAAAAGCTTTAGTGCTAAGTCCAGATCTATGGCGTTCTTAAATCAGGCATTGGCCCTCGATCTCAGTGATCAGGAACAGAAATACCAAGATGCCCAGCAGATTATTGCCAACTGGGACCGCAATACCAATATTGAAAATTCCGGTGCTGCCCTTAGCACCTGTGTTATCGGCACCGAATGGCTGGCCGAGCAAAAAGGCAAGCCAGAGCCAGATGCCCGCGAAGAGCTTTTCCGCTGCAGCGATCGCTTGCTGGATAAGGTGGGCCGCCTCGATCCTCTATGGGGCGATGT
>JAQWUP010000084.1 GCA_029242085.1 Porticoccaceae bacterium
GATTATACATAGGACTTATCTGGAGTTCTGTGAAGTACTCAGAAAGTCAATTAAAATCAATAGTTTATGTGGTTATGTCTCTGGATTTATGGTGCCCAGGAGAGGACTTGAACCTCCACCCCCTTGCGAGGACCAGCACCTGAAGCTGGCGTGTCTACCAATTTCACCACCTGGGCATATAACTAGATGGCTTCCCGTATCTTTCACATGATCTGGATCAACGCTTCGCCGGTTCCGAATCGTATGAGACCCAACTCAACCCCTTAACTTCGGGCCGCTCACACACGGGGCGGGCACTATAGTAATCGCGGTGGTTTTTGTCAATCGCAGGAGATCGAGTTAGTGTTTTTATGACCCAATCTATCCTTAGTGCAAATACTTTTGCCAGAATTATCCGGTCATACGACGTTCTGTCGAAATTATCAGTGATACAGGGAGATTATGACGCCTCCTAAACCTAACAAATAAGGAAATTATCAATGAATATGTCTCTAAAGCTTTATGTCTTTGTTATCACCTCAATTCTCATTCTTTTATCAGCCTCAGTTATGGCTGCATAGCCTACGGACAAAACCCGCGCCATGATGGTAACTGCTGATTATCCGCCAGTTAATATCAATCAGGCTTCTGCCCCACAGATTGCGGTGGCACTCAAGGGTCTGGGCATAAAGACCGCAACGGCCATTGTCGCTTATCGCAAGGCTAATGGATCCTCTAAAACAGCGTACTCGCTGATGTCAGTCAAGGGCGTTGGTCGGCGGACGCTGGTTAAAAATGAAGGTGTAATTGCCCTAGAATGATATAAACTTAGCTCAGTAGATCAGTAATAACTGCCGGTCGCTTTAGCGGCCGGTTTTTTTTGTAGCCAATTTTGTTAATCAGCTATTAAGGAATCCGGTTAATAATGAGCCTTGATGCCATTATCACTCTAGCCATACTGGCCAGCTTTTTGGTGCTGGTGATCAGTGGCAGGCTGGCGGTTGATTTTGCCTTGACCGGGGCCATGATTGGTTTGCTGGTATTTGGGGTGCTATCCCCTGACGAGGCCTTTCAGGGGTTCGCTAACCCTGCCATCTATATTATTGCTTGTTTTTATATTGTTTCTTCAGCCTTAAAGGACAGTGGGGCACTGCACTGGTGGATTATGAAGTGGCTGGGTAAGGATGCCTCCACCGGCAGAGCGATCCCCCGAGTTATGGCGCCTGTTGCGCTTATGAGCTCGATTATTAGCAATACACCTGTCGTGGCTATCTTTATTCCCCTGCTGCAAGACTGGGCTCGGCGCCATAAACTATCTGTCTCTAAGCTACTTATTCCATTGAGCTATGCCTCTATTTTAGGGGGGACCTGCACCCTGATTGGCACCAGTACTAATATATTGGTGGTGGGTATGCTGCAGGGCACCGCCGAAGCTGACAGTCTGCATCTATTTAGTCCCGCCATTATTGGAGTGCCTCTGGTGCTGTTGGGTACGATGTATTTTCTTTTTATTGGCCACCGATTACTGCCATCGCGTAAGGGCCTCACCGAGCAGGGTAAGGATTCGCGAGAATACGCGGTCAGTATGAGAGTTGAAGCGGGTGGGGCGTTGTCTGGTTTGTCGATCGCCGATGCCGGGCTGCGGCATCTGCAGCACAGTTTCCTGTCTGAGATACAGTCGGAAGGGCATATTATCCCTGCGGTGGGGCCGGAAGAAATTCTTAGTGATAATGATATTTTAGTCTTTGTGGGCCAGCCTGAAGCCGTTACCGAGTTACGTCAATTTCGTGGGCTCAGGCCTGCCGAGGGACAGGTGTTAAAGCTTGACGTTCCCTATAGCTCCAGAGCGCTTATCGAAGCAGTGATTTCACCTGTATCAAATATGGTGGGTAAAACGGTTAAGGCCTCAAGCTTTCGCACCCAATTTGGTGGCGCTATTTTGTCGGTGTCGCGCAATGGTGAGCGCATCAGCCAAAAGGTCGGCAGTATTGTGTTGCGTGCTGGTGACACATTGCTGCTGGAAGCGGCTCGAGGTTTTGTTCGCCGCCATCGCTACAGCCGCGATTTTTTGCTGCTGAGTCGTCTTGACGATGTCACGATCCCCGATTTAGATAAGGCACCCATAGCCTTGAGTTTGTTGGGCTTATTTATTGTCGTGGTAATCTCTGGAGCGCTGTCTCTGATCGCAGCATCATTGCTGTTGGTTGCGGCCCTTGCCATGACCAGATGTATCTCGGCAGAGTTTGCCCAGCGCAGCGTTGATATTCGCGTACTGCTGGCCATTGGTGCATCCCTTTCACTGGGCTTTGCCCTACAAAAAACTGGCCTGGCGGAAATGGCCGGGCAGGGCATGATGTCTGTGGCGGGTGGCAATCCTTATTTTAATTTGCTGTTACTTTATATAGCGACCGTGATTGTCACCGAACTTATCACCAATAACGCTGCCGCCGTGCTGATGTTTCCATTGGCTCAGGTGCTGAGTTTGGAGCTCAATGTTAGCTTACTGCCCTTTGTTATGGTGATAATGTTTGGCGCCTCGGCAAGCTTTTTAACCCCCGTGGGTTATCAGACCAACCTAATGGTGCAGGGGCCCGGCGGTTATCACTTTACGGATTATTTTAAGGTTGGAATCTTGCTGAGTATTTTAGTGGGCCTGGCTGTAGTGATTGCAGTACCTATGGTCTGGGCTTTTTAAAGCTTAGGTTGTATTAAATTAACATTGATCAGAGATGATTATTAATAACGAGGAGAATGACAGAGCATGGCTGAACTTACCTGTTTTAAGGCCTACGATATCCGTGGCCAGCTGGGTACTGAATTAGATGAAGGGATTGCATATCGAATAGGCCGTGCCTATGCGGAGTTTTTAAAGCCCAACAATGTTGTGCTTGGCGGTGATATTCGCCTTACCAGCGCGGCAATAAAAGCGGCGCTAAGTGAGGGTATCCGTGATGCCGGCGCCGATGTTATTGATATTGGTATGGTGGGTACCGAAGAGGTCTACTTTGCCACGTCGCACTTAGAGGCCGATGGCGGTATTGAGGTCACAGCCAGCCATAACCCCATTGATTATAATGGCATGAAACCCATTCGTGAGGGGTCGCGCCCAATCAGCTCTGATACTGGGTTACTGGATATTAAGCGCCTTGCAGAGGCCAATGACTTTGCTCCTATAGATTCAGCTAAACGCGGCGACTACAAGGAGGTATCTATATTGGATGCCTACCTCGATCATCTGTTTACTTATATCGATCTATCTAGCCTTAAGCCTATGCGTCTGGTTATGAATGCAGGTAATGGCGCGGCCGGTCATGTAGTGGATGCGTTGGAGGCAAGGTTTGCTGCACTAAACCTGCCGATAGAACTGATTAAAATATTTAATGAGCCTGATGGCACCTTCCCCAATGGTATTCCCAATCCTATTTTGCATGAGAATCGCGCACCGACTATCGATGCCGTGCTTGAGCACAAAGCGGATATGGGTATTGCCTGGGATGGTGATTTTGATCGCTGTTTTATGGTCGATGAAAAGGGTAATTTTATCGAGGGCTACTATATTGTTGGCCTACTGGCAGAAGCCTTTTTGCTTAAAAATCCAGGCGCTAAAATTGTCCATGATCCACGCCTGACCTGGAATACTATTGATCTGGTGAAGCAGGGCGGTGGCGACGCTATTCAGTCGAAGACGGGGCATGCCTTTATTAAAGAGCGCATGCGCAGCGAAGATGCAGTGTATGGCGGCGAGATGAGCGCGCATCATTACTTCCGTGATTTCTTTTACTGTGACAGTGGAATGATTCCCTGGTTGCTGGTGATGGAGTTAATTAGCAGCAGCGGTAAACCATTGTCGGCTCTAGTGAGCGCTATGGTTGAGGCCTACCCCTCGCCGGGTGAAATCAACCGTAAAATCAGCGATCCCGCGGCTGCTATTGCGCGGGTGCGCAAACATTATGAATCAT
>JAQWUP010000017.1 GCA_029242085.1 Porticoccaceae bacterium
GTTTCTTTTACACTATTTGTTGATCGACAAAGGAGCCGCTATTTTACGGTGCCTAGGGGTCGCGGTACAGAGTAAAGGCAAAATAGAGAGGGCTGATGTTCCAATTACATGAAAGACTAAGCGCGGATACACTGTTGGTGGGCGACTTTCCACTCAGCTTGCTGCTATTGAGTAAAGATGCCAATTACCGCTGGACAATTCTGGTGCCCAAGCGCGAGGGCATTACGGAGATTTATCAGCTCAACAATATTGATCGTCAGCAATTACTGCATGAATCCTGTGTCTTGGCGCAAGCCATGCAGAGGCTTTTCAGTCCAGACAAGCTAAATATTGCGACAATTGGCAATATGGTACCGCAGCTACATATGCATCATGTTGCCCGAACCACAGAGGACGCTGCCTGGCCTGGACCTGTATGGGGATCCGTGCCAGCGACCAGCTACAGCGAAGATAAGAGTAGGGCGATACGGGCTGATCTGCAAGCTCAGTTAGCAAATGAGCTCATAAAATAAAAACCCCTAATAGACAGGGGCTTTTATCAGTACAGCGGCTAAACGTTGTCCGCTCAGTTAGCCATATCTTTTAGACCTTTAAGCGCATAGACCTTTACCGCATTGGTTGCAGGCTGGGCTTTAAATACAGTCTCTTTGCCAGTAAATGGATTAATACCGCGGCGCGCTTTTTTGGCTGGTTTCTTAACTGTGGTTATCTTAACCAGGCCGGCAAGCACAAATTCGCCTACTGCGCGTTTTTTTACATGGCGTCGAACGAGCAGGCATAGCTCGTCCAGAACAGTGCCAATTTGCTTGCGATTTAAGCCGGAGTTAATGGCCAGTTCATTGACTATCTCGGTCTTACTGTAACGACCAGATATGGCAGTAGCCTTGCGAGCTGGAGTAGCTGCCTTTTTAACTGCAGCTTTTTTAGCTGGAGCTTTTCTTGCTATAGATTTTTTAGGAGTAGGCTTCTTGGCGGCTACCTTCTTTTTTGCGGCTACTTTCTTTTTCACTGGCGCTTTTTTAGCGGCAGCCTTTTTAGCGATGGGTTTCTTGGCGACAGCTTTTTTGTTCACTGGTGCCTTTTTCTTTGCAGTACCTTTTTTAACGGCCATTTTATAATCCTTCATGATTTTGGTTATCCAGTTAAAACCAACCCTGATGTAACACGGGTACCGTCATCAGGGCCTCGACATTATTTATAGCCGCTGATTTGCGGTTGTGCCACGAATAAGCGGTTTTTTTGCGACTTTTTTAATCTAAGCCTATTTATACTGGTTTATTTAGCATTCGCCTGCCGCATAGGCTGATGTATAATGCTGCGCTTTTTAGCCCCAAGCATAAGGTTTGGACGATATGCCAATTTATGAGTACCGCTGTAAGGCCTGTGGACATGAGCTCGAAGCGTTGCAGAAAATGAGTGATGATCCGTTGACGGACTGCCCTCAATGCCACCAGCCGGAGCTGCATAAACAGATATCAGCGGCGGGTTTTAGGCTTAGCGGCAGCGGCTGGTACGAGACTGATTTTAAAAGTGGCAGCAAGAAGAATCTCAGCGAAGGAAAGAGTGGTGCAACAGATGCGAGTGCAGGCAAGACTGCATCCCCAGCACCGACTAAATAGTGACGCGCACCCCAGGGTGCAATAAAACTTTAAAGCAGGAATAAATGACTGATGTATCGAACTAACTATTGCGGACTTGTTAGAAGCGCCCATATTGATGAACAGATCACCCTATGTGGCTGGGTTGATCGTCGTCGTGATCACGGCGGTGTTATTTTTCTCGATCTGCGCGATCGTGAGGGCATTGTGCAGGTAGTATTTGATTCCGATGCAGGTGAATTTTTCGAGCAAGCCGACAAGGTGCGCTCTGAATATGTGTTAAAGGTAACAGGTAGAGTTCGAGCCCGAAGTGAGGCTACGGTAAATCCAAATATGGGTACCGGTGAGATTGAAGTCTATGGTACCGAACTAGAGATTTTAAACTCGGCGACAACGCCGCCATTCCAGCTCGATGATCATATTACTGTGGGCGAAGATATACGCCTCAAGTATCGCTATATGGATTTGCGTCGCACCGAGATGCAAAATAGCCTGCGCTTTCGCTCCAAGATTACGTCTAGCATTCGCAATTATCTTGTCGATGATGGCTTCTTGGATATTGAAACGCCAATTATGACCCGCGCCACTCCTGAAGGTGCTAGAGACTATCTGATTCCCTCGCGCACCCATCCAGGCCAGTTCTTTGCTATGCCGCAATCGCCGCAGCTGTTTAAACAGATGTTGATGGTTGCTGGTTTTGACCGTTACTACCAGATTGCCAAATGTTTCCGCGACGAAGATTTGCGTGCTGATCGCCAGCCTGAGTTCACTCAGATTGATATAGAAGCCTCATTTATCGATGAAGAGGACATTATGGCAACCACGGAAACCATGATCCGCGGTATCTTTGCCGAGCATATGGGGGTTGAGTTTGATGCTTTCCCGCGTATGACCTATGCCGATGCAATGGCTAAGTACGGCTCGGACAAACCAGATTTGCGTATTCCTCTGGAGCTGGTTGAGATCAAAGATCTGCTAAAGGATATCGAGTTTAAAGTGTTTGCGGGCCCAGCTAATGATCCCGCCTGCCGAGTGACTGCATTAAAGGTACCAGGTGGCGCTGAGATATCACGCAAGCAGATAGATGATTACACTAAGTTTGTCAGTATCTATGGAGCCAAGGGTTTGGCTTGGATTAAGGTCAATGCCATTGAAACGGGGATAGAGGGGCTGCAGTCACCGATCATTAAGTTCCTCGGTGATGATGTCACCATGAATATTATGCAGCGATTAGATGCGCAGAATGGCGATATCGTTTTCTTTGGTGCTGATAAGTCTCAGGTTGTGTCAGAGGCCTTGGGGGCACTGCGCTGCAAAGTCGGTGAAGACTTAAATCTCTACACCAGCAAATGGGCGCCCATGTGGGTAGTCGACTTCCCTATGTTCGAAACAACAGCTGATGGTGGATTAACCCCATTGCACCACCCATTTACCGCGCCATCCTGTTCGATTGAAGAGTTACAGGCAAATCCTGTCACTGCTCTATCGCGTGCCTACGACATGGTGCTTAATGGCTGTGAGTTAGGTGGTGGTTCTATTCGTATCCACGATCAGGTTATGCAGGCAGCGGTATTCGATGTGTTAAATATATCTGCAGATGAGCAGCGCGAAAAGTTTGGCTTCTTGCTGGACGCTCTGCAATACGGTGCGCCCCCTCATGGTGGCTTGGCCTTTGGTTTAGATCGTCTGATAATGTTAATGGTTGGCGCCGACAGTATTCGCGATGTTATTGCTTTCCCGAAAACGCAGTCAGCGGCCTGTCTGTTAACCGATGCGCCTTCCGTAGTAGATTCAACGCAGCTAAGAGACTTGAATATTCGGGTGCGCAAAAAAGAAGATTAAAGCATTTGTAGATGAAAAACGTTGTATCTATGAGTTGTACCTATAAAAAGCAGTAAGTTATAAAACTATAAAAACATAAACTCAAACGAGTAATCACAAGAGGAAATACCGATGAAAGTTATAAAGAAGACTAAAGAATACACAGTTTACCAAAAGGGTTCTGGCCGTTACGCGGTTAAGAATGCCAGCAAAAACTGGGTAAATGCTGACGAAAAAGTTGCCATTTTACTGGCTGAGGGCCTAATTAAGGCAGTTGCTGTTGCGCCTGTTGTTGAAGAAGTTGCTGAAGAAGCGGCGCCAGCAGTTGAGGAAGTAGTAGAAGCTGCAGTTGAAGAAGCACCAGCCGAAGAAGCACCAGCTGAGGAAGCACCAGCCGAAGAAGCACCAGCTGAGGAAGCACCAGCCGAGGAAGCACCAGCTGAAGAAACGCCAGCAGAAGAAGCATCCGTAGAAGAGGCGCCAGTAGAAGAGGCGCCAGCAGAAGAGGCGCCAGTAGCGGAAGAGGCACCAGTAGCAGAAGAGGCGCCAGCAGAAGAAGCGCCAGCCGAAGAGGCTGCCCCCGCTGCCGAAGAAGCGGCAGAAGAAAAGCCAAAGCCAAAAGCTAAGGCCAAAGCTAAGGCCAAAGCAAAACCCAAGGCCAAGCCTAAAGCTGCCCCGAAGAAAGCCGCGGCTAAAAAAGAAGACTAATTACTCTGTTAATTAGTGGCTTCAAAAGGCCCTCAGGATTCTGTTCTGAGGGCTTTTTTTATGGTGGCGGACACCATTGTTGATGTGTAAAGAGGTTGACTCTGTATGCATCCATTGCAACACTTCCGCATCAACTGGAACCCAAGCAATTTCATGACACGAATAATCGGCATAGACCCAGGATCAAGGCGCACCGGCTACGGTGTCATCGATATTGTGGGTGCCAATGTCAACTACGTTACTAGCGGTATTATTCGCTTGCCGGAAGCATCACTGCCTGAACGACTGAAAATTATCTTTGATGGTGTCAGCCAGATTATTGAGCAATATAAGCCTGAGCAGTTGGCGATCGAAGAGGTTTTTTTGGCTCACAATCCAAGCTCCGCACTTAAGTTGGGCCAGGCGCGGGGTGCTGCAATTGTTGCAGGAGGCCATGCCGGACTGCCGGTGGGTGAATACTCTGCGCGCAGCGTAAAGCTTGCAGTGGTTGGCACAGGTAGCGCCGATAAGTCACAGGTGCAGATGATGATAGTCCAGCTTCTCAGATTATCCGAGGCGCCCGCTGAAGATGCTGCCGATGCGCTGGCTATTGCTATTTGCCATGGTCACAGTCTGGGAGCGAAAACCGCATTGGCTGGCGCTGGAGTTAAGGGCTACGCTCGCGGTCGGCTGAAATAAACAGTAAAACAATCGTTTTAATAACAGAGAAAGCCAAGCTATGATCGGACGACTTCAAGGCGTAATAATTGACAAGCAGGCACCGGATTTACTGCTCGATGTGCAAGGTGTTGGCTACGAGGTGCTGGTCTCTTTGAGTACTTTCTTTGCGCTTCCTGAGCCGGGCGAATCAGCGACTATACACACCCATTTTGTGGTGCGTGAAGATGTGCAGCAGCTGTACGGTTTTGTTGAACTATCGGAACGCGCGCTGTTTCGCCACCTGATTAAGGTCAATGGCGTCGGCCCCAAGATGGCCCTGGCGATTCTCTCTGGTATGTCGGCCAGTGAATTTGCGCTCTGTGTGCACAACAACGATGTCAGCACGCTGGTGAAATTGCCGGGGGTGGGTAAAAAGACCGCCGAGCGTCTGGTAATTGAGATGCGTGACCGAGTGGGTGATATTGATACCTCGGTGACAGCGGTCGCCGCTGTAACAGAGCAGCCTGATTTAGCTCAGGAGGCAGAGAGCGCCCTGATTGCATTGGGCTACAAACCTCAGGATGCGGCGAAGATGGTCAGCAGAGCGGCTGCGGATAATATCACCAGTGCCGAACAGCTGATCAGGGCTGCGCTCAAGAGCATGGTGTCGAAGTAGCAGGCGAGTAAAGCTAGTGATAATTTAAGGTCATCAAGGTATGCTTACAGGCAAATTTGAGATGGCGTCCAATGATAGAACCCGATCGACTTATTTCCGCAGATATTTCCGTTTCTGAAGAGCGCTTTGATCGCGCACTTCGGCCGACTGCACTCGCTGATTATGTCGGCCAGCCAGTGGTTAAAGAGCAGCTGCATATCTTTATTGAGGCGGCGCGCAGAAGATCAGAGCCCCTCGATCATACCTTGGTATTTGGCCCGCCGGGGCTGGGGAAAACGACACTCGCGCATATTATTGCCAACGAGATGCAGGTCGACCTTAAAACCACCTCTGGTCCAGTCCTAGAGAAGGCTGGCGATCTCGCGGCACTGCTGACTAACCTCGAAGCTGGGGATGTACTATTTATTGACGAGATTCATCGTCTGAGCCCAGTTGTCGAAGAAATTCTCTATCCCGCATTAGAAGATTACCAATTGGATATTGTGATTGGTGAGGGTCCCGCTGCGCGCTCCATCAAATTGGATTTGCCTCCCTTTACGCTGGTAGGCGCCACCACCAGAGCTGGGCTGCTAACATCGCCGCTGCGCGACCGCTTTGGTATTGTGCAGCGTCTGGAGTTCTACTCAGTTACGGACCTGACGAGTATTGTTAGGCGCGCCGCCGCTATTCTGGGGGTTGCTATTGATGATGGTGGTGCCAGTGAAATAGCCTGCCGTTCGCGGGGAACACCGCGGATTGCCAATCGATTACTGCGCCGTGTACGCGACTATGCCGAGGTTAAGGGCGATGGCAGTATCAGCGCAGAGATCGCCGATGCCGCGTTAAATATGCTCAATGTCGATCAGAGTGGTTTTGATCATATGGACAGGCGCCTACTGCTTATGTTGATGGAAAAATTTGATGGTGGCCCGGTGGGTGTCGATAGCCTGGCGGCAGCGTTGAGTGAAGAGCGCGGCACCATTGAGGATGTGCTTGAGCCCTACCTTATTCAGCAGGGCTATCTAATGCGCACTTCGAGAGGCCGTATGGCGACGCGAATGGCCTACCAACACTTTGGACTGAAGAGTCCCAAGCGCCTAGAGCAACAGATGGATGCGCTCGATGACTGAGTTCCGCTTGCCGATCAGAATCTATGTGGAGGACACAGATGCTGGCGGTATTGTGTTCTATGCCAACTATCTCAAGTATATGGAAAGGGCGCGCACTGAATTAATGCGTAGTCTAGGCTTTGACAAACCGGCGCTGTTTGATGGTCTGCAATTTGTGGTGCATGAGGTTGCGCTAAAGTATCACAGCCCGGCGGTATTGGATGATGAAATCACAGTGACTGCGGTGCTGAGTAAGGCGAGCAGAGCGACCTTTGAAATGACTCAGCAGGTTTTCCGAGGTGAGGAACTACTTGTTGAAGGCTGTGTAAAAGTAGCCTGCATTGATGCTCAAACCAAACGCCCGAAAGGGATGCCGAAAAACATGTACACAACCCTAAACAGCCAACTTGGCTAAATCTGGAGTCTATGCCGGTGAATGAAGAAAACTTATCCATATTAGCGCTTATTACCAATGCCAGTGTGCTGGTGCAGATGGTGATGGGCACGTTGTTTCTAATGTCGGTGCTGTCATGGATTATGATCGTACAGCGCGCACTATTTCTCAATGCGGCTCAGCGCAGCTTTCGAGAGTTCGAAGATACTTTTTGGTCCGGTGTGGATCTCAATAATCTCTATGATGAAATTACCGAGCAGGCGCAGGAAGATGGCGCAGTGGATGGTATTGAAAATGTATTCCGCGCGGGTTTTCGTGAATTTAACCGGCTGGCGCAGACTGATAAAGCAGATCCAGATGCGGTCATGGAGGGCACCGATCGCGCCATGCGCGTAGCCCTCTCCCGTGAAGAGGAAAAACTGTGTACCAATTTACCCTTTCTTGCCAGCGTTGCGTCGGTGAGCCCCTATATCGGCCTGTTTGGTACGGTCTGGGGCATTATGAATTCCTTTCGCGGACTGGCTATGGTGCAGCAGGCAACCCTGGCCACTGTCGCGCCCGGTATCTCTGAGGCTCTGATTGCAACAGCTATGGGGCTGTTTGCCGCTATTCCTGCGGTTATTGCCTACAACCGCTACGCAGCGCAGGTTGAGGTGATCAATGGCAACTATGAGACCTTCTCTGATGAGTTTTCGAGCATTCTGCACCGTCAGGTTCACTCGCGCTAATTCGCGCTTAAATTCTGAGGCCTAATGTAGTGAAGCACAGAAAAGCAAAACGCAAGCTAGTCGCCGAGATCAATGTGGTTCCCTACATTGATGTGACACTGGTCTTGCTGGTGGTATTTATGATCACCGCGCCGCTGTTAATGCAGGGCGTCAAGGTGGAGTTGCCAGACGCCGATTCCGCGCCGATGGACACCAAGGAGCAAGAGCCGTTTATTGTCTCGATTAAAGCCGATGGCAGTTACTGGATAGACGTCAAAGGGACCAACGAAACTCAGGTTCTGTCGGTGATAAAAGATCGCGTCGCCAAAGTGCTGCGGCAAAAGCCCAAAACGCCAATATTGGTCTGGGGTGACAGCTCTGTAGACTATGGTGTTGTGGTCAACTTAATGAGCGAATTACAGCTGGCTGGCGCGCCAGCAGTGGGTCTGGTAACGGAGCCCCCCAGTCGCTGATATGGGTAACTTTCTTAGCTACACAACGGCCGTGTTAGTCAGTATTGCAGTGCATGTGTTGGTGGTAGGTGCGCTGTTGATCAACTGGCAGCCCGAGACGGAACGCGTAATGATGCAGCCGCAATTTATTGAGGCGACGCTGGTGGAATTAGCGCCCAAGAAAAAGCCTCAGGTAAAAAAGCCCGCAGCCAAAAAACCGGTCAAACCCAAGGTTGATCTAGCCAAGAAAAAGCGCGAGGCTGAGAAGCGCCGTGCTGCGCAAAAGGAAAAAGCCGCCGCCCTAAAGAAAAAGCGGGAGCAGGCATTAAAGGCGAAAGAGCTGGAGGAGAGGCGCGCAGCCGAAGCCGAGCGCAGGCGCATTGAAACTGAGTTTGCTGAAACTCTAGCTCAGGAAGAGGCGCAGATCAACGCCCAGGAGGATGATCGCATTGCCAATAGCTATCGCCAGCTTATTCAGCAGCGACTGTCTGAGAATTGGAGCAGACCGCGCAGCGCCAGGCGTGATATGGAGACGGTGATCCGAATTCGACTAGTGCCCACAGGGCGAGTGGTGGGAGTCACCGTTTTGCAGTCTAGCGGAGATATCGCCTTTGACCGCTCAGTAGAGCAGGCCGCGTTTAAGGCAGAGCAGTTTGTAGAATTACAGCAGATGGCGCCCGATATGTTTGAGCGGCGCTTCCGTCAGGTAGATGTTGCCTTTAGCCCGCAAGATCTGCGCCTTTAAAAAATGGAGAAATCATATTGAGCCGGATAAATAGAATTTGTATGTTGCTGTTACTAATGCTGTCCAGCAGTGCATGGAGCGAGTTGGTCATAAGAGTGACTCAGGGCAATGATAAGCCGACCATTGTCGCGGTATCGCCCATTGCCTTGAATGGTATCCAGATTAAAGAGGATATAGGCAGTATTGTTGAAGCTGACTTAAAGCGCAGTGGCCTTTTTTCTGCAATTCCACGTCGCGATATGCTGGCTTTTCCCTCCGCGGCCAAGGATGTCTATTACCGCGACTGGCGTATGCTGGGTACAGAATATCTGGTCGTTGGAGCGATGGCACCTGTGGGCGAAGGTCGTTACCAGCTGGACTTTAGCCTGTTGAATGTTACTGCACAGAAGACCGAGTTCAACCATCGCGTCAGTGGCACCAAGAGTCAGATGCGCGACCTGGCCCATCTGATCAGTGACAAAATATATCAGGAAATTACCGGCATTCGCGGTGCTTTCTCAACCCGCTTGGCCTATGTTACCGCCAATCGAGAGAATGGTGCATATGTTTACCGCCTCAATGTGTCCGATGCCGATGGTGCTCGAGAGAAGTTAATGCTGGAATCCCCAGAGCCGATTATGTCGCCATCCTGGGCACCCAATGGCAAAGAGCTGGCCTATGTGTCCTTTGAGACCGGTCGCCCGGCGATTTTTCGCCAAAATCTTGTGACGGCATCGCGGCAACAGCTGACTAATTTTACCGGCCTCAATGGCGCGCCCTCATGGTCACCAGACGGTAAAAAGATGGCTTTGGTGTTGAGTAAAGATGGCAATCCTGAAATTTATATGCTCGATTTACAGAGTAATAAGTTCAGCCGTTTGACACGCCACTTTGCCATCGACACAGAGCCGACCTGGATGCCAGACGGCAAACATCTGCTGTTTACCTCTGATCGCGGCGGCACACCACAGATTTACAAATTGAATGTTGCCAGCAAAGCCACGCAGCGCCTGACTTTCAGAGGGAATTACAACGCTCGTGCCAGTCTCGCGCCAGATGGTCGAACGCTGGCGCTGATCCACAGAGCCTCCAGTACTTTCCATGTAGCCTCTTTTGATCTGGTAACAGGCAGGCTGATTGAGCTCACAGAGACAAGATTAGATGAATCTCCTACTGTCGCGCCCAATGGAGCTATGTTAATGTACGCAACTAAACAGGGAGATCGCGGTGTATTGGCGGCGGTTTCACTGGATGCCGGCGTGCGATATGTGCTGCCAGCCAAGAGCGGAGATGTGCGTGAACCTGCATGGTCGCCATTCTTACGCTAACGAATTACCCTACTTAACAAATTCTTTTCACCACAGACGTTAACAGGAGTTAACAATGATCCACACTAACAAATTTGGTTTGACCGCAGTAGTTCTATCCATGGTATTAGCGGGCTGTAGCTCAGCTCCTACTGATGAGAGCACTGATATCGAAGATACGTCAGTACAGACAGGGCAGGTTGATACCAGCGCTATTGACGATAGTGCAATGGACGCTGCAACTGCGGCTGACACTGTTTTCTACTTTGACTACGACAAGGCACTGCTTAAGCCTGAATCTCGCGCGGCTCTATTGGAGCACGCGGCTTCGTTAAACAGCAGCCCGCGCAGTGTGCGTCTTGAGGGTCATGCCGATGAGCGTGGTACTCGCGAGTACAATATGGCACTGGGCGAGCGTCGCGCCAATGCTGTGAAAGAGTTCCTGGTATTGCAGGGCGTTTCAGCCGGTCTGATCGAAGTGATCAGCTACGGTGAAGAGCGTGCCGCGTCTTATGGCAGCAATGACGGTGCCTGGTCTATGAATCGTCGCGTTGAATTGAAGTAATATTCGCAATGATCGGTGGTCTGGAGGCGCTCAAGGGTTCCCCAGATTGATGTAAGGCAACAACTAGCGCGGCTGGGGTTACTATTGACCCTGGCCGTTGCTGTATATGGAATAAACCTGGAAACAGTTAATTGGTCATGAAATTAAACATTGCACTTGTTGTATTGCTGTCTTCTTTTTCAGCTTCTGCTATTGGTCAAAACCCAACGCAGGTGATTGATTTAAGCAGCCCGATAACAGCTAACCAGCCCCCTGAGAACAACGTTATCAGCACCGCAGATGTGCGGGTGGCCGGTGACAGTTATTACCAGTCTCAGGTACTGCAGGAAGAGGTGCAGATGCTGCGTGGCATGGTGGAAGAGCTGACCTATGAGCTGCAACAGGTAAAACAGCGTCAGATGGATGACTATCTAGATCTTGATAGACGTCTCGGCGCGGTTATTGCTGGTGCACCCGTTGCGCAGCCAGCTGCAGCGCAGATGGCGACCCCGGATGCTGGGCAGGATACATTCGACGCATCCAATGGCAGTGGCCAGAGCGCTGAGCCGGTCACAGTCGCGCCAGCAGATACAGCGGCGATGAAAACTAACTACGACAATGCCTCCGATCTGTTGCTCAAAGAGCGCGATATTGAAGGTGCTGCGTTAGCCTTCAAACAGCATGTTATTGATTTCCCGACCAGCCCCTATGTCGCCAATGCCTATTACTGGTTGGGTGAGATATATCTGCTACAGGGACAGGATGAGCTGGCGCGACAGGCATTTACCGCCGTTGTTGAACAGCACGCCACACATGGCAAAGCCATGGATGCAAGTTTTAAGCTGGGTAAGATATATCACCAGCTGGGTGATGATAGCCGTGCGCGTGAGCTGCTTGAGATCGCAGCACAGAGCACTGGTGGCGCCGCTAAGAAAGCTCAGAGCTATCTCAACAATAACTTTTAGCGGCTAAGTTTTAGTCGCTTGCCAAGAACAAGACTCATGTCCGACTCCTTTTTACGCATTACTGAAATTTTCCATTCGCTGCAGGGCGAAACCAGCACCACGGGTCTGCCCACAGTATTTGTGCGCCTGACTGGCTGCCCGCTGCGCTGTGGCTACTGCGACACTGCCTATGCGTTTGAAGGCGGCAGCAAAATTGCTCTGAGCGATATTTTAGCCACTGTGGCTGATTACGGTGCCGCACATGTCACTGTTACCGGCGGAGAACCTCTGGCCCAGCCGCAATGTATTGAACTGCTGCAGAAACTCTGTGATCAAGGCTACCGCGTGTCTCTAGAGACCAGTGGCGCCATGCCTATTCAGGATGTTGATCCACGTGTATATAAGATTGTCGATCTCAAAACACCCGGCTCAGGAGAAGTAAGCCGCAATCTGTATACCAATATGGAATATCTACTACCTCATGACGAGATTAAGTTTGTGATCTGCGATCGCCAAGACTACGACTGGTGCTGCCTGAAAATGGATGAGCTGCAGTTGACCGGTAAAGTCGGCGAGATTTTATTTTCGCCCAGTCAGGGCGAGCTGGCACCCAAGCAACTGGCCGAGTGGATTCTCGCCGATAAGCTCAATGTTAGAATGCAGCTGCAAACCCATAAATTTATTTGGGGCGATCAGCCCGGTCACTAGGTCAAAATCATGTCAAAGAAAGCCGTTATTCTCGTCTCCGGAGGACTTGATTCAACCACAGTTGTGGCTATGGCCATGAGCCAGGGTTACGACTGCTACACGCTGAGCTTTGACTATGGTCAGCGTCATCGCTCCGAGCTAGTGGCAGCGCAGCGCATCTCCGAATTAATGACAGTGCATAGCCACAAGGTGGTCAAGCTGGATCTCGGCACCATAGGCGGTTCAGCACTGACCGATACCAGTATCGATGTCCCAGAGCATGAGACTGCAGGGATCCCTGTTACCTATGTGCCAGCGCGCAATACTGTATTTCTCTCCATTGCATTGGGCTGGGCAGAGGTGCTCGGAGCCAACGATATTTTTCTCGGCGTCAATGCTGTTGATTACTCCGGCTACCCAGACTGTCGGCCTGAATATATCAGTGCTTTTGAAGCCGTGGCTAACCTCGCAACCAAGGCGGGCGTAGAGGGCAATAAGCTGTCTATTCACGCGCCGTTGATCAATATGACCAAGGGCGAAATAGTGCAGGCTGGACTGGCTCTGGGGGTCGATTATAGTCAGACAGTTTCATGCTATCAGGCGAGCTTGGAAGGCCTTGCCTGCGGCAGATGTGACAGTTGTCGACTACGTGCGCAGGGTTTCGCTGAAGCTGGTGTAAAAGACCCTACCAGATATCAAAATAACGCTTGAATTTTGATTGCTGGTCAGTATGATACGCACCTCCTCTGAGGGCCGTTAGCTCAGTTGGTAGAGCATCGGACTTTTAATCCGGTGGCCCAGGGTTCGAGCCCCTGACGACCCACCATTCCCCCCCCCTCCGGAGCCAGCTTGTTATGGTTTGAGCAATCAAACTCCCAGAGCTGAACGAGGG
>JAQWUP010000051.1 GCA_029242085.1 Porticoccaceae bacterium
CTCATCCCCGACCACTTTCCGGCTTGTAAAATGCGCCCGTAGCTCAGCTGGATAGAGCAACGGCCTTCTAAGCCGTGGGTCGCAGGTTCGAATCCTGCCGGGCGCACCAGTTTCCAGTAAAGCCCATGTTAGTATCTCGTAATACAGAGTATCAATGGTGGACGTAGCTCAGTTGGTAGAGCCCCGGATTGTGATTCCGGTGGTCGCGGGTTCAATCCCCGTCGTCCACCCCATTTTTCTCCCTTCAAATCGATATCTTACAGATCAATAGCCTTTAAAATGGCTTAGATGATCGCTGTATGATCGATATTTATTTTTGTACTGGCTAATAACACCATAGAACTGGGGTCTTAGTTAGGCAACCAACATATACCTATGCTTTGGTAACCTCAGCAGCTAAAGCTCTTAGATAAATAGACTAGCTGCGCACCTTGCCAAGAAAACAGTACATCGAGGGTATCAGTAATAGCGCCAGCAATGCTGATCCCATCACCCCAAAACACATCGCCCAGGCAAGTGTTTCAAAAAACCGATCAAACAGTAACGGCAACAGGCCGCCCATAGTCGTCAGCGATGTAGTCAGGATATGGCGGGTCGATCTAATGGTAGTCTCGACCAGTTTCTGCTTTGAAATTTGGCCGCCGCCGGCGTCCTCATTAAGGTGAGACAGCACCACGATCGAATCATTGATGGCCAACCCTGCCAACCCAACAATACCAACCAAGCCGATAAATCCAAAATTCTGAAAGCCTACAAACATACCTAAGAATCCAAGACCCAAACAAAGTAATCCGACCAATAGGATAACCGCGGCCTGAGCGAAGCTATTTAAAATTACGACTAAGGTAATAACAATTAGGGCCAAAAAGAAAAACGATGTGCTGAACAGCTGACCAAAAGATTCGGCTCTCTCCTCGGCATCGCCAAACTGAGCGAGGCGATAGCCAGAGGGTAATGACTGCTCAAACTCAGCCAACTCGACGGCCACATCATTTAACACCGTAGAGGCCAGCTTTCCGGGGTAGACCGATGCCATCACCGCATTGTTTCGAGATCCCTGATATCTGTTTATCTGGTTAATGTCACTGCTGTAAGAAAGATCTGCAAAACTGCCAACGTAATCAAAACCCTCGGCACTGGGCAATGCTATAAAAGCGGCCTGGTTAATATCACTGAAGTCGCTGTTGTTATTTTTAACACGAATAGGAATTTCCTTATTGCCATCCAGCATAGAGCCGACATATATACCCTTGGTGGACGACGAAATTTCGCGCAGTACATCTTTGGCTGTCATCTGAGAAAACGCTAAATCCACCTCATCTAGATTAATCTCTAAGCCGGTAATTGTCGCTGACGAATTAGCCATCACATCACTCACCTGAGGCGACTTCGCTAGAATCGATTTCAGCTCCTCACCTAGAGATTTCAAGGTCTGATTATCATCGCCAAATATTACTATTTTCACTGGGAAATCGACGGGCGGTCCATTGCCAAATGTGCTAACTCTAATTCTTACATCGGCATGATCTTTTTCTAAGCGTTTGGCCAATGCCTCTAGACTGGCATTCATGTCATCATAGGATGAAGTAAAGAAAACACCTGTAGCACGATTGTCAGAACCCTCTCCAGAGGATCCACCGATAACGTTGTATAAAATACGAGGCAGATTTCTACCGATCCACCACATATCAGTTTCAATATAGTCTTCAAGTAAAATCTGATCACGAATACTTTCTACTCTTTCATTAGTCGCATAGATAGAGGCATTGTTACTCAGTTCAATTTCAACTTTGAACATATTCTTGCCCTGTGGCGGGAAGAAATCTGTATCTAAAAACCCAAACGAAACGAAACCCAGAATAGGAAGAACTAAGGCTAGCAGCAGCGCTCTGATTGGTCTGCGGAATGCCCAATCTAAGAATACTTTATAATTACTGAGCAACGCCTGATTACTAAAACCCGAGTTTTTCGAGTTATTCAAATTTAGAAAATTTGACTCTTCCATAACTTTTAATAAGACGGGAACAACTGTGAGCGCTAAAAATAGAGACGAGGACACCGCCAGTATTATGGTGATAGCCATGTCACCCACAAACTCAGGACTGGCACCCTTTCCTGCTGCCATCGGCATAAAGGCCAAACCCGTTGTCACAGTAGCCGCCAGTAATGGAAATGAGAGATGCTTAATCGACGCGTAAATAGCCTCTCTATTAAGCAGATTTAAAGCTTTGCGATGCCTGTAATCCTCGACCACAATAATAGAATTATCGATCAACAAACCCAGCGCCAAAATGATTCCGGTTACCGATGTTTGATGAAGTGGAACCTTTAGAATCGTACAGCCTATCAATACCAATAAAATGGTCAGTGGCACTACTGCACTGACAATTATGGCTGACCTTGGCCCCAATAGAAGGTAGCTTAAAAACAGCACAATAAAAGTAGCTAATAGAATACTTTGCAGTAAGAAGCCGAATTTCTCTTCGACAAAATCAGCCTCATTAAAAATAACCTCTAAGCCGATTTCTTCGGGCAGGCCCTGCTCAAAGGACTCTGCAACTCGCAGAACAGCTAACGAATACAGATCGGTACGCTGGGCAAAGGTGCCGCGCACCTCCACAAAGACAGCTGGCCGGCCATTAAACGTCACCATCTCAATAGGCGGATCAACAGGCACCTTATCAACAGATGCAACGTCCCCCAATCTGATAGTTTGGTAGTCGCCTGTTACCCTCAGTGGTAGCTTTCGCAAATCACTGGCCAATGAGATATTGTCTTTGGCCCTTATGCGGAACTCAGAACCATTGCCAACGGCATTACCTATTGCCCGCTTACTGTCGTATCCGTCTATCGCCGAGGCAATTGTCTGAATATTCATACCAGCATCAGCCAACAGATCAGGATCCGTACCAATAAAGATTTCTTCTTTGGACTCACCATACACCAGTGATTTTTCTGAGTTTATGATGTTCGCCAACTGGCGCTTAAACTGATTGGCCAGCCGCGACAGAATAATCATCTGCGGCTCGCCCTCTCCCAGCCACTGCAGCGCAAACAGCACTGTGGTTGGCGGCCCTGATTTACTGACAGCCATTGAGGTACCTACTGGCATCAGTGCTTCACTCTGCCGAACTTTGTCCTCTACCTTGGCCCAGACTTCATCTGTTTCACCTTTACTTACAACGGCCTTGAGTTCAAGTGAAACGCGAACAACCCCCGACATAGAGGTTGATGCAATAATTTTTATCTCATCAATCTCGCGCAGCTGGGTCTCTAATACATCGGCGACCTGAGTTTCGATTCTTTCCGGTGTGGCGCCGGGAAGAACCGCAGTAATATCACCCCAGCGCTCAGCTAACTGTGGATTTTCTTGCCTTGGCAATAAGTCATAGGACATAAGGCCACCAGCAATGATAAACAGCATTGCCAGTAGAAATATTCTCGGCCTGTCTAAATAGAGATCAACAATTTTTTTCATTGACGATCTCCGACTTCTTGGCCTTCTGCAACTTTCATCGAGCCGCCTATGATAATCATGTCACCTGTTTTCAATGTCCCAGACACAAACGCCATAGTGTTTTCAATGTGCAATAATTCGACATAGTCTTTGCTTGCTATGTTGTTTGAACCTAGGGTGAATACCGTCCAAAGACCCTGCTCTGCTTGAGACAGAGAGTTAAGGGGCACCCAGGCGCCACGCTTGGCTTCCAAGGTTTTTAGATTGAGTCTTGCTGTCGACCCGGGATTGAAAAACCCCTCAAACTCGAACAGGCCCAGGCGCGTATTGGAGCCTCTCTCTGACATGGGCGCCAACCTTGTAAGAATAGCGTCAGACGTTTCGCCGTCGAGAATAAACTGGTAGGTCTGGCCCACCTTTACTGCATCCATTAGAGATTTGGGCAGTGCCACCTTAGCTTCGACACTCTCTGAGTCCAGAATTTCTAGGACAGGAATGCCTGCATTGACGATAGAGCCTTCATCTAACAAACGACTTTGAATAATGCCATCGTAAGGGGCGATAATTTTTGTCTGGCGTAACCTTGCCAGGGACCTGTCGTGTTGCGCCTTAGCCACTAAATAACGAAGCTCCGCCGCCTCCAAGTCCTGCTCTGACAACAGCTTTTCACTGTTCAACGATTTTGCTCGGACAAACGCCTTCTGAGTCATTGAGAGGTTGGCCTTGGCTTCGTTTGCCAGGGCTAAGGCTTCGGAGTCAACAAGCTCGGCGAGCAGGTCACCCTTACTCACGCGGTCGCCAATATCAACTACAATGACTTTGACCAGGCCCTGAGCTTCAAACCCCAAGGTAGAGCGTCTTTTTGGTGCGAGCTTCCCCGGTAATAGCCTGCTGGTCTCGTATTGCTCAATGATGGTCACTTCATATAAATCGACCATTTTTTCTGCAGATACGTATAGAGCCAGAAATGGCAATATAAAAAAGAATTTTTTCATAGTACTCAACGTCCATCGCTTTAATGTTTACACTGCTAACACTATACGCGATAATTGACAAAATAGTTTGGTCATTACATGCAATATCACCACGGCAATTTAAGACAAAAACTCATCTCCTGCGCCTATGACTCTATAGCAAGCAGTGGAATTGATGGCATCAGTTTAAGAAAGATCGCCAAGATCGCTAAAGTCTCTCCAACAGCACCCTATCGACATTTTTCGTCGAAAGAACACCTCCTAGCCGATGTGGCTGCATTAGCCTTTGATAACTTATATCGCGTTTTAATCAAGAATAAAACGACCGAGGATCCTCAGGGCGATCTAGTTAAGGGCTGTCTTAGTTATATTAATTTTGGCTTTAAAAATAGCAACATAATGGAGCTGATGTTTCATTATCCGATGAACAAGAGCTTATTCCCCGACCTGCTAGTGTCAGCTAATAAAGCCTTTGGTGTGTTAACGGAGAGAATAGAGCGTATTGAGGGGGCGACTACAGCAACGTCAAAGCTCAATAGTATGTCCATGCTCGCCTATACCCATGGTCTGTTAAACATACTTCAGATGGATGAGCGGATCGACCAATCAGCCGAAACTGAGTATTCCAAGGCATCTTCCCAGGTTACCGACAATCTAAACCAACTGCTGCTGCGCTTCGTCAAAAATCTAGATTTCTCTTAACCGCCATAAGAGTTACTTAATCCGCTAAAAATACGCGAAAAAGGTTGCGTTACCTTGCGACCTTGCCTATTTTAACGCCCTAAAATAACAACCAACTTTTAAAAAGGTATTCCTATGTCGGCACTGGTTCTCGATGGCAAGTCTCTCTCTGCAACAACTGAGGCTGAACTCAGTGAACGGGTAGCGGCCCTAAAAGCTAAAAACGGCGAGCAGGCACCTATCCTGGCGACTATTTTAGTGGGTGGCGATCCCGCGTCAGCGACCTATGTAAAGATGAAGCAAAATGCCTGCAAGCGCATTGGTATGGACAGCACCAAGGTCGAGATGGGTGAAGACACCACGACTGAACAGTTGCTAGAAAAAATTCATCAGCTCAATGCCAACCCTAACTGCCACGGAATTCTATTGCAGCATCCGGTGCCCGCGCAGATTAATGAGCGCGCCTGCTTCGATGCTATTGCGCTAGAAAAAGATGTCGATGGCGTTACCTGTCTTGGCTTCGGCCGCATGGCCATGGGCGAGGAAGCCTTTGGCTCTGCCACTCCACAGGGCATTATGCGTATTCTTGAAGCCTACAATATTGAGTTGTCGGGCAAGCATGCGGTAGTTGTTGGCCGCAGCCCTATTCTCGGCAAGCCAATGTCTCTGATGTTACTAAACGCCGATGCTACGGTGACGATCTGTCATTCTAGAACCAAGAATCTCCCCGAGCTTATTAAGCAGGCGGATATTCTGGTGGGCGCAGTGGGCCGACCTGAGTTTATTAAAGCCGAATGGATTAAAGACGGTGCGGTTGTCGTCGATGCAGGCTACCATCCGGGGGGGCTGGGTGATATTGAACTGGCCCCGCTGGTCGATCGAGCCAGTGCCTATACCCCAGTTCCCGGCGGAGTTGGGCCCATGACGATTAATACCCTAATACTACAATGTGTGGTGGCCGCAGAGCGGAGTCTGGGTTAGTGGTCAGGCGTCTGAACCCTATGACTTGCTGCTGATCTTAGCCATCATGGCGGCGATAGAATCCCGCGCAAAGGGCTGATTTATCGACCAGATCTGTTCGCTGGTCTCCACCTCCAGCATCTCTTTATGACTATTAGTGCCGCCAGCCTGGCGCAAGGTCTGCTTGGTTCGCAGCAATAGTTCCTTGGGTAGACCTCGGATATTAGCGGTAAACGCTATAGCCTCTTCAACCAGCCGGTCAGCCTCAACAGATTTCCATGCCAGTCCTTTTTCTACTGCTTCGGCGCCACTGAGCGACTGGGAAAACAGCAGCATACCAGCCGCAGTATTCCAATTAGCCAGCTGCCGCAGCATCCAGGTATTACCGCCCCCGGGATGTAATCCCAAACCAAAGAAACGTGGCTCAAAACGGGCCCGCTCGGTAACAATGCGCACATCACAGCCCACTGCCATATTAAAACCCGCACCCACAGCCGGGCCATTAATCGCTGCAATAGTCGGCAAGGTACAGTTGGCGATACTTAAAAAGCCACTGTAAATAGACTCGAGTACCTGTTGATTTGGGGTCAGATCTTTTAACTGCCCGCCTGCACAAAAAGCCTTGCCCGCGCCGGTAACAATAAGCGCTTTAACCTCAGGGTGCTGTTCAGCTTGAGCCACATAGTCAACAATTTGCGCACAGACCTCGAGGGTAAGCATATTGCGTTTTTCGGGGTTATTTAGTGTTAACAATGCAATATTGTCGCGAATTTCGAACAGTACTAAAGCCATTTTCAAGTCCTTTAAATTTTAATGACGCAAGGATACCATTAGGCCAATCGGTAATGAATCAGCTAATAAACTAGGTATTTATTATGATCCACCCAAAACAGCTGGTGGCCCATCGTGGCTATCAGGCTAAGTATCCGGAGAACACCGCTCTGTCGCTCAACAAAGCGATTGCGGCCGGTGCGCGATTTATTGAGCTGGATGTGCAGTTTAGTCTCGACCAGCTGCCGATTATTTATCATGACACCTATCTTAGTCGCGTCAGCGGCACTGATATTGAAATTTCCAAGACACCCAGAGAACAGTTACTCAGCTACCCCGCCTATGAACCCAATCGTTTCGGCCAGCAGTTTATCGCGGAGCCGATCTCACCGTTGGAATCCTTGGTAGCGATATTACAGCGCCACCCCAAAGTAACTGCGTTTGTTGAACTAAAAGAAGAATCTATCGTCCATTGCGGGCGCGAAATTATATCGGAATCTGTGCAGTCAATACTGCAGCCGGTCATCAACCAATCGGTAATCATGAGTTTTGATTATCAGTTAGCCGTTGCCGCCCGCGAGGCTGAGTGGCCTCTAGTTGGCGTAGTTTTGCGCAATTGGAGCGATATAGATCATCCATTGGTCAGTCGGGCGCGGCCAGATTATATATATGTTGATCATAAAATAGTCCCAGCTAATTTTGACCGAGCCAGCACCCTGCAGCTTAATCACTGTAAGCTGGTAGCCTATGAGGTAGGCAATAAACCCCTTGCGCAAGCGCTGCTGAGGCGCGGAGTGGATATGCTGGAAACCTTTGAAATCGAACAGTTGCTAGGCTGATTCAAGTAGTGAGCAGCAATAAAAAAGGCGCCATAAGGCGCCTTTTTTATAAAACCACAAACCTTACTTTTCAGCAGGCATCCACATTGGTAGCAAGATAACCAGTAGAGCAGCTAACAACAGCAGAGAGAATATTGGCGTATTCATAAGCGCCGGCGCGTCAGCATTATAAGTGGCAATAAAATTAGCCGCTGCTGGGCTGATTTCAGTACCGCCATCTCTAAGCATCGCAAATGTTTTACTGGTGTTGATAAATATACTCTGGGCTGTCATCAAGAAAAAGCCATTCATAGCGATAACACAGAGACCAAATACAGACAGAATCACTTTGGCTAATGTGTTGACGCCCTTTTCCATGGCTACTGAGGCCCAGCGTGATGCAAGCCAGATTGCAAATAGACCTGCTAACCCATTTATTGCGCTGGAAATTCTTAGTGTTGCAAAAGTTGACCAGATTTCGCTTTCCATTTTGTACCCCTTTTGATTGTTATAGTTGGTATTGGAGCGACGATCCTAGCACATTATTTAATATTGCATAACCACTGCAGGCTTAGCCGCGCCGCCAGCTTGTTCCCTCGCGACTGTCTTCAAGCACCACACCTAGATCTAACAAATCCTGACGCACCTGATCGGCACCGGCATAGTCTTTATCTAGCTTGGCCTGCTTGCGCTTTGCGATAAGTCGTTCAATATCTTCAACACTTATATCGCTGTCGCCACGGGCTAGGGTAAACCAGTGCTCTGGGTCCTGATGCAGCAGGCCCATCAGTCCGGCCAGCCCCATTAATTCTGCCTGCAGCGCATCCTTGGCCTCGCCACTGGCGGCATGCATCTGTTTCGCCAGTCGATATAGCTCACTAATAGCCACGGGGCTATTCAGATCATCCAGCAGGGCCTTAAAGCCTGCACTGTCTCGGTTAATCACCGCGTTACAGGGACTCTGGCCCCTTAAAAAGCCATACAGCGTATCCAGAGAGCGCCAGGCGCTATCGAGAAGATCTTTGCTAAATTGTTGCTCAGATCGATAGTGCGCCGATAGCAACACATAGCGCAGCACCTCACCCGGATACTGATCCAGCAGATCGTTAACCATGCGGAAATTGCCCAGTGACTTGGACATTTTTTCGCCTTCCACATTAATAAAGCCATTGTGCAACCAGTAATTGGTAAATGGCTTGCCATCATGAGCACAGCAGCTCTGTGCTATTTCATTTTCATGGTGGGGAAAGATCAAGTCCTGACCGCCACCGTGAATATCAATGGTCTCGCCAAGGTGCTTTTCGATCATCGCCGAGCATTCGAGATGCCAACCTGGGCGCCCTCTTCCCCATGGACTATCCCAGCCAGGTTCATGGTCAGCAGAGGGCTTCCACAGAACAAAGTCGCCCGCATACTGTTTATAGGAGGCTACTTCAACTCGGGCGCCGGCGAGCATATCGTCTAGGGATCGACCAGAGAGCACACCGTAATCCGGCATAGACTGAACCGCGAACAGCACATTGCCCTCGGCGACATAGGCATGGCCCTTATCGACAAGGCGCTTGACCATATTGATCATTTCCGGAATATGCTGGGTAGCATAGGGAACAATTGATGGCTCAAGATTATTGAGCGCGGCCATATCTTCAAAATAGGCCTGAGCGTAGCGCTCGGAGAGAGCCGAGATATCCTCGTCCAACTCTGCCGCTCTATTCATGATTTTGTCATCAATATCAGTGATATTGCGCGCGTACTGCACATTGGGATACAGACTCTGCAACAGTCTAAACAGAGTATCAAATACCACCGCAGGGCGGGCATTACCTATATGCACGCGGTTATAAACAGTAGGTCCGCAGACATACATCGTGATTCGCTGGGGGTCTATAGGCGTGAATAGCTGTTTGCTTCTAGAAAGTGTGTTGTATAGGACTAGACTCATTATTTATTTCCAGTTATCCCTTAGGCCAATGGTGCAATTAAAAACTAGCCCCTTACTTTTGCTGTCGCGGGTAAAGTAACCCTCTCGCTCAAACTGATAATGGTCTTCCGCCGCGGCATGAGCCAGGCCAGCTTCGACTTTACAGCCTGAAATAATGCTGAGTGACTGTGGATTAATATGTTCGAGGAAGCTCTCCTCACCTGCATCCGGGGCCGCTTTATTAAACAGGCGATCATACAGATTGACTGTGCAATCTGCACTGTCTGCCGCACTGACCCAGTGCACCACGCCACGGGCCTTTACCCCTTCAGGCGCATCTTGGCCCACGGTATCTGGGACAATGGCGCCGACGATTTCAACAATCTCGCCAGCGGCATCTCTGATCACCTCATCGGCGCGAATAATATAGGCACTGCGCAAACGCACATAGTCACCGATCACCAACCGTTTAAACTTCTTACGCGACAATGTTGTATCTTCGCTAAAGTCATTGCGATCGATATAGATCTGTCGACCAAAGGGCAATGTGCGCTCACCCAGATCGTCGCGATTGGGATGACCGGGCACCACAAAGGCCTCGACCTTATCAGGCTCATAGTTAGCCAGTGTCACCAGTAGTGGATTGATCACACACATGGCTCGGCGGGCATTATTATTGAGATCATTACGGATAAAATGCTCAAACTGGGCCATATCGACCACACCATCAGTTTTTGCCACGGCCAAGCTATCGCAGAACTCACGGATAGATGAGGCTGTAACCCCGCGACGACGCAAACCAGAAATAGTAGGCATGCGCGGATCATCCCAGCCCTCGACGTGCTTTTCATCCACCAACTGTTTGAGCTTGCGCTTGCTAGTCACCGTGTAATTTAGGTTCAGGCGGCCAAATTCATACTGTCGTGGCTGCGATGGTAGCGGTAAATTGGCCACAAACCATTCGTAGAGCGGACGGTTGGCAGCAAATTCCAAGGTGCATACAGAATGGGTAACCCCTTCGATAGCATCTTCCTGACCATGGGCGAAGTCGTAGGACGGGTAGATATTCCAGGTATCCCCTGTGCGCTGATGGGCCATCTTTTTAATACGGTACATGACCGGATCGCGCATATTGATATTGGGCGAGGTCATATCGATCTTGGCGCGCAATGTCATGCTGCCCTCATCTACCGCACCGACTTTCATCTGCTCTAGCAGATCAAGACTCTCGCTTGCTGGTCGATCGCGGTAGGGGCTGTTTCTGCCCGCCTCGATCAATGTACCGCGATACTCGCGCATTTGCTCCGCATTGAGCTCGCAGACATAGGCCTTTTGCTCGCTGACAAGAAGCTGTGCCCAGCTGTATAGCTGATCGAAGTAATTAGAGGCATAGCAGATATCAGCTTGCCACTGAAAACCTAACCAGCGAACATCTTCGATAATCGCGTTGACATATTCCTCGTCTTCTTTCTCTGGATTGGTGTCATCAAAACGCAAATTACAGCTGCCGCCATTATCGGCGGCGAGACCAAAATTAACACAGATCGACTTGGCATGACCTATATGAAGATACCCATTGGGCTCCGGAGGAAAGCGTGTCACAACCTTGCTGACATAGCCTGCTTCAAGATCAGCATTAATGACCTGCTGAATAAAGTTAATGGGTTTTTCTGTATCAGTCATAGATAAAAATCGGGCCTGCGAGTTAGGGGCGAGATTATAGCGGCAGCAACCGGCGCAATAAACAAAAAGCAGTATAAAGCCCTAAAATGGCAAACATTGGTTTAAATCAAGCCTGTTACAAACTAAAATGGCGCAAGCAATATCACTTACTTACAGACAGGAATTACCAATGATCACATTCCGCACCAATATGGGCGATTTTTCCATTGAACTGGACTTCGATAAGGCACCGCTAACGGCCGCTAATTTTTTGCAGTACGCAGTAGACGACTATTACACTGGTACCATTTTTCACCGTGTTATCAACGGCTTTATGGTTCAGGGTGGCGGTATGAATGCCGATATGTCACAGAAAGAGACCCGCGACAGCATTGAAAATGAAGCCGATAATGGTTTAAAGAATGAGATCGGTACTCTGGCGATGGCGCGCACTGGCGAACCTCATTCAGCTTCTTCGCAGTTCTTTATCAACGTTGCCGATAATAGCTTTTTAAATCACAGCGGCAAAAATATGCAGGGCTGGGGCTACGCCGTGTTTGGCAAGGTAGTTGATGGTATGGATGTGATTGAAACTATCAAAGGTGTCGCCACCGGTAATCACGGCGGTCACGGTGATGTGCCAGTCGAGTCAATTGAGATTACCGAAACAGTGGTTAGCGAAGAGTACGCAGCTAAATAGCGCACAGCATGCCTGTTCTGTTTATATCAGATTTGCATCTATCACCCGAGCGCCCGGCAGTTTCCCGGGCGTTTTTGGTTTTTTTGCAACAGCGAGCCACTGCAGCCAGTGCTCTGTATATTCTGGGTGATCTATTTGAGGCTTGGATCGGAGACGACGACCCCTCTGATCTGGCTGTCGAAATTCAAGCCGCCCTGCGAAACCTCAGTGATTCAGGTGTGCCGCTGTTTATTCAGCATGGCAATCGTGATTTTTTGCTGGGCAAGCGTTTTGCCAAAAATACTGGGGCCACAATGCTCAGCGATGAACATATTATCGAGCATCAGGGCCATCGAGCGCTGGTGATGCATGGTGACTCGCTGTGCACCGATGATATTGATTACCAGCGCTTTCGGCGCAAGGCGCGCAATCCGATCTATCGCTGGCTATTAGCCCATCTGCCGCTAAGACGCCGCCAGCAGCTTGCCCATGAATGGCGCGCCAAAAGCATGGCCGCTAACAGCAATAAGGCCAGTGCCATCATGGATGTCAATCAGGACGCCGTCACTCGTGTGATGGGTCAACACAATGTCGACATGCTTATCCATGGCCACACTCACAGGCCAGACCGCCATCCATTAGCCATGGGCGAACGTATTGTATTAGGTGATTGGGAAGCCTTTGGTTGGGCGTTAAGTCTGGACAAAGAGGGCTACAACTTGGAGCGTTTTGCTATCGACGGGGTCAACAACTAAACACTGACAACAACCCTTTTACACAGTATTATTAGTCGCATAAACACATTTAAACAGGATTTTCGCAATGGACAGTAAACAATACGGCACTAAAACAGCAACGCGCGGCATTGAAAGCACGGCATTAAGCCCTGAAGTTAGCAAGGTTCTACGCAGTACCTATCTGTTACTTGGCGTGACCATTGCCTTCAGTGCAATTATGGCTGGCGTATCAATGGCCATCAATGCACCCTACTTCGGCCTGTGGACACTGCTTCCCTATGTTCTGTGTCTGTGGATGACCGAGAAGAACAAGAACAATGCCAGCGGCATAGTCTGGGTATTTGCCCTGACTGGCTGGATGGGCTTCACTCTCGGCCCGATCCTCAATATGTTCCTTGCCACTAGAGGCGCAGAGCCAATTATGATGGCACTGGGCTCCACGGCACTGATCTTCTTTGCCTCTTCGGCTTATGTGCTGACCACCAGAAAGAATCTCAGCTTTATGGGCGGCTTTTTGATGACCGGTATGCTAGTGGCCTTTGTCGCGGCTATTGCCAACTACTTTATGCAGATTCCAGCGCTGTCTCTTGCTATCAGCTCTGTGTTTGCTCTGGTGTCTACAGGCATCATTATGTGGCAGACCAGTGCTATTATTAATGGCGGTGAACGCAACTATATCTCTGCCACCGTGACGCTATTTGTAATGATCTACAACCTGTTTGTCAGCCTGCTGCAAATCTTTGGCGTGATGGGCGATGACTGATTGCTCCACGACTAATTAGGTCGCGGCGACAATTAAAAGCCCTGCTCGGTATTTTCCATCAGCAGGGCTTTTTTAATAGTGAACAAAAATGACGGCAACCACTAACTATCTCAATACACTACCGAACTGGACTGAAGACAGTGCTGCGCATCTTGCCGCGCAGGAGAATATTGTTCTCAGTCAGGCCCATATTGAGATCCTCAAAGTAGCGCGTAATTTTTATCGGGACTATGGCTTCTCCCCGTCAATGCGCCCATTGTGCAAAACAGTGGCCGCAAGTCTGGGCGTCGAGATGGGCCGCAGTATTTATCTCAATCAGCAGTTTCCCGGTAGCCCCGCTAAACTGGTGGCCAAACTGGCTGGCCTGCCCAAGCCGAAGAATTGCCTGTGACCGAACTCTGGGAATATAACTGCACTGCTACTCCTGCCAGCGCCGCCAAACTAGAGGACCAGCAGATAACCGAGCTATGCAAACAGGTGCCCAACTGGTCGGTGCACCGACGCAATGGGCTATTGCAACTGGAGGCCGAATTTAAGCTGGGCAATTTTGTTGAGGCCATGGCTTTTGCCAATAGCATTACCGAGATCGCTGAGCACAATGATCATCACCCCGCTTTGCTTATCCAGTACGGTTCAGTCAAGGTAAGCTGGTGGTCTCACAGTATAGGCGGGTTACACCACAATGACTTTGTGCTCGCCGCCAAAACTGATAAGGCTTACATCCATAGATGAGTATTGATCGCTCCTGTCCTGAACAGTACCAGTTACAGCTGAATAACAAAGTTACCACCTACCAGCAGACTATGGCCGATGCCGGCATCAGTATTGGTGACATCGCAGTCCATAGCTCAGAGCCACTGGGCTTTCGCATGCGCGCTGAGTTTCGTATCTGGCATGAGGACGGCCGGGCCCATTATGCAATGAACCGTCCCGGTGAAAAGCGACCCTATATTATTGATCAATTCCCGATTGGTGGCCCGCTGATCACAGTATTAATGTCACCGCTTCTAGAAGCTATCAATAGCTGTTTATTGCTGAGCAGAAAACTATTTAGTCTGGAATTTTTGACTACTAGCAGCGGTCAGGTGTTAGTCACGCTGATCTATCACCGACCACTGGATGAGGACTGGCAGACAGAGGCGAGAAAGCTACAGGACAAATTCTCCATTGGCCTGATTGGCCGCAGTAAAAAACAAAAAGTGGTTTTGCAGTCTGACTTTGTCACCGAAACTCTGACTGTCGATGGTCGCCAATACAGCTACCAGCAGGTCGAGTCAGGCTTTACCCAGCCCAATGCGGGTATCAATACTCAGATGCTCAGTTGGGCTAGCCAAGGGGTTAGAGACAGTACTGGCGATCTTGTGGAACTGTACTGCGGCAATGGCAACTTTACCGCGGTGCTGGCACAGCATTTTGATCAGGTGCTGGCCACCGAAATATCCAAGGTGTCGGTTGCATCGGCGCGCACTAATTTTGCCGCTAATCATATCGACAATGTGACCGTAGTGAGAATGTCGAGTGAGGAATTTACCCAGGCGTTAAATCGAGAACGACCCTTTCGACGGCTTGCGGATGTCGACTTAGACAGCTATAACTTTTCCACAATCTTGGTTGATCCACCGCGGGCCGGGCTGGACGAGGACACGGTTAAGCTAATTAGTCGTTTCGATAATATTGTCTATATTTCCTGTAACCCGCAAACTCTGGCCGCCAACCTCAAGCAAATTTGCCTGACCCATCAAATAGAATCGGCGGCGGTATTCGATCAGTTTCCATGGACTGCGCATTTGGAATCCGGCGTGCTGTTAAAGCGCAAAGACTAATCAGATAGACGGATATCAACCAGCTTTTTAGCGCTAGATTGCATAAATTCGGCATAGTTTTTTTCTATACTTTCACGCTCGATCGTCAGGCGCCGTTTCTCCGAGCGCTCCAACATGGCCCAGTCATCCAGTATTGGAATATGAGAAGTCGCTTCGGCCAGTTGCACAAAGACAGAAAATAGCGCAGTTTCCTCATCAGTGGCAATCACCTTTTGCGACAGAAAACCAATACGCATAGCCGCTTCAGTTTCAGTTAAATCTTTTTGCACCAGCGCGCGAGCAATAATTTGAATCGACTGCCGTGCATCCTGATCGCGCTCGATACGTTCTCGATTCAGAGTTTCAACACCAGTCGCCTGTTGCTGCTTTTGTCGTCGCAGTTGCACTGCGAGGTAGATTGCATAGGTCAAGAGCGCCAGCACAATAAGAATGGCGGCTGTAAAAATACTGGTAAGAGGCATTATTTGTTTTCGTCTGGTTCTTTAAGTTGGTGTGTTTTATCACTCAGTACAGGCGCAGTATCATCCATTAGCTGCAAATCATCGGGCAGGCTTTTCTTGGTTTTAGCACCTAGCTTTTTAAGCTCTTCGGTGCGACGCACCAAATTACCACGGCCACCCGTTAAACGCTTCCGCGCTGTGTCCCAAGCGTCTTTGCTTTTATCTAGGTGCTTGCCCACATCATCCAGAGCCTCTACATAGAGCACAAACTGATCGTAGAGCGCCCCTGCTTTATCAGCAATAAGCTGAGCATTGCGGTTTTGATCGGCATAGCGCCATAGGTTTTTAATGGTTCTCAATGTCACCATCAATGTGCTTGGGCTAACCAGTATAATGCCGCGGTCATAGGCGTCGCGCATCATCTCTGGATCATGGTCCAGCGCCACCACAAAGGCTGCTTCGACCGGTACAAAGATAAGCACAAAATCGAGACTGTTAACGCCCTCTAAACTTTCATAATCTTTTCCACTCAGGCCCTTGATATGGGCGCGCAATGAGCTCAGGTGCTGGCGCAGGCATTGCACTTTGGTGTCTTCGTCCTCGGCGTGAAAATAGCGCTCGTAATCAACCAGACTGACCTTGGCATCGATCACAATATCGCGTCCTTCCGGCAGATGCACGATGACATCTGGGTTGCGCCGCTTGCCGCTGTCATCTTTCAACGCCACCTGAGTATCGTACTCACGACCATTGGTCAGGCCGGAATCCTCCAGCAATTTTTCTAGTACAAATTCACCCCAGTTGCCCTGCGCCTTGTTGTCACCGCGCAGCGCATTGGCCAAGCTGACCGCATCCGCTGAGATCTGTAAAGTCTGCTTTTGCAGCTCACTAATCTGCCCCGCCAGCTTATTGCGATCGGCATTTTCTTTGTCATAGGCATTTTCAACCTGCTTGCGAAAATCACCAATATCACGGCGCAGGGGACTCAGTGTCACCTCTAGCGCCTCTTTATTCTGTAGCGAGAACTTGGCCTGTTTATCTTCAAAGATTCGATTGGCCAGATTTTCAAACTCTTGACTCAGTGTCTGCCTGGCATCCTGCAGTAATTTAAGCTGGGCTTCATATTGGTTTTGCTGACCCTCTAGACGCTGCTCAAGTACACCATTGGCTGTCGTTAGCTGAAGACGAATGGCACTGAGCTCACTGATCTCAGCATCTGCTTTGGCACGGCTGGTACGCCCCAGCCACTGACTGATAAATACACCTATAGCCAACCCTAAAAGTAGTCCGCCAAGGGCCCAGAAAAGTAAATTTATATCATTGGTTGTTTGCATAACTTTATTGTATCAGTCTACTGTCAATTGCACCGCTGTTTTGCGATTATACTGACTTCATTCATCGATAATAAAAGTTGCCAAATCAGGGATGTTGTCACCACTTATAGAGATAGCCCCATTTCGTGACGCGATTCAACGCGATCATCTGATCTTGACGCCAAACCACCGTCTGGCGGCCAAGATTACTGATGCCTGGGCGATGGCAACCGAGGATTCTGTGTGGCTGGCACCGCGAGTGTTCTCGATCGATCACTGGTTAAAACATTGCTGGGATGAACTTCAGGATCAAAACCATAAACTGGTGCGCGGTCTGTCCGTGGTCGGCGCGCAGCAGAGTCGTTACTACTGGGAGCGGGCCATTGCCAAGGAGGATGCCGAGCACAGTGCCAGCTATGCCAAAGTCGCTGGTGATACCTTAAAGACATTGCAAAATTGGAATCTGAGTGCCGAGCAGATACCTAAGGACACTCCAGCGGTCGACTACTTTACCCGCTGGTTACAGCACTTCAACGATCTGCTTAAGCGTAATCGTCTGGTAACACAGCAGCGCGCTTGGCAACTGATAGAGCAGGGTTTTCAGTGCGGTGCCCTGCCCCAAGAACAGCAAATTCTGCTCTATGGCTTTCAGTCTACACCGCCCCTGCAAGCCAAAATTATTGCCAGCGCCAGCCGTTCGGTTAATGCCGCTCAAACTGTAGCCAGTAATGGCAGCGCTTTCTGCGTTCAGGCTCAGGATCAGCAACAAGAGTTGCGTCTGGCATCCAGCTGGGCTGCACAGCAGTTGCAGAACAACCCACAGCAGCGCATAGGTATAGTGGTACCGGATCTCAACAATAGCCTTCATCAGGTTACTCGATTGGTCGGCGAAGCGCTTAAAACTCAAGGCACTGAGGCCGTGGTAAATATCTCTGCGGGCAGCGCAATGGCCGATACCGCTCTGGTCAATGCCGCACTCGAGCTTATCGGTATTTTGCATCATAAAAGATCATTGCAGGAATGGTTGCAGATACTCTATTCACCCTACTCTGCTTTTGATCAGCTAAATGTTCAGTTTCGCGCCGATGCGGAGCTGGCCCTGCGTAAAACCCGCCGCTTTGACTTTACCCTTGAGCAGTTTTTGAACGCGATTATTCCCAGCGAAGAATCTGAACAGCGCGAAACTGCAATACTGATACTACAGCCATTAATTGAGTTAAAAACCTTTGCCCGCCTAAAAACTGGCAGTCAAAAAAGCTTCTCTGGCTGGGCTGAGTTTTTTAACCAGTTTCTCGAGCCCATGGGCTGGCCGGGCAAGCGCCAACTCAACAGCATTGAATACCAGCAGAGACAGCACTGGAATGGTCTGATTGAACAGTTTTGCAGCCTTGATAATTTGGCTATTGAAGTGGGGCTCGCGACGGCACTAAAGCACCTCCAGCAACTGGCCAGAGAATCGGTATTTCATCCTCAGACCGCCGATGCGCCGCTGCAGATACTGGGTTTGCTCGAGGGGGCGGGACTGCGTTTCGACCAGCTGTGGATCGTCGGTATGCACAGTCAAAATCTCCCGGCCTCTGTGTCTATCAACCCCCTATTACCCGCAGAATTTCAGCGCCAGCACAAAATGCCTCACAGTCTGCCAGAGCGTGAATTGCAGATCGCCGAGGAATTATTGGCCGATTATAGAAATAATGCCGGGCGATTAATTCTCAGCTATCCCCTGATGCGTGGCGAAGAACAGCTTGAAGCCAGCCCATTGATTCGATCTATCCCCCGAGTAAAAAGCACGCAGTTACTACAACAGCCCCAAGCTCATCCCCCATGGTTATCAGGCTCCGATCTCTGTGAGCTAATAGAGGATCGGGCCCCAGCCTATAATGCGACTACTGAGCAGATTCGCGGCGGCAGTAATCTGCTTAAAAATCAGTCCATATGCCCGTTTAATGCCTTTGCCATTCACCGCTTAAAAGCAGAAACTCTGGAGCAACCCAGCCATGGCCTTACAGCGATGGATCGCGGCGTATTGCTGCATGAGATTCTCTACCGCCTATGGGATCAATGGCGGACTTCAGCGTTGTTACAGGCATTGTCAGAGCAGCAGCTCAGTGAGCAGCTGACATCTGTGATTGCCGCTACTCTGCACGAATGGGCACCCAATTATCCAGTGTTGCTGGGGCCCAATTACCTTGCCCTGGAGCAGCGCCGTCTGGAGAAATTACTTGGCCAGTGGCTGGAGCAAGAAAGACGGCGAGAGGCTTTTGAGATTATTAGCCTGGAGAGTAAAGTCAGTCTGCGCTTTGGTGATCTTGAAATATCAATGCGTCTCGACCGAATGGATCGTGTCGGTGACAAACGACTGGTTATCGATTACAAATCAGGTACCGTCAAACCCTCCAGTTGGACCGGTGATAGGCCGGCAGACCCGCAGCTACCGCTCTATGTATTGTCCAGCGATCCAATTGCCCATGGCTGCGCCTTTGCACAGATTAAAGGTGGGCTAATTAAATTTGTAGGTGTCAGTGACGGCCAGTTAATCCCAGGTGAAAAATCCGTGGAAGACTGGCCAGCACAGGTCGATCAGTGGCGCACTGCGCTCAGTAATCTGGCCAGTGAATTCACTGCTGGGCATGCCATTATGGAAGTATTTGATAAGGGGGCGTTTAATTTTCAGACTGATCTGCTGCCCTTAAACCGCTGGCTAGAAGAGCCTGAGATAAGTGCGAAACTTGCAGGGAAGACGCAGCCATGAATCAGGTGAGCGATCTCTCTCAACGTCAACAGGCACTCAATCCACTACAGAGCTTTATTGTGTCGGCGCCAGCGGGATCAGGCAAAACTGGCCTTATTACCCAGCGTCTGTTGCGCCTCCTGTGCACGGTAGAACATCCGGAAGAAATCCTTAGCATTACGTTTACCCGCAAAGCCGCGGGCGAAATGGCCAGCCGCATTCACAGTGCCCTGCACAGCGCCGCCTATCAGCCGAGACCCAGCGATGACTACGAGGCTCAAACCTGGGACCTTGCGGCACAGGCTGTGGCGCGCAGTGCGGAGCTAGGCTGGAATCTTTTAGAGATGCCCGGACGCCTGCGCATTCAGACCATTGATGGCTTCTGCCGCTATATTGCCAGTCAGTTTGCCCTTGAAACCGAACTTGGAGTACTGCCGGAACCCAGCGACAACCCTCAGGGGCTCTATGAACTGGCAGCCCGCTCTCTGCTGGATAAGATAGAACAAGATAGTGCCACCGCGCGGCAGCTCGCAGTGCTGCTAGAGCACTGCGGCAATGATTTAGCCCGCTGCGAACGACTGCTGTCAGATCTACTCGGCAAGCGCGATCAGTGGTTGCCGCTAATCTTTAATGCTGCCGATAATCAGCAGTACTTCCAGCAGGTGATCGATCAGGTAATTGGTGAAAACCTGCTCCATCTTCAGGATGCACTGCTGCCGATTGCCGGTGAACTGCTCGAACTGGCTGACTTCGCCGCACAGTATGTGAATATGGAAAAGAACCCGGGGCTGACCGAGTTGGCAGGCATTTTAGAATTGCCCGACAGTAGCCTCGATGGCATCGCCCAGTGGAAATTGTTGCTGAGCCTGTTGGTGACTCGGGATCATGATATTCGCAAAGTGCTGACGAAGAACGAAGGCTTTCCATCTGACCAAAAGGAGGCCAAGGCGCGCATGATGGGGTTACTCGACTGGTGTCGAGAGCGTCCCTTTATCAATGAGCTGATCGCCAACAGCCTGTGCCTTCCCGATGCCGAAATCAATCAGGCACAGCAGTTACTTCTCGATGCATTAGGCCATCTGTTGCCGCGTCTTGCTGCAGAGCTAGAAATGGTTTTTAAGCAGCAGGATCAATGCGACTATACGGCAATTACACTGACCGCACTGGAAGCCATAGAGCCTTCGCCCGAGGATGAATCGATCTCCGATATTACCCTGCGTTTAGACTATCAGTTACGCCATATTCTGGTGGATGAATTCCAAGATACCTCAGGCTCACAGATAAAATTGCTCGAGCATTTAATTGCTGGCTGGCAGCCCGATGATGGTAGAACATTGTTTCTGGTCGGCGATGCCATGCAGTCTCTCTATGGATTTCGCAATGCCAATGTCGGCTTATTTATCAATGCTCAGCGCCACCCTGTGGGTCCGGTGCAGTGCACACCACTGACATTATCCTCTAACTTTCGCTCCCAGCGCGGCATTATTGAATGGGTTAACCATGCTTTTAGTGGCGCCTTTCCAGCCCAGGCTGATATCAGTCGCGGCGCCATACCCTATTCGCCATCAGAGGCGTTTAAAGGTTCGGGTAATGGCCCAGCAGTGCACTTTCAGGGCTTTGCTGGCGATGATTATGACCAGTCTGAAGCCGCGCATATTGCCAGTATCTGTAGCCAGCTCTCAATCTCAGAGCCGCACCAATCTATCGCTATTCTGGTGCGTGGTCGCGGCCATTTAAAAACTATTGTACCCGCTCTGCGGGCCGCTAATCTTAGCTGGCAGGCCATTGATATCACCCCATTGGCCAACAGAATGCCTGTGGTCGATATGCTCTCTCTGACTCGCGCCCTGCTATCACCGGCGGATAAAATTCCATGGTTGGCGGTGCTGAGAGCACCATTCTGTGGCCTCAGTCTCGGCGACTTATTAGTGCTTACCAATAGCAGCAGTAACAGCAGTAGACAGGGTAATGCGATTCTTGAGCAGTTACAGAGTATCTCCGCCTCTGAGTCGTTTAGCAGTCTGTCTGCCGCGGGTCAGCAAATTTTGGCGCGTGTCACTCCGCTGCTGCTAGACGCCTGGCAAAACCGGGGGCGTAAAAATTTACGCGATAACCTTGAGCAGCTGTGGCTGGCGCTTGGCGGCTCCAACACATTGATGGCCAGTAGCGATCTAGATGATATACGCGCCTATTTAGATCTACTGGAAGTCTGGCAAGTCGCTGGCACAGTCAGTGACTGGAACGGATTTGAGCAGGCGGTAGATAAACTCTACGCCGCACCTGCACCGCAATCAGGCAGTCAGAACAGCAATATTATTCAGATAATGACTATCCATAAGTCCAAGGGGCTGGAGTTTGATCATGTATTGCTACCGGGCCTGACCCGAGGTTCTGGCTCGGATAAAAAGCCACTGCTGCGCTGGCGTGAGCATATTGATGAATACAATCAGATGTCATTAATTATGGCACCGCTCGGCGCCCATGATGAAGAGGATGACAGCGTCTACAAATACCTTAAGCATGAGGATGCAGTCGCAACAAGATTAGAAAACACCAGAGTACTCTATGTCGCGGCAACTCGAGCTATTCGAAATCTCTACCTGTTTGCCAATCTTAAACCGACAAAAAAACACGGCTGGCAGGCGCCGGGGAAAACAACTTTGCTGGCGCCAATTTGGCAGACGATCGAAGCGGGTATCAGCGATGGTTCCTACAGCATTGATCAATCAGATACGGATAAGGAAGCGCAGCCTAGGGTAAGTTTAACCAGTATGCGCCGACTGCCGTCAGGCTATGCGGCACAGCTAAACAATGCCAATGCCATGCTCCTCGGAACTGAACAGACCCAAGCCATATCTGCCGGCGACAACGATGCCGACCTCTCCCTGCGCGCCCGCCTCTTGGGAACAGTGATGCACAGGACCCTTAAGCAGGTTGCCAATGAGGGAATTGATCGCTGGCCAGCAATGCGCGTGCAACAGCTGCCCACAGCTTGGGTGGCGCAGCTTAAAGAGCTCGGTATACTGGCCACTGACAAGGAACTTAACGCCCTCTCCGATGGACTGACGGCCATGCTGTCCGATCCCCGCGGCCAGTGGATACTTCAAAGCCATCCTCAGGCACAGTGCGAGCAGGCGCTGGGCTATCACCATCGCGAGAGCAACCATGCCGGCACCTCAGTTATCGATAGAACCTTTGTCGATCAGGGTATTCGGTGGATTATTGATTATAAGTTTTCCAAACCGGCTGCCAGTGAAACTGAGCAGCAATTTATTGCCAGGCAGTCCGCTAGCTATCAGGCGCAGCTTAAACATTATGCCAAGCTGTACCTGAGCCTTGAGAATAATCCTGTGCGCTGCGCGCTATATTTCCCGCAAATGCCCTTGTTTATTGAGGTTGAAGCCGAATAATCTTCAAAACTTGTAATATTTAAGTACAATAGCCAGCCTTTAAACTCCGTTACTGGTTAGGAAATTCGACATGGACACCCATGCTGTAGAAAATATAAATATTGAAACGCCTGAGATTCTTATTACTCCGGCTGAACTCAAGCGTTCAATTCCGCTTTCAGACAGGGCTCGAGATACTATTTCAAAGGGTCGTAGCGACATTGAAAATATTCTTCAGCGCAAAGACCACCGTATTGTTGTGGTGGTGGGCCCCTGTTCAATACATGATTTAAAAGCTGCCCATGAATATGCTGAGCGCCTAAAAGTATTGGCGGAAAAGGTCAGCGATACATTGCTGGTCGTTATGCGCGTCTATTTCGAAAAGCCTCGCACAACCACCGGCTGGAAAGGTTTGATCAACGATCCATTTATGAACGACTCGTTTAAGATAACCGATGGCCTGCATATCGGTCGTCAGCTGCTGCATGATATTTTGGAAGTGGGTCTGCCCACGGCAACCGAAGCACTGGATCCAATCTCACCGCAATATATGCAGGATCTGATTGCCTGGTCTGCCATTGGTGCCCGTACCACAGAATCACAAACCCACCGCGAGATGGCCTCTGGTCTGTCTTCCTCAGTAGGGTTTAAAAATGGAACCGATGGCAGTCTTACAGTCGCTATTAACGCGCTGCAATCAGTGGCCAGCCCCCATCGTTTTCTCGGTATTAATTCCGATGGCAAGGTGTCTATTATCACCACCCGCGGCAATCCCTATGCCCATGTTGTGCTGCGCGGTGGCAATGGCAAGCCCAACTATGACTCAGTTAGTGTGTCTATCTGTGAGCAAGAGTTAGAGGCCGCAGGAATTGCACCCAATATCATGGTTGACTGCAGCCATGCGAACTCCAATAAAGACCATAATCTTCAGCCTCTGGTGCTGGACAATGTGGCCAACCAGATACTAGAAGGCAATACCTCTATTATTGGCGTAATGATTGAGAGCCACCTTAAAGGCGGCAATCAAAAGCTCTCCAGCAATGCCGACGAAATGGAATATGGTGTCTCTGTTACTGACGCCTGCGTCGATTGGGAGACCACTGAGGCTTCCCTGCTGAAAATGGCGGATAAGCTTAGAGAACCGCTGAAGTCCCGCTAGCCTGAGCCAGGTGTTAAAAAAGCCCCAGCGACGGGGCTTTTTT
>JAQWUP010000077.1 GCA_029242085.1 Porticoccaceae bacterium
CCATCAAAAAGCGGCTTTTTATACCGAAGCCGATCCGACCGAAGCCAGCGTTGCAACGGCCGTGCAGCTGCAAGGTAAAGAACTGTCGTTTAATAATATTGCCGACACCGATGCAGCCCTTGAATGCGTAAAACAATTTGATCAGCCCGCCTGTGTCATTGTTAAGCACGCCAATCCCTGTGGTGTCGCTGTAGCAGTGGATATCAGCACGGCTTACCAACTGGCCTTTGCCACAGATCCAGAATCTGCTTTTGGCGGCATTATCGCGTTTAACCGCGAACTCGACGCAGCCACTGCATCAGCAATTTGTGAAAAACAATTTGTTGAAGTGATTATTGTCCCTTCAGTTGCCGCAGATGCGTTAGCAGTTGTCGCCGCTAAAAAGAATGTGCGACTTCTGGAGTGCGGTACCTGGGGTACTGAGCGTCCACAGGACTTTGATTGCAAGCGCGTCAATGGCGGCCTATTAATTCAGGACCGTGACAACGGTATGGTCAGCGAGCAAGATTTAAAAGTCGTTACCGAGCGCGTGCCGACTGAATTAGAAATGGGCGATATGATGTTTGCCTGGAAGGTCGCCAAGATGGTTAAGTCTAATGCGATTATCTATGCCAACAATAATCAGACTGTGGGTGTGGGTGCAGGCCAGATGAGCCGAATTAATTCTGCTCGTATTGCCGGTATAAAAGCCGAGCATGCGGGACTAGAAGTGGTGGGTGCAGTTATGGCTTCCGATGCATTCTTTCCTTTCCGCGATGGTATCGACAATGCTGGCGCCGCGGGCATTAGCTGCATCATCCAGCCCGGTGGATCTATGCGCGACGACGAGGTGATTGCCGCTGCCAATGAGCATGGTATGGCGATGGTGTTTACCGGAATGCGTCACTTTAGGCACTAGGCAATAAAAGTGATCTTTCGAATTAAGCCCGCACCCTGCGGGCTTTTTTATTCGGTAATTTTTGTTAGCTTAAATGCATCTAGCGCCCTTTCACGGGACTCTTTTATATCTATCACTGGCCCGGGATAGTTAACGCCAATTTCTACATTAGCAGCACTAAGGATTTCCGCCGGCGCCAACCAAGGTGCATGAATATACTTGGCAGGCATGTCCGCCAACTCTGGCACATAGCGACGAAGATATTCTCCCTGCTTATCAAACTTCTCACTCTGGGTGATCGGATTAAAAATACGAAAGAAAGGCGCAGCATCTGCGCCACAACCGGCAATCCACTGCCAGCTGGCACTGTTGCTGGCCAGATCTGCATCGACGAGACAGTCCCAAAACCACTCTTCACCTCTGTGCCAGTGAATCAAAAGATTTTTAACTAAGAATGAGCCCACCACCATGCGTACGCGGTTATGCATATAACCTGTGGAGTAAAGCTCGCGCATACCAGCATCGACCAGAGGGTAGCCCGTTTTCCCCTGCTGCCAGGCCTTGAGATCTTGATCGGTATTACTGGCCCATGGGAATGCATCGAAGCGCGACTGCAAATTCTTAGCCGGCAGTTGTGGAAAGTGATAGAGCAGGTAGTAGGAAAACTCACGCCAGCCCAACTCGCTTAAGAAAGTATCCAAGCTATCTTCATTATTGATAATGGCTGCGGCATCCGCAGCTCGGTGCCATGCAGTATTCGGCGAAATTTGACCAAAATGTAGGTAGGGTGAAAGGCGCGACACATTGGCCTTGTCAGGAAAATTACGCCCCTCGCGATAGCCCTCGAGTTCGGCCATCACAAAGTCATCAAGTCGATCTTGCGCAGCCTCTTCGCTAATATCCCAGCGGCTGTGCATCTGGGTGTCCCACTTTATAGTGGGCAATAAATTAAGATTATTTAGCGACAGTGAGTCTTTACTTACACTGACTGAATCGATAACTACTGGTGCCGCTAGAGGGCGTCTTGGTGCCACGTTAGACAGGCAGCCACGACGATAATAGGGAGTGAAAACTTTGTAGGGGGTCTGGTCTTTTTTCAGTACTTGCCAGGGCTCCCACAGCAGTGATCCATTAAAACTTTGCACCTCGATATCAGCCAATTTTAACGCCGCCTTGATTTCGCCATCTCGCGCTATTCTCCATGGCTCGTAGCAGCGATTCCAATACACGGCCTGCGCTGAGGTGGCACTGGCAAGCTGGGTTAAAATAGTCTGAGGCTCGCCCTTGTAAATATGGAGTTTGCCTTGGAGGGATTTATTTAATGACGCCAGCGCATGATGTAACCACCAGCGGCTGGCACCACCCAGAGCCCAGTTGCCAGCACTTTTATCATCGAGGATATAAACCGGAATAATCTTGCCTTTTTCGCAGGCGGCACAGAGCGCAGGATTATCAGCCAGTCTTAGATCCTGGCGAAACCAAACAATGGAGGAGTGATTAGAATCTGAGATGGGAAAATCCTTTATATATTGGGTTGCCGAGAGTACGGCTTATTATTGGGTTTAGATTGGCCGAGAGCTAGCTTAGCACTATACGGCGGACTCAGACTAGCGCCGCGGCAATGGCTTTTTTTACTGCGCTAATTCTTCACTCTGCTACAATCTCTCCCTTATTTTATTAGGCGGAAAACAATCGATGAATGTACTGGTTATTGGCTCTGGTGGTCGCGAACACGCTCTGGCTTGGAAGGCAGCGCAGAGTGTTGATGTGGGTACTGTTTTTGTGGCGCCGGGCAATGCGGGTACTGCTATTGAACCCAACCTTGAGAATGTTTTAATCGGGGTTAATGACTTTACGGCACTGGCTGATTTTGCCGAGGCTAATCAGGTTGGACTTACTATTGTAGGCCCGGAGCAACCACTGGTTGATGGCGTAGTTGATTATTTTCAACAGCGCGGACTGCCGATCTTTGGTCCGTCCAAAGGTGCGGCGCAGTTGGAAGGCTCCAAAGCATTCACTAAAGACTTCCTTGAACGCCAGCAAATACCCACTGCCACCTATGGTAATTTTACTGATCTTGATGAGGCGTTGGCCTATCTTCAGACAGTGGGCGCACCTATTGTAATTAAGGCTGATGGTCTGGCTGCCGGTAAAGGCGTGATTGTTGCCATGACTATGGCTGAAGCTGAGGAAGCCGTGCGCGATATGCTGGCCGGCAATGCGTTTGGTGAGGCTGGTCACCTTGTGGTGATTGAAGAGTTTCTCGATGGTGAAGAAGCCAGCTTTATTGTGATGGTAGATGGCACCAACGTTCTGCCTATGGCCACTAGTCAGGATCATAAGCGGGCGGGCAATGGCGACACTGGACCTAATACCGGCGGCATGGGTGCCTACTCACCTGCTCCAGTGGTCGACGATGAAATTTACCAGCGTATTATGGACGAGGTTATCTATCCGACCGTCAATGGTATGGCCGCGGAGGGTAATGATTACACAGGGTTTCTGTATGCTGGCCTGATGATTATGGCCGATGGGACGCCCAAGGTTATTGAGTTTAACTGTCGCTTTGGAGATCCTGAAACGCAGCCAATATTATTGCGCTTGCAGTCCGATCTTGTGGCTCACTGTCTGGCCGCTCTGAATGGTGAGCTGGACAAACAGCAAGCGCAGTGGGACCAGCGCCCAGCAGTAGGCGTTGTGCTAGCGGCCGGAGGCTATCCCGGAGCCTATAGTGGTGGCGATGTAATTAATGGTCTGCGCCCGACTGCGGCTGGCGATCAGCACAAGAAAGTATTCCATGCTGGCACTGCACAGCATGAGGGCAAGGTGGTCACTAGTGGGGGCCGAGTCCTCTGCGCGACCGCTATGGGCAGTTCGGTGGCCGATGCTCAACAGAAGGCTTATGAGCTGGCATCTGAGATTCATTGGAATAACCTGTATTTTCGCGACGATATTGCTTGGCGGGCAATCGAGCGAGAAAATAATCATTAACAGCTAATCGAAAAATCAACTCCGATAAAAGCCTAAAAAAAAGCTGGAGTAGTTGAATGAGTAATCAAGGGTTCTTTAGCGTCGATATTCATTTCGAGTCGTTTAGTCCGACTCATCTGGTGACCCTGGCTGTCTTTATTATCCTTTTAATCGCACTGATAGTTGCGGGGAAAAAGTTTAATGACCATCAGAATTTGATACTGGGCAGGGCACTATCTGTATTTATGTCCGTCTCGGTATCAATTTGGGCTGCACTCCATCTGATCTATGACCGTTTTAATATCGCTGTCGATCTGCCCCTCTCCCTGTGCAATCTATTTGCTTTTTTAGCGCCCCTACTGTTTTGGAATCCAAACCATAGGCGATTTGAGGTGATCTATTTTATGGTCATATGTGGCACCTTTCAGGCCATTCTCACACCTGACCTCTATGTTGGCTTTCCCAGTTATGGCTTTTTTAAATACTGGATTGTGCACCTGGGTTTAGTCATGGTGGTCATCCATTACCTGCTGGTATTCAAATTATATCCACGACCCAAAGCCATGTTTACTACCTTTGTTTGGTTAAATATCTATCTGCTGAGTCTGATACCAGTAAATCTTTGGCTCGATGCTAACTACTTTTATATGATGGAGAAGCCAGGCAATCCATCAATTTTGGATTATTTTGGACCCTGGCCGTTTTATATTTTTGTGTCAGAGGCGCTGGCATTCGTCTTTTTTGCTGTTGCTTACGTACCTATAGGCATTGCCAAGAAATTTTTTGTAGATCCGGCTACAATTTCACCAACCTCAACTCAATAAGCGCGCTCACAGATTATGGCCAACCGACAGCTATCAGCTATAGACCAACTGCTTACTCAGCTCGATCAAGGGCTGCGCACAGCATTCGCCAGTGCGCCATCTCCACAGCGAGCATCTCCAGCGATAACGCTAGAGGATACTGAGCTGTCAGAGCAAGAGCGTAACCATGCGGTCGGGTTAATGCGTGTCAATCATGCAGGTGAGGTCTGTGCTCAGGCGCTTTATCAGGGACAGGCTCTAACAGCTAAACTACCTGAAGTCAGTGAGCAGATGGAGCATGCCGCAGCAGAAGAGATTGATCATTTGGCCTGGTGCGAAGAGCGCATTACTGAACTCGGTGGAAATACCAGTCTACTCAACCCGATTTGGTATGCCATGTCTTTTGGCATTGGTGCTGGTGCGGGTTTGATCAGTGATAAGCTCAGTTTGGGATTTGTCGCTGCCACCGAAGATCAGGTCTGTGAGCATCTAAAAACCCACCTCGATCAACTGCCCGTCAATGACCACAGGAGCCGCGCTATCGTCGAGGAAATGCTGGTTGATGAAGAGCGCCATGCCCAAAGCGCTCTAGATGCGGGGGGTCACCAGTTTCCAAAACCGGTTAAAACAATTATGACTGCGGTCTCTGCAGCCATGACAGGCAGCAGCTACCGACTCTAAAGCGCAGCGCTATCCGCCGCCAGATCCTTATCCCACTCACGAATAAGCCCGACGATTTTATCGGCAAGCCAGCGATGAATCGGGGAGCCAGAGGTTCTCTTATGCTGCAACAATACCAGCGAAATAGTGCCTTCATGCGGTAGCTCAGCCGGGTAGCGCTTGCGCACAATACGGTACATTTCCCGCTCCATCGTCAAACCATACTTGGCCGCAACCATAAGGCAGTCAGTGTCACAGACTGTTTCCATCGCTGTCATTAGCTGATTGGTTACCATGGCCTTTTTGCGTTTGCGACCAAGATCGCGAAGTACTCGATCAAATCGGGCATCGGTTCTGGCACTGACTCGCTTGGAGATAAGTAGGTAGTACTGCACAAAGGGATATTCGAGGATTTCATCCAATGTCACACGGGACTTGCTGGCCAACGGGTGGCCCTCTCTCATCCAGATAGATGGAGTGAAAATTGCCAAATTTCGGGCACTGATATCCTCGGTAATTCCTTTTTCAATATCAATGGCAAAATCCAGCACACCATCAGCCAGTTCCCCTTCTACAGTATCGGTTTCACTGGAGATTGATAGGATAACGCCCGGGGCATATTGGGTAACAACTTTGGTAAGTTCTGATACTAGCGAGATGGCTACAAACTCTGGCACTGCAATGGTGATTTCACCAACATAGGCCGCGGGGTCAAACTCCCCCTCACTCACTATCTCTAAAATATTTTCCAGTAATCTCGGCAGACGCATTTGTAGGTCTCGCGCCTTGGGCGTAGGCACTAACTCATTTCCTGTTCTGGTAAACAGCGGGTCATCCAATTGATGTCTCAACCGTTGTAGAACTCTACTCATGGCAGGCTGAGTGATAAAGAGGCGCTGAGCGGCTCTTGTCACACTCTTTTCCTCAAGCAGTGCCTGAAGAGAGACCAGTAAATTGAGGTCGAGACGAGATAGTTTTTGTAGATTCATGGCTAAAATCCTTAGTCATTACCTAGGCGCATATAGTTGATGCAAACAATGCATTTGGATTATGACATGAGAACGCCTATATTGTCACCCATAGAGCGATAGCTCTTCAAATTAACCAAGGAGATACACCATGACACTCGTTTATATATTGATCGGTTTTACCGGCCTAGCGGGTGCTGCAATTGCGAAAGACGATTTCGTTAAGTTGGAAGCACCTAGAATGGACGCTTCTGAAAAGTAAGGCCCTCGGTCACGAAACAATGTGACCCAGCTTAGTTTACAGATGTACCAAATTCGTAGTACCCCGCATTACCCCTCTTAATCCTTGCTATAGGATTCTTTTACAGGGACCCACCAGGGTCCCTATTTTTTTGCACCCAACCTTTTTATATCCAATAATGCGGTATTACCAAAATGCATTACATGAATGCAAACAATGCATTGGATTTATGGGCCTTAAGTTTTTATTATGGACCCAAGTTATTCGTTACAGATTTTAGAGAGGTTGCTGAGAGGCGAGCTTTCAAAGTTTCACCCCTTACCCCTTCTTTGCGTTTCATCCAAAGATTCTTTCAGGAGCCTACCCTAGGCTCCTTTTTTTTGCCTGTTGCTTTTCACCCCAGAAGAGAAGCCAGTGGTTACCACTAAACTTCCTCTACAACATAGCTGTGGCTTATCTCTACGCCACCAGCTTCCAGCATAATCGAGGCAGAACAGTATTTTTCTGCTGACAGCTCAACCGCTCGTTTAACCTGACTCTCTTTGAGATTGGTCCCGCTAACTACAAAGTGCAGATGAATTTTACTAAATACAGCAGGCACGGCATCTACGCGCTCGGCTTCTAGTTCGGTCCTACAATCGATGACGTTCTGGCGACCCTTCTGCAGCATCGCCATCACATCGAACGACGCACAGCCCCCCAGCCCGGCCAAAACCATCTCCATGGGACGAATACCCATGTTTCTGCCACCCTGATCTGGTGCGCCATCCATAACAACAGAATGCCCACTTCCGGACTCACCCAGAAACATTACTCCATCAACCCATTTAATCGTTGCTTTCATAGTTTACCTCGTTTTCAAGGGCGCAAAGGTTAGCATAGAGTCCCATGGAATATTTGCTCGCCTACAGAATATTTTTACTACACTGAATCACAAGGGTCGGGAAATAACTGTTATATAAAGTGGTAATCAGTGGCGGCTTAGGAAACCACACAAGGAGAAACACATTGGCGCCTGCACCTCTCACACCACATATAAACAATGTAGAAGAATTTTTATCGCATTGTCACCGTCGTCGATATCCCGCAAAAAGTACTATTATCTATGCGGGCGATCAGGGTGATACGCTTTATTACATCATTAAAGGATCCGTCACTGTCGTTATCGAAGATGATAGCGATGGCAAGGAAATGATACTCGCCTATCTCAATCCCGTTGATTTCGTTGGCGAAATGGGCCTTTTCGACCAAGAGCATCGCAGTGCCTGGATTCGCACTAAAACAGAATGTGAAGTTGGCGAAATCAGCTACGCAAAATTTATTGAGCTCGGACATCAGCGCCCAGAGTTTCTTTTTGCAATCAGCAAACAAATTGCTCAATGTCTGCGCGATACCACTCGTAAAGTTAGCGACTTGGCATTTCTTGATATAACCGGTCGTGTCGCACGCACCCTGTTAGATTTATGCAAGGAGCCAGACGCGATGACTCATCCGGATGGTATGCAGATCAAAATTACCCGTCAGGAAATAGGCCGAATTGTTGGCTGCTCTCGTGAGATGGTAGGACGTGTACTTAAAGATTTAGAAGAACGCGAATTAGTTTCTGTGTCGGGTAAAACTATGGTGGTCTTTGGTACCCGTTAAGGTCGCTTGCAACGAGTAGTGATTTAAATTGAATATAGGTGCTAGAACATCGATCAAACTATCAGTGCTATAACACCTTATTGGAATCTGATTCCAATAAGGTGTTGATCGGACATCTAGGATAATGAGCACGCGATTGAAATGACCAAAATTAGGTTCAGCAAAGAAGAAAAAGATCTAGTCATACAGAAAGTCCAGCTGTATTTTAATGATGAGCTTGACCAAAAATTAGGTCAGTTCGACGCTGAGTTTTTAATAGATTTTATTTCTGAACAACTGGGTTCATTTTATTACAATCGCGGTTTATTTGATGCTCAAGCTATAATCCAGGAAAAGGTGGAGCATATTGCTGAGGCTATTTATGAGTTGGAAAAACCGACTGCCTTCATTAAATAATCCATCGATCCTATTTACTGAACATTTCACTTAATCGAGCGCCTGGATCGTCACTGCGCATAAATGCTTCTCCCACTAAGAACGCATGGACATCCTGTTCATGCATAGCAGCAACATCCTCTTGGCTGTGAATTCCACTTTCGGTGATAACAATTTTCCCGCGGGGAATTTTATTTAATAGTTTGTAGGTGTTGTCCAGTGATACTTCAAAGGTATGCAAGTTTCTATTATTGATACCAACCATTGGGTTTTCTAAGGTGAGTGCAACATCCAACTCTGCTTCATCATGGACTTCGATAAGAACATCCATACCCAATGATAACGCAACATCATGCAGCTGATTGAGCTGATCCGGCGTCAGTGCAGAAACAATTAAAAGGATACAGTCTGCACCCATAGCTCGGGCTTCATAGATTTGATATTTATCAATAATAAAATCTTTACGAATCACTGGCAGAGTACTGGCGCTTCGGGCCATTTTTAGATATTCATCTGCACCCTGAAAGAAATCGACATCGGTTAAAACCGATAGGCAACAGGCGCCGCCCTTTTCGTAACTCACTGCAATGGCGGCGGGATCAAAGTCTTCTCGGATCACACCTTTGCTCGGCGAGGCTTTTTTAATTTCCGCAATGACACCGGATTGCCCAGCAGCAATTTTCGCAGCAATAGCTGCAGCAAAACCCCTTGGCGCGGAAGCAGATTTAGCTTTTTCGATCAGCTGGGGAATACTAATTCGAGCACTGCGTTCGGCAATCTCTTCATGCTTTCGAGCAAGAATGTTTTTTAATATGGTTGGGGTATCTGAACTCATCTTATATCTCTTAAATTTTTAAGCGTCTTGCTGAACCTGAGTGAAGGTTGCTAGGTCATTAATTTTAGCTCGAGCTAATCCTGACCCTATTGCATCCTGCGCCATAGTGACACCTTCCTTAATATCGCGAGCACAGCCTGCAACATAGAGAGCAGCGCCGGCATTAAGTGCAATTAAATCCGCTGCCTTGCTGGCATTGGTACCATGTCTTTTTCCAAGCGCGTCGGTAATTAGCGCCAAGGATTGCTCGGCATTTTCAACATCAAGACCTTCAAGACTTTGTCGCTGGGCTACAAAGTCTTCTGGCGCAACTGTATATTCAGTAATCAGGTTATCCTTAAATTCGGCGACATGGGTTTCTGTGGCAATACTAATTTCATCGAGGCCATCTGCAGAGTGCACCACCATAATATGTTCGGCGCCTAATCGTCCAAGCACTTCGGCCATAGGTTTGCATAACGCCTTATCATAGACGCCAATTAGCTGTCGCGTCACTCCGGCTGGATTGGTCATGGGGCCCAGAATATTAAAGATGGTACGCAGGCTTAACTCTCGCCTTGGTCCGATAGCATGCTTCATAGCACTGTGATGGGCTGGGGCAAACATAAAGCCGACGCCCAACTCCTGGACACAGAGGGCTACCTGTTCTGGGGTTAAATCTAGATTGACCCCGGCAGCCTCAAGCAGATCAGCGGCACCACTGTTACTGCTCACCGAACGATTGCCATGCTTGGCAACACGCCCACCAGCAGCAGCAACAACAAAAGTCGATGCAGTCGAAACATTAAATAGGTTGGAATCATCGCCACCGGTACCAACGATATCGACCAGTCCATCGCCAGATACTTTGACGCCGGTCGCCAGCTCACGCATTACTTCTACTGCACCGGCAATCTCATCGATGCTTTCCCCTTTCATTCTAAGGGCAACTAAAAAGCCACCTATTTGAGCTTCGCTGGCATTACCTGTCATTATCTGACGCATGACATCGCGCATATCTGCAGCACTCAGATTTTCGCCATTAACCACCACTTCTAATGCTTGTTTAATATCCACATTTTGCTCCTTCATTGGCTCTTGAGGAAATTATCTAACAGCTCATGACCGTGCTGAGTAAGAATTGATTCGGGGTGAAACTGCACCCCTTCAATCGCTAACTCTCGATGCCGAATGCCCATAATCTCGTCGAGGGTGCCATCTTCATTTTGAGTCCATGCGGTGACTTGCAAACAATCAGGCAGCGTTGCCTGATCAATAACTAGTGAATGATAGCGAGTAGCCTCAAATGGATTGCTCAAGCCTTTAAAAACACCAGTGTCGTTATGATGCATCATTGATGTCTTGCCATGCATGACCTGTTTGGCACGAATTATTTTACCGCCGAAAGCCTGTCCGATGCTCTGGTGTCCTAAACAAATCCCTAACATTGGGATCTTGCCAACAAAGGTTTTTATGGTGTCGACGGAAACCCCTGCTTCATTTGGAGTACATGGCCCTGGGGAGATAACGATTCTCTGTGGTGCCATTTTTTCTATGTCAGCAAGAGTAATCTCATCGTTGCGATAAACCTTTACCTCAGCTTTTAACTCGGCCAGGTACTGCACAATGTTGTAGGTAAATGAGTCGTAATTGTCGATCATTAATATCATTTGGACACTCCACACACCATTGCCGCCGCGCGCATTAAAGCGCGCGCCTTATTATTGGTTTCTTTCCATTCCAACTCTGGAACAGAATCGGCCACGACGCCGGCACCGGCTTGCACATGTAGCATGCCGTCTTTAATCACTGCGGTACGAATGGCAATTGCAGTATCCATATTGCCGTTCCAGCCAATATAGCCCACCGCACCACCGTAGATACTGCGCTTAACGGGCTCGAGCTCGTCAATAATTTCCATGGCGCGGATTTTTGGTGCGCCACTCAATGTACCTGCAGGCAGGGTCGCTTTAAGTACTTCCAGGGCACCCATTCCTTCAGTCACATCACCCACTACATTGGAGGTGATATGCATTACATGAGAGTAGCGCTCGACGACCATTTTTTCGGTGACTTTTACGGTACCGGTTTGACTGATACGACCCACATCATTGCGGCCTAAATCAATCAGCATTAGATGCTCGGCAATTTCTTTTGGATCGGCAAGCATCTCATCTTCCATGGCCTGATCTTCCTCTGCACTTTCTCCGCGTTTACGGGTGCCGGCGATAGGCCGGACAGTGACCTGGCCATCTTCTAGACGCGCCAATACTTCTGGGGACGAGCCAACAATATGGAATCCATCGAGATCCAGAAAGTACATATAGGGTGAGGGATTAAGCCGACGCAATGCTCGGTAAAGGTTTATCGGTGATGCGTCGAAGGGGGCTGACAGTCTCTGTGATGGTACGACCTGCATTACATCACCGGCCACCACGTAGTCTTTGATCTTATTGACCGCTGCTTTAAAGTCTTGCTCACCAAAGCTGGAGACAAAATCTTGTTCTGATATACCGTCGGCCTGCATGTTCATCGGTGGCAGATCCGGTTTAGGCTGCGCGAGTCTGTGCTCTAACTCATCGAGTCGCGCCTCGGCTTTTGCTAATGCCCCCACTTCTTTGGCATCGACATGCACCACTAACATAATAGAGCCTGACAAATTATCAAAAATCGCCACCTCGTCTGAGGCCATTAACAATATATCCGGAGTGCCCAGCTCGTCAGCCGCCGCACTAGCAGCTAAACGCGGCTCTACAAAGCGAACGGTGTCATATCCAAAATAGCCGACAAGACCGCCGGTAAATCGCGGTAGATCAGGGCTGTCTGGCATGCTGAACAACTGCCGAAAGCGCTCTACTTCAGCCAGTGGATCACTGGTAGTACGGTTAACCATGGGCTTGCCGTCACGGACAATTTCCAGCCGATTGCCAAACACTTTGAGCACGGTGGAGGTCTGCAGACCAATCAGCGAGTAACGACCCCATTTTTCTCCGCCCTGCACTGATTCAAACAGATATGAATTGGGACCATAGGCGAGTTTAAGATAGACGCTGAGAGGCGTTTCAAGATCAGCTAAGACTTCGCGAGTAACGGGGATGCGGTTAAAGTCTTGGCTTGCCAGGGTGGCAAATTTTTCGGGGGTCATAGCAGTTTCCTTGTTCGATAGCAGTTTGATTCATATAGGCGTTCGCAACGCCCAAGCAGCACTAGTTGCGCCATCGCCGCCAATGGCAGCCAAAATCAAACTGTATAAAACTGATGCTTTTCAAGACCCATCTCCTTTCGGGGTTGGTATTGTAATCAATATCGGTCATCCAAGGAACCGTTGGGCTCAATCAGACCGAGGGTATGGTATCAGCTCGCCTTAGCTAGTTCGGCTCGCAACTGGCCAATTACACCAGCATAGTCGGGCTGACTAAAGATGGCCGAGCCTGCAACAAAGGTATCTGCGCCCGCTGCCGCTATTTCGCCAATATTACTGACGCCAACCCCGCCATCAACCTCCAAACGAATATCGTAGCCACTGTCATCAATAAGCTGGCGGGCTTCACGCAGCTTGTCCAGGGTCGCAGGAATAAATTTCTGCCCGCCGAATCCCGGGTTTACTGACATCAGTAACAACATGTCCATTTTGTCCATGACCCAGCGTGTTGTTTCCAGGCTGGCACCCGGATTCAGCACCAGTCCGGCCTTACAACCAAGGTCACGCACCAACTGTAACGAGCGATCTATATGATTAGAAGCCTCTGGATGAAAGGTGATATAAGTGGCACCGGCATCTGCAAACATTCGAATCAGATCATCCACCGGCTGCACCATGAGGTGCACATCAATAGGTGCTGTTACGCCGTGATCGCGCAGCGCCTTACACACCATAGGACCAATGGTCAGGTTGGGGACATAATGATTGTCCATCACATCGAAATGCACGATATCGGCACCAGCTTCCAGCACGTTATCAACCTCGTCTCCCAGACGAGCGAAATTTGCCGCGAGAATGGAGGGAGCAATCAAAAATTCAGTCATAAAACACCATGGGTTAGTTCAGGCGCAATGATGCGCGACTTCGATTGCGTGTGCAAATTATTCGCCCTTTTCTGCAGGTGTAAAAAAACGGCCACTGAATTCAGTGGCCGTTAGGTTAAGCGCTGTGCATTTGACTATTGGGCAGCCTTTTTCGCCTCGCGCTTTTTATGCCTCTCGGCGCGCATTGCCTTTGCTTCTTCGCGACTGACAGCACCGTCACCATCTGCATCCATTGCAGAGAATCTCTGACGTCTGAGATCCGCCATTTTCTGTATTGCGGCTTCGTGCTCATCGGCGGAAATAGCGCCATCTTGGTTAAGATCTGCCTGCTTAAAAAGCCCACCTTTTTTATGACCGTCGCCATGGTGACCGGCGAGCGTTGAGACTGACATCAACGTCAGTAATGTAAAAATAAACCAGTTTCTCATCTTGTAAACCTCCTATTTTTTATACCAACCTCAAAACGCTCAACCATCTATCTCGTTGACAGCCCCTAGTAACTGTAATCTTTAAATTGATCCCGCAGATCCTTTTTGCTGATTTTGCCTGTGGCCGTATGCGGAATTTCTTCGACAAACACACAGTCACCGGGAATCCACCACTTGGCAATCTTGCCTTCTAAGGAGGCCAAAATACCGGCTTTATCTGGCGTTACACCCTCTACAGGAATAACAATAAGCAGCGGGCGTTCAGTCCACTTGGGGTCGGCAACACCAATGACTGCAGCTTCCTGAACATCTGGGTGGCCCATAGCGGCATTTTCGACATCTATGGAGCTAATCCACTCACCTCCAGATTTGATAACATCTTTAACTCGATCGGTGATAGTGACATAACCATATTCATCAATGGAGGCCATATCGCCAGTATCGAACCAGCCCTCTGCATCCAGTGCTGGCTTTTCATCGAGGCGGTAATAGCCATTGATGACCCAGGGGCCCTTAACTAGCAGGAGACCTGAGGCTATGCCGTCCCAAGGGAGCTCATTGTGCTCTTCATCGACTATTCGCATATCTACGCCATAGACCATGCGGCCTGCACGAACGCGATAGGTATCCTGCTCTTCCTCAGTCGCCGATGCCATCCATTCCATTGGGCGGTTGTATGACCCCAGTGGACTCATTTCAGTCATACCCCAGCCCATGTGCACCGTCACGCCATGTTTTTCCATCTCTTTAATCAGTGACAGGGGGCAGGCAGAGCCACCACAGACAACAGAGTTGAGTGTTTCTATGGTTTTACCTGAGGCATTGAGGTAGCCAACAAGTGCCAGCCATACGGTGGGCACGCCGAGAGAATAGTTAACTTTCTCAGTATTGATCAGGTTGGTCAGCGTCTCGCCATCGGCCATCTTCGGCCCCGGGAAGACCAGCTTGGCCCCCGTCATAGGCGCATTGTAGGCGGTACCCCATGCATTGACGTGAAACATTGGCACTATGGGCATAACCACATCATCAGCCGACAGATTCATCAAGTCGGGCATGGAGCCCACAATGGAATGCAATACGGTGCTGCGATGGCTGTAGAGAACACCCTTAGGGTTGCCTGTGGTTCCAGATGTATAGCACATAGAACTGGCGGTATTCTCATCCAGATCTGGCCAATTAAAGGTATCTGCCTGATCACCAATAAAAGTTTCGTAGCAATGGGTGTTAGCTAGGCTGGTCTCTGGCATATGCGCTTGATCGGTCATGATGACATAGCCGCGAACGGTCGGCAGTCGATCTTTGAGCGCTTCCAGCAGAGGCACAAACATAGGATCAGCAAAAATCCACTGGTCTTCGGCATGATTGATAATAAAGTCTATCTGCTCGGGAAATAGGCGCGGATTAATTGTGTGACAAACCTGACCTGAACAGGAGATGGCGTAGTACAGCTCAAAGTGGCGATAATCATTCCAAGCCAGCGTGGCAATGCGATCACCCTGTTCAAAGCCTATGCCTTGGAGGGCATTTGCCAGCTTCCGAACGCGCTGAAAAGCGTCTTTATAGGTGTACTTATGGTGAGGGTTATCCCCTGTTACTGAAACAATCTCACTCTTGCCATTAATTCGATCTGCATGCTTCATTATTGATGTAATAGTGAGCTGCGAATCCATCATTAAACCGTTCATACTTACCCCGAAAATTTTTAATAGTTATCGGGTAAGATTATCACCTGTCCCACAGGGTTCAACACTTAAATCTGCGGACAGGCAGTCATAGGGCTAGTAGTAGAGGGGGATTTCCTTTGAATGGGTCTCGATTTGGCTGAAATCTGGCAGTAACAGCTTTTCATTGTCGACCTGCAAATCAATTTTGATACAGTTGCCATTGTCGGCGGCGGACTGAGTCGTCATTTCACAGTCGGCTTCAACACGCAATGTATGTGGGAATTCTCGGGTTAATATGGCGTAGTAATGGTGGCTGTGCCCCTCAGCAAAACTATTTAGCACCAGTGTTCTAGTGCTGGCGCCAAAAAGCTGAGGCTGCGGTCCCATGTTGCAGCGCCGCAAAGTCAATAAGTGGGATATTGAGATGCCGCCAGGCGACCCAAGCCGGCAACCTGTCGCTTTGAGGCCCTGAACATCCATTTTGTATCACCCTTAAAACCACTTAACGCCTTAAGTACTGCCAACATCACTCAAGTTATGGAATTTTAAACACAGTTGTAATATATAATCTACAACGCTCACTTTTTAATAATATTTTTGTTTGCTGGCTCACAGATTTTCATCCAGTTTCGCGTCCTATTAGTTATAGTGCATAAATAACCACAAGGCAGTCATTTATGAGTAAAACTCTCGGGGTCGTCATGGACCCAATTCAATCACTTAAATATAACAAAGACACCACGCTGGCACTGCTGTTTGCCGCCCAGCGGCAGGGCTTTAAGCTCTACTATATGGAGCAGCAGCACTTATTTATGGAAAATGGGAATCCGCGAGCAGAAGTGCGTCCGCTCAAAGTCTTTGAAAACCCTTTTAAATGGTTTGAACTTGAGGAGAGCAGCTCGATCCCGCTGGAGGAGCTGGACGTTGTGCTCATGCGCAAAGACCCACCATTTGATAGCGAATTTATCTACTCAACTTATATACTCGAAGCCGCGGAAAGACGCGGTACGTTAATAGTCAACAGACCTCAGAGTCTGCGCGACTGCAATGAGAAGGTGTTTGCCACCGAATTTCCCGAATGTACTCCGCCGCTGATGATTAGCCGTGATCAGAAGCGCCTAAAGGGCTTTTTGCAAGAACATGGGGACGCTGTTTTTAAGCCCTTAGACGGTATGGGCGGAACGTCGATTTTCCGCATCAGGCAGGGTGACCAAAATCTCAATGTTATTCTTGAAACCCTCACTAACCATGGTCAGCAGACCATTATGGCGCAAAAGTATCTGCCCGAAATTGTCGAGGGCGACAAACGAATTTTGGTGATTGATGGCGAAGTGGTGCCATTCTGTTTAGCCCGCATCCCCGCAAAAGGTGAATTCCGCGGAAACCTCGCGGCTGGCGGCCAGGGCCGCGTGCAGCCACTGAGCGATCGCGATCGTTGGATTGCAGAGCAGATTGCACCGACATTGGTGGAGCGCGGTCTTATTTTTGTCGGCTTGGATGTTATTGGTGACTACCTCACCGAGATCAATGTGACCAGTCCCACTTGCGCACGCGAGATTGACGATGCCCAGGGCACGGCGATTGGTGACAAGTTAATCGATGCCATTGAAGATCGTTTAAACCGCTAGTCTAAAGGTTGGTTATGGACAGCTTTATTGACAGCCCATGGAATCAAACCAATGAACGGCTCAAGGGGACATTCTCCGCAGCGCTGGCCCTGCATCTGGTGCTGTTACTGGGGCTGACTTTTACCCTGTCCTCGCCATCCAGGCCTGTGGCCTCAATGGAGGTCACGCTGGCTCATTACGCCAGTGCTGAGGCCCCGGAGAGAGCCGATTTTATTGCTCAGGCCAATCAGGCCAGTAGTGGTGATAGCAGTGATAAGGTTGCCGAAGTGACTAGCAATAGGTTGTCAGAGTTTCAGACCGATCAGCAATCTACAACCGCAGCTCAGAGGCAATACGCGAGCCAAGAGACCGACCGTCCGCTATTGGCCGCTAAAAATTCGTCTGAGCTGGCGCCCGAGATATTTTCACAGCTCCAGCCTGACAAGGGGCTTCAACTGGCTAAAAAACCTGTGCAGGATGTGGCTCTGCAGCGGTCTATTGGCGCAATACGCGCCAAACTTGACCAGCTCAATCAAACCTATAGCAACCTTCCCAAGGTTGCTCGGCTGACGTCCGCCTCTACCAAAACGGCCGAGGAAGCAGCCTATATGAATTATTTTGAAGAGCGTATCGAGCGCGTGGGCAACCTTAATTATCCTCGCGAAGCGCGAGCCCAGGGCCTTGTGGGCAGAGTGCAGCTTATCGTGGTTATACTGCCCGATGGCTCTGTGGATCGGGTGCAGATTACGACGAGCTCAGGGATCAAAATTCTTGATCAGGCCTCGGTGCGATCGGTGCGGCTGGCATCGCCGTTTAACGCCTTTCCCCAAGAGCTGCGCGATCGCGATGAAGTCCATGTTATTCGCACCTGGCAGTATCAGACAGGCAAGCTGCACACCACCAACTAATCGCCCTTCACTCCTTGAGTTTAGAGCTCTAAACCCTCATATTGCACAGTATGACGAAAGCATCGAAAAAATCGATTTCCAGCCTCAAAGACTTCTTCTTGCTGGCCATGCCCGGTCTCAATGACCCAAATTTTGCCCAGTCTGTAGTCTATATTTGCGAGCATAATGCCGACGGCGCTATGGGGCTTATAATTAATCAACAGCTGGATATTCCCGTCAAAGCCATTTTTGACCAACTCGAACTCAGCTACCTCGACGAATGTGGCAGCTCGCTAATATTCGACGGCGGGCCGGTGCAGCGCGATCGCGGCTTTATTCTCCATCCCAGTGTTGAGCAACAATGGGAATCCACTGTGGCCATCGGTGAAGATATTAGCCTTACCGCCTCAAAGGATATTCTCACTGATATAGCGCTGGGCAGAGGGCCGGAGAACGCCCTGATCACACTGGGTTATTCAAGCTGGGAAGCTGGACAACTAGAGCAAGAACTCAGTCAGAATAGTTGGCTCACCATTCCCGCCGATTCGGCAATTATCTTTCATACCGACTGCGCCAAACGCGCCGGAGCTGCGGCATCGACGATAGGACTGGATCTGGCAATGCTATCCCATGATGCCGGCCATGCCTGAAACCACGACCTTACTGGCGTTTGATTTTGGTCTTAAGCAGATTGGTGTGGCCTATGGCCAGACCCTGACCAACAGTGCCTCGGGCCTGACGATTATCAAGGCCTCGGACGGTGTGCCTAACTGGGCTGATATCGAAGTCGTTTTAAATGAGTGGAAACCGGATCTTGTATTAGTCGGATTGCCTCTAAATATGGATGACAGTGAAAGTGAGCTTAGCGGCAGAGCCCGCAAGTTTGGGCGCAGGCTGCAGGGCCGTTTTGCAGTGAATGTCATGATGATTGATGAACGCCTCACCAGCCGTGAGGCAAAGTCGGTGTTGCGCGAGCAACAGGAGTCCTCTAGAGGTAGGAAAGGTAAAAGTCACGACCTGACTAAGATTGACCATATTGCTGCCTCACTGATATTGCAAACCTGGCTGGAAAATCCTGGGCTCGGTGAGCAACCCTAATTAAGTACTACCAGCGCAATCTATCTGAGGGGTCATCCTCAATCGACAAACCATCTGCTGCACGCTCCAGCTCATTAATATGATTATCTGACTGCATTTTGATCATCAGCCGCAAATCATTTTTTGAGTCGGCATAAGCAATTGCGTTTTCGTAGCTGATCTCACCATCTGCATAGAGGGTGTAAAGCGCCTGATCAAAGGCCTGCATACCGTGCTCTGTGGCGCTGGTCATAATCTCTTTAATTTTGTGCACACTGCCCTTGCGAATCGTGTCGGCTACTAGAGGCGTATTGAGCATAATTTCGATCGCCGCTCTGCGGCTTTTGCCGTCGCGAGTCGGCACCAGCTGCTGCGCCACAATACCCCGTAGATTCAGAGACAGATCCATCCACAACTGGCTGTGGCGGTCTGCTTCAAAAAAATGGTTAATGCGATCCAACGCCTGATTAGCATTGTTAGCATGCAAGGTTGCCAGCACCAGATGGCCAGTCTCAGCAAAGGTTATTGCATGCTGTATGGTTTCACGGGTGCGAATTTCACCAATCAAAATAACATCGGGCGCCTGGCGCAGGGTGTTCTTTAGCGCTACATCAAATGACTCAGTATCCACCCCCACTTCGCGCTGGGTGATAATACAGCCCTGATGTTGGTGAACAAATTCAATCGGATCTTCAATTGAGACTATATGGCCTCGACTACTTTTATTTCGATGTCCAATCAGTGCCGCCAGAGATGTCGACTTGCCGGTGCCGGTAGCACCAACAAAGATAACAATACCACGCTTGTTCATAACCAATTCTTTAAGAATAGGCGGCAATAATAATGCCTCAGGAGTGGGAATTTCGGTTTCAATACGTCGCAGCACAATACCAATTTCACCACGTTGATAAAAAGCACTGGCACGAAACCGCCCAGACTCCTCACTGATAACTGCGTAATTTAGTTCCTTGCTGTCTCTAAACTCAACTTGCTGCTGTGCCGTCATAGTGCTCAATACCAGTTCTTCGCAGCGTTCTTGGGTCAATTTCTCTTTGCTGACAGGTACCAGGCTGCCATTCACTTTTATACAGGGAGGCAGGCCAACGGTTAAAAACAGATCAGAGGCCTTTTTTTCAGCCATATGTCTCACCAGCTTTTCAAATGTTCGATCAAGCATGATCTGTCCTCGACATAATTGAGCTTAAAAACTATCCGGTAGTTTGGCTTTTTCTTTGGCGACATCATTACTAATCAGGCGCTGTTCAACCAGGTTGTGGAGACATTGATCCAATGTCTGCATCCCCAAGGCACCACCGGTTTGAATGGCAGAATACATCTGCGCCACCTTATCCTCTCGAATCAAATTGCGGATGGCTGGCGTGCCGATCATGATTTCGTGAGCAGCGACCCGTCCGCCGCCAATTTTTTTTAATAATGCCTGAGAGATTACTGCCTGCAGTGAGTCTGAGAGCATCGAGCGAATCATCGGTTTCTCACTACCGGAGAATACGTCTACCACTCGGTCAATGGTCTTAGCCGCGGAGGTCGTATGTAATGTACCAAACACCAAATGACCTGTTTCCGCCGCCGTAAGTGCCAGACGAATGGTTTCAAGGTCGCGCAGCTCGCCGACGAGGATTACATCGGGATCTTCACGCAGCGCCGATCGAAGCGCCTCATCAAACCCCATGGTGTCACGGTGTACCTCACGCTGGTTAATCAGACACTTCTTGCTCTGATGGACAAATTCGATGGGATCTTCGATGGTTAGGATATGGTCATAGCGGCTTTCATTGACATAATCGATCATGGCCGCGAGTGTGGTTGACTTACCAGAACCCGCGGGCCCAGTGACCAATACCAGACCGCGTGGCAGCAGCGACACCTTCCTAAAGATATCTCCCATACCCAGCTGTTCAAGGGTTAATACTTTCGAGGGAATGGTTCTAAAGACTGCTGCGGCGCCACGATTCTGGTTAAACACATTGACCCGAAATCGAGCGACACCAGGCACATCAAAGGAAAAGTCTGTTTCCAGAAACTCTTCGTAATCCCTTCTTTGCTTGTCATTCATTATTTCGTAGATCAAACTATGGACCTGCCGGTGTTCCATAGGTGGCAAGTTAATGCGGCGGACATCGCCATCAATTCTTATAATGGGGGGAAGACCAGCGGAAATATGTAAATCCGAGGCCCCCTCTTTGGCACTAAACGCTAATAATCCGGTGATATCCATTTTCTATCTCGCTCATTCCCTGAAGCCATTGTTGACGATTTAAAACTATGCCAACCATTAAAAATAACATTAGCTCTATACAGAGACGACTGCAACAGGCTGCCAGTGATGCAGGTCGCACTCCGAATGAGGTGCTGTTACTGGCTGTCAGCAAGACGAGAACCAGCGCACAGATAAATGAGGCCTTGGCGGCCGGCATAACGAGCTTTGGCGAAAACTATCTTCAGGAAGCCCTAGAGAAAATTGATCAATTATCCAGTGCCAAGCTCGACTGGCATTTTATTGGTCCACTGCAATCTAACAAGACCCGTCTGGCTGCAGAGAGCTTTTCTTGGGTCCACTCGGTCGACCGGCTAAAAATTGCTCAGCGCCTCAGCGATCAAAGGCCCTCTACCATGGCGCCACTCAACCTATGCCTGCAAATCAATATTGATAATGAATCGAGCAAATCTGGATTTAGCCCACAACAGGCACTGGCAGTGGCTGCAGATATTGCCAGCTTACCCAATATTAAATTGCGCGGTTTAATGGCTATTCCACAGTCCCGCACTGAGTTAGAGGCGCAGCGCATACCTTTTAAGCAGCTGCGGCAATTAAAAGACCAAATAAATAGTCTGCTGGACAATTCACGGAAACTGGATACCCTCTCCATGGGGATGTCTGGCGATATGGATGCTGCAATTTTAGAGGGCGCAACTATTGTTCGGGTGGGCACAGATATTTTTAGCCCAAGAGACAGCTAACTAATTTAAAGTAAACAAAGGAAAGGGAATGAGTTCAATTGTATTTATCGGCGGCGGCAATATGGCCTCCTGCATTATTGGCGGCATGATCGCCAATGGCTTCGACGCAGACAGCATAACGGTGAGCGAACCAGGCGAAGAGCCGCGCAAGCGCCTCGAAGACAGCTATGGCATCAAGACCACGACTGATAATAGAGCCGCAGCTAAGCAGGCCGAAGTCATTGTGCTGGCGGTAAAACCACAGATTATGAGCGCTGTGGCCGCCGACTTGGCCGAGTCGCTAGATCACTGGCCAGCTCTGGTATCCATCGCTGCTGGTATACCACTGATGGCGCTAGAAAACTGGCTAGGCAGCAGCTCAGCTATTATTAGAGCCATGCCCAACACACCTGCGATGGTACTCTCTGGCGCAACTGGGCTGTATGCCAATGCCCAGGTAGGTACTGAGCAAAAAGCCTTGGTGGAAAAGATATTCGCAGCCATTGGCTACGCTTGCTGGGTGGAGAATGAAGCGCAGATTGATGCGGTTATCGCTGTGTCTGGAAGCGGCCCCGCGTATTTCTTTCGCATAATGGAAATTATGCAGCAAGTCGGCCAAGAACTTGGCTTGCCCCAGCAGGTTGCTCAGGATCTCAGCCTCAAAACAGCCCTAGGCGCAGCGCGTATGGCGACTGAGTCCGGTATCAACCCAACTCAGCTACGCGAACAGGTGACCTCGCCCGGCGGCACAACTCAGGCTGCACTGCAGACCTTTGAAGAGCAGGGCTTGGAAGAGATTTTCCGCAAGGCGATGAATAGCGCGCTGACAAGAGCAGAAGAAATGTCAGCAGACTTTGGCGCTGCGTCTAAATAACAGCATTAAGGAATAAGCAGCATGGATAACACGATTATTTTTATTCTTCGAACAGCATTAGATATATACGCGACCGCGCTTTTAGTGCGGGTACTATTGCAGCTGGTGCAGGCGGACTTTTTTAATCCCATTTCACAAACACTGTTTAAACTGACTTCGCCAGTGGTGGAACCACTGCACAGGGTATTTCCCACTATTGGTCGGCTCAATACCGCTGCGTTGGTGGCAGCAATACTGGTTAAATGGTCTTTCTACTTAATAGTATTGAGTTTCAGCGGTATGTTTGGCGCGCAGATGTTTACCTATCTCGCGGTTGCCGGCTTGGAATTGCTCGGCACCTTGATTGAGATTTACTTCTGGGGAATTTTTATTCTGGTTATCTCAAGCTGGATTGGCACCGGCTCACATCCAACTGTGCGTCTAGTCAGTCAGGTGGTTGACCCATACATGGCAATTTTCCGACGCTTTATCCCGCCCATTGGCATGATCGACCTATCACCGATGGTGGCTATTTTTGGGCTGATGATTATTCGCGCCAATGTGATGCCAATACTCGGCGGCTTGGTTCAGCCTCTGCTGGGCTAAGCGCTGCATTGAAGGCCCATTTGCAGGATTGAAAATCCTACAAATGGGCCCGCTAACAGATTACCTAAGGTGCAGGGTCTGGATACTGGTTATGTATGGCGTTGATTTCGGCCATCACGTCTTCGGAAAGTGTCAGCTCGACCGCCGCTATATTCTCTTTAAGTTGTTCCATGGTCGTTGCCCCAATCAAACAGCTAGTCACAAATGCCTGCTGACAGACAAAGGCCAATGACATCTGTGTGAGACTGTAACCATGTTTATCAGCTACTGCTTTGTAGGCCTCAGTAGCAGCAGTCGACTGGGCACTGTCATAGCGGGAAAAACGTGTGAACAGCTCCATTCTTGAGCCTGCAGGCTTTTTGCCGCCGATATATTTGCCGCTTAAAACACCAAATGCCAGCGGTGAATAAGCTAGCAGACCAGCCTCTTCGCGAATCGCCATTTCTGCGAGACCGGTTTCAAACTGCCGGCTCAACAGGTTGTAGACATTTTGGATACTGACGACCTTGGCCATGTCCCGCTCTCTGGCCAGGCGCAAGTATTCCATAACGCCCCAGGGCGTTTCATTGGACACGCCCACGTGTTTAACCAGACCCTCGGCCACCAACTCCGACAATGCATCCAATGTCTCTTCGATGGCAATGCCATCGGCCTCAGGTTTGTGGCTGTATCCGCGCTGACCAAAATAGTTAGTGCCACGTTCGGGCCAGTGAACCTGATAGAGATCGACATAGTCAGTCTGAAGCCTTTCCAGAGAGCCTTCGATAGCGCGGCGAATATGATCGCGACTCAGCCTTGGACCACCGCGCATATGTTTCCAATCCGGCACCTGATCCGCACGCCCAGCAACCTTAGTTGCCAATACAATATCTGAGCGTTTACCCGTACGATTAAACCACTCACCAATACAGGACTCTGTAGCGCCCTGAGTTTTAGCTGTGGGCGGCACCGGATACATTTCCGCAACATCAAAAAAGTTAATGCCTTTGGAGACAGCGTAATCCATCTGCTCACAGGCTTCTTCTACATTATTTTGCTGGCCCCAGGTCATAGTGCCCAAGCCAATTAACGATACATCTAAATTGGTGTGTCCCAATTTTTTATACTGCATAAGTTACCCCCTAAAAATAACTCCATGCAGTCTACCTCAGAAAATGGCCCTCGCATTAAAAAACTCACAGCCATCGATAATACAAGACGCTATACTATCGGCCATGTCATCTCATTCTTTAGAAGTCCCCGCACAATCCATTGGCTTAGTCAGTCCACAAAAGGTGTTGATCGAAAAACCACTGACACTGGCCTGCGGCACAGTGCTGCCAAGTCACGAACTGGTATTCGAAACCTACGGCACCCTCAATAGCGACAAGAGTAACGCCATTTTGATCTGCCATGCTCTCAGCGGTGATCATCATGCCGCGGGCTTTTATGAAGACGATAGTAAGCCGGGCTGGTGGGATCATCACATTGGCCCAGGCAAGTCCATGGACAGCGACCGATTCTTTATTGTCAGTGTCAACAATATCGGCAGCTGTTTCGGTAGTACTGGGCCGACCTCTATCAACCCTGAAACTGGCACTCTGTGGGGAGCAGACTTCCCCTCACTGCGAGCAAGAGACTGGGTAGAGTCGCAAAAGCTACTGATGGAATACCTCGGCATCAACTGCTGGGCTGCGGTCATTGGTGGCAGTTTGGGCGGCATGCAGGCCATGCGCTGGTCACTAGAGCATCCGGACAAATTACTAAACGCCGTGGTGATTGCCTCATCGATGAAGTTGAGTGCGCAGAATATTGCCTTTAATGAAATTGCCCGCAGGGCGATTAAGTCAGATCCCGACTTCTGTGATGGTAACTACCTGCAGGAGGGGAAGGCGCCTCTGCATGGGTTGGCACTGGCTCGTATGATTGGCCATGTGACCTATTTATCGGATGAAGCCCTGGGCAAGAAGTTTGGTCGCGAACTGGCCAGCGGTGACTTTGTCGATGGCACTGAGGACCCGATAGAGTTTCAGATTGAGAGTTATCTAAACTATCAAGGCGATAAGTTTTCCAGTAATTTTGATGCCAATTCCTATATCTTGATTACTAGAATGCTCGACTACTTTGACCTATCCAGGGAATACAACAACAGTCCCGTTGAGGCCTTCGAACGGGCCCAGTGCAAATTTTTGCTGATTTCCTTTAGCAGCGACTGGCGATTTTCGCCCAAGCGCTCTCAGGAAATTGCCGATGCTCTAATTACCGCGGGCAAGAATGTGAGCTATGCCGCCATTGATTCCAATCAGGGGCATGACGCATTTCTGCTACCAAACAGCCGCTATCAAGCAGCCCTGGGTAATTACCTTAGCAGAGTTGCCGATCAGTTGGAGGCAGCGCAATGAGTCAAGACTTTAGCTTTATAAGTACCTGGATCAAGTCCGGCTCGCGGCTGCTTGATTTGGGCTGTGGCGATGGCTCTCTACTAGCAGATCTAACCCGCGCTCATGATATTAGTGGCTATGGCTTAGAGATTGACCCTGAGTCAATCGAGAACTGTATTTCCAGAGGGGTCAATGTTATTGAACAAGACCTCAACAAAGGTCTCGATAACTTTGCCGACAATAGCTTTGATACTGTAGTGATGACTCAGGCGCTGCAAGCAATGCGCTATCCGCATCTGGTATTAGATGAAATGCTTAGAATCGGTAACCAATGCATTATCACATTCCCCAACTTTGGCAGCTGGCGCACGCGGGCCTATCTGGCGTTTCGCGGTCGTATGCCCGTCACCAAGCAGCTAGCTTATGAATGGTATGACACACCCAATATTCACTTCTTTACGTATAGTGATTTTGAAGCCCTGTGTCATGAGCGCAATATTAAGGTGCTGCATCGCAAATTTATTGCCGAACAATTTCCTGATAATCTACTCAAAAGCCTATGGCCGAATTTATTCACCGAGACAGCGGTTTATCATTTAAGTCGATAAGCGGCCGATGTAATAAATGGAGAGCTAAATTGATAATAGCTAAGAGGATAGAGTCTATGAAACGGTTACTGCTGGTAATCTGTCTACTGACAGCACCTGTTTTAGGGCAGGCCTTTGAAGAAAACCTATACAAACAGCATGGTGAACACAAAATATTTTACAGTGCCTTTAGCACTTCATTTATCGCACCGGATATTGCCGTAGCCAATAATATTGTCCGCGGTAAGGGCAAGGGCCTAGTCAATATTGCCATGGTTAAAACACTGGGGGTTGGCGTACCAGGTATCGTTACTGGCACCGTGTCAAATATCCTGCAACAGACCCAGACCCTTGAGTTTGTAGCGGTGCGTGAACAGAACACGGTGTACTATTTAGCGCCATTTAAATTCGATAACGAAGATTTTCTAACCTTTAAAATTGATGTAAAGCCGCAGACTGATAATCTTGATTACGGCTACAACTTTAAATTTCAGAAAAAAATGTATCACGACTAGCATTGCTATCAAAACTACAGGAACGACACATTGAGCAGTCCACAAGATTTGGTCTTGGCCAGCGCCAATGCAGGCAAAATAAAAGAACTGCAGCAGATGTTAGGTGGCTTGGGCGTTAGGATAATTCCTCAGACAGATCTCGGTATTCCAGATATTGAAGAGACCGGCCTTACCTTTGTGGAAAATGCCATTCTTAAGGCGCGCAATGCTGCCACCCTGTCTAATCTACCTGCCATCGCCGATGATTCTGGCTTAGAAGTAGACTTTTTGCAGGGCGCGCCAGGCATTTACTCTGCGCGCTTTGCCGGTCAAGGTGCTGGCGACATGGCCAACAAAGAAAAGCTCCTGCAACTTATGGCTGACGTACCGACGGATCAGCGCAGCGCCCGCTATCAAACAGTGATCGTATATATGCGCCACGGCAATGATCCCACACCGATTATTTGTCAGGGTACCTGGGAAGGTAAGATAGCGACAGAGTCTCGCGGTGATCAGGGGTTTGGTTATGACCCTATTTTTTATGTCACCGAAACCAACTGCCATGCCGCCGAGCTAGATAAGGTAACCAAAAATCTCCTGAGTCATCGCGGCAAGGCAATTGCCAACTTGCTGCAGCAACTGCAAACTCATTAAACCCGTGCTGCAACTCCCGCCACTCTCCCTCTACGTTCATATTCCCTGGTGTGTACGCAAATGCCCGTACTGCGACTTTAACTCTCATCAGGCGCCAGAAGAAATTCCCCAGCGTGCCTATGTGGATGCGCTAATCGCCGATCTTAAAGCGGATCTGCACTGGGTTCAGGGAAGAAAACTGCATTCAATCTTTTTTGGCGGCGGTACTCCAAGTCTTTTTTCTGGCCGAGCCATCGGTGAAATCTTAACTGCTGCCGAACATCTTATCGGCTTCGAAGAGGGTATTGAAATCACTCTGGAAGCCAACCCAGGCACCTTTGAACAGCAGAAATTTTCAGACTTTCGCAGTGCTGGGATCAATCGACTATCGATAGGTATTCAAAGTTTCAGTTCAACTCATCTAGAGCGGCTCGGCAGAATTCACGATGGCAGCCAAGCATTGCACGCCATAGCTACAGCTGGGACGGCTGGGTTTAATAACTTCAATATTGACCTGATGCACGGCCTGCCCGATCAAACAATTGACCAAGCTGTAGCTGACATCGAGCTCGCTATCGACAATGGCGCCCAACATATCTCTTGGTATCAGCTAACCATAGAACCCAATACTGAGTTTTATGCACGCCCACCATCTCTGCCCAATGATGACCGTCTAGCTGATATCCAGCAGGCTGGCATGAATCTGCTGCATGATAATAACTTTGTTCAGTATGAAGTCTCCGCCTTCGCACTCGACGGTCAAACGTCAAAACACAATATTAACTACTGGCAGTTTGGCGACTATCTGGGTATCGGTGCCGGCGCTCATGGCAAGATCACATTGCCAGAGTCAGGCTTGGTTATGCGCAGCAGCAAGACCCGACAGCCCGATAAGTATTTAGCGCGTATCGACTCTTTTATGGCACAGAATAAAGCAATCGCCGCAGATGAGATGGCGCTAGAATTTATGATGAATGGGCTGCGGCTTAAAGAGGGTGTTCCAGCTGAGTATTTTCCTCCTCGCACGGGGCTGGCGTTATCCAGTATTAAACCGCAGATTAACGATCTGCAGCGCAAAGGTCTTATGGAGATGGATGGTGGGCATTACCGCACCACGAAACTGGGTTATCAATTCTTAAACTCGGTGCTGCAGCAGTTTTAACCTAGCACTGCCCTGCACTTCAGGCAGGCTGATAAATTTGCTAAACTGCGGACCTATTTCACATCAATACCAACAGCTAAACAATGACCACATCTAGCCCTCTATCAACAGGCCCAGAAGAAACCGCAAGACTGCTGCGACTTGCCACCTATGCATCTATTTCTGTCGCACTGGTGCTTATTGTGGCGAAACTGGTGGCCTGGGGGCTGTCAGATTCGGTTAGTTTGCTGGCTACATTAATTGATTCTGTATTGGATGCATTGGCATCACTGATTAATCTAGTCGCGGTGCGTCATGCATTGACACCAGCCGATAAAGAACACCGCTTTGGACATGGTAAGGCCGAAGCTCTGGCAGGACTCAGTCAATCAATGTTTATTGCTGGCTCCGCTGGTTTTTTACTTTTGGAAGCCGGGCGCAGGATTATTAGCCCTATCGCCGTCGAAGCAGTGGGTGTTGGTATGCTGGTGATGGTATTTTCTATTGTTGCAACACTGCTGCTGTTGGCCTTTCAACATCATGTCATTCGCAAAACTAATTCGACCGCCATCCGCGCCGATGCACTGCACTATCGTACCGACCTGCTGGTTAACGGCGGTGTGATTTTGGCACTATGGTTGTCGGTGCAGGGTTGGGCCGGGTTTGATGCACTGTTTGCCTGCGCTATCGCCATTTATATCCTCTTCAGCGCATGGGAAATTATTAAGGTCTCCTACGACCATTTAATGGATCGTGAACTGCCCGATGAGCAGCGGGAAGAGATTCAAATCCTTGTGCTAGAGAATAAAAGTGTGCGTGGTATGCATGATCTGCGCTCTAGACATTCCGGGACTGTGACCTTTATTCAATTTCATCTTGAGCTAGATGATGACCTGTCATTATTAGAGGCTCACAAGATTTCAGACGAGGTGGAAATGCGTCTGCTGGAGGCCTACCCCGGCTCCGAGATTATTATCCATATCGACCCTCAGTCAGTCGTCGGCCATGAACCAATGGCCAGTTTTAGCTAAGAGAGCTAGCTAGCGACCTAATTTCCAGCGGTAGTATTTAGCGATCCAATGCAATAGCCGCTCCGGCACATGCTTGCGCTTCCACTCCCCAGCCACATATTTATTGGCCTCGCTAAGAGTCGGGTAACTATGAATGGTAGCGAGAATTTTATTTAGGCCGAGGTTATGTTTCATCGCTGTCACAAATTCGGTTATTAATTCACCGGCCTGAGGGCCTAGAATAGTCGCCCCAAGAATACGGTCGCTGCCTGTGCCCGTGAGCACTTTGACCATGCCATTGGCATCGCCATCAGCAATCGCTCTATCTAGATCTGATAGATCATAGACCGTGACCTCAACATCAACTCCCTGCTCCGCAGCCTCTCGCTCATTCAATCCAACGCGAGCGAACTGCGGATCAATGAAAATTACCTGCGGCATAACCCTGTAGTCCACGGCAAACTTTTTAAACTGCCCGAAGAGAGCATTAACTCCAGCAAACCAAGCCTGATGCCCTGCAGCATGGGTCAGCTGATAGGGACCAGCTACATCACCGGCAGCAAAAATAGTGGGGCAGCTGGTGCGTAAATACTGATCGACTGCCACCGTTCCGTTTTTATTGGTTGCAACTCCCAGCTCCTCCAGTCCAAAGCCCGCCGTATTGGCATGACGGCCAACGGCCACCAGAACACGGTCAAATTCAACCGCTATTTGGTTGCCATCAGCGCCAGATATTAGGGCACTCTGTGCGCTGGCCTGAGAAGTAAACTCGGTAATCTCGCCGCCGGTGATTATCTGCACGCCCTCATCGACAAGTGTTTTAGTGACGATTGCTACCATATCATCATCCTCTCTCGGCAAAAGCTGAGGCATAGCATCAACCAATATAACCTGCGCACCCAGCCGCTGAAACGCCTGAGCCATCTCACAGCCAATGGCGCCCCCACCCATAATTAGTAGCTTTTTGGGCAATGTCTGTAACTGCCATAGATTTTCTGAGGTAAGAGGATCTGTCTCGGCCAAGCCGGGAATAGGTGGAATAATCGGGCTTGCACCAGTAGCCAGAATAATCTTTTCCGCACTTAGTCGGCGGCCCTCAATCTCCACCTCCCAAGGACTAATAATCCGCGCCTGACCGGCGACACAGTCAACCCCCAGGCGAGTAAATCGCTCAACTGAATCATGGGGCTCAATCTCGGTTATAGCATCCTGAACTCGGCCCATCACTGCGGCAAAGTCCACCTCGGGTACACCTACTTTAATACCAAAGGTCTTTGCCTTTTCAATATCTCTGACCGACCTGGCAGCACGAATCAGTGCCTTACTGGGAACGCAGCCAGTGTTTAAACAGTCACCACCCATCCTCGCCTGCTCGACCAACATCACCTTTGCTCTAACAGTTGCCGCAATGTAAGCGCTTACTAATCCAGCACTCCCGGCCCCGATAACCAGCAAATTCGCATCAAACTTTTTAGGTCGTTTAAATCCAGCAAGTGCCTTACGCCGCTGCAGACCCGCTAAAAAATAGCGTGCGATAAAGGGGAATACTGCCAATAGTGCGAATGACAGCAGGACCTTGGGCGTGAGTATTCCCGTGGTAGACAGCTCGTCTACTGCACCCAAACTGGCACCGGCGTTAACGAACACAAAGGTGCCTGCCAACATACCCAGCTGACTGACCCAATAATAGGTACTCAGCTTTATCGGCATCAGTCCCATCACCAGATTGATGATCCAAAAGGGAAAGATTGGAATAAGCCGCAGACTGAACAGATACAGTGCGCCATCCCGCTCTACACCAGAATTAACGGCTGTAAGATATTTAGAGAACTTCGCCTGCACCCAGTCGCGCAATACAAAGCGTGACAATAAAAATGCCCCTGTAGCACCCAGAGCACTGGCAAATGAAACTAGCAACACACCCAGCCACAGACCAAAGATCAAGCCGCCGATAATAGTTAATAGCGCTGCCCCCGGCAGAGACAGGCTAGTGGCGAGAATATAGATAGCAAAATAGATCAGTGCGACCGCTAGCGGCTGCTGTTGATAATATTGCTGAAAAAAGTCTAGAGACAGATATTGCTGTCCATCAAAGACAAAATAGGCCGCGATAAGAAGTGTGATCAGAATGATCAGCGCAAACTTAATAATAGACATATGTCCCCCATTTTGAATTTGTGTACTGTAAGACCCACAACCGAGCATTGGTTCCCCGAGCGCTGCAGTGCTGGCAGTCATAGTCTAAATCTTTTATACCAATTGAGCATATCCATTGTTGCACTCCCAGCGTCGATGCTATTATGCTAAAAATTAGATCGTTAAACTCGACCACACCTCTGGAGATACCCTGAAAATGAGCGACAATATTGTTCACGTCACTGACGCAAGCTTTGAAACCGATGTATTGCAATCAGACACACCTGCACTAGTAGATTTTTGGGCAGAATGGTGTGGCCCTTGTAAAATGATTGCCCCCATTCTTAACGAAGTTGCCGATGAGTACGCTGGCAAGATCAAAATCTGCAAGGTTGATGTCGACAGCAACCCAGAATCCGCAGCTAAATTTAATGTACGCGGTATTCCAACCCTGTTGGTGTTTAAAAATGGGACGGTTGAAGCGACTAAAGTAGGCGCGCTCTCCAAAACCCAATTGGTAGAATTTGTAGACGGATTGGTATAAATCTATGCGGCCCTGGTGACAGGGCCGCAAAACTTTTCTTGCGATTTACGAATCCATCGCTATAATTCAAACATTATTTCTTAAATAACGCCTCCTCTGACGCTCCAAATCAACGCTTTTGCGCTTCACGCGGCATACAATCTACCCAATCTCTTACAAATGGCATTTTGCCAAACCTTCTTAAACCTATAGCAACGCGAAATAACCCTTCCTATGAATCTATCTGAATTAAAACAAAAACCTATCGCTGAACTCATCGAAATGACCGCTTCTATGGGTCTTGATAATTTAGCTCGCTCACGTAAACAAGACATCATCTTTGCCTTATTAAAGAAACATGCAAAAAGCGGCGAAGATATTTATGGCGACGGAGTTTTAGAAATACTCCCTGATGGATTTGGTTTTTTGCGCTCAGCCGGCGCATCCTATCTGGCTGGGCCAGACGATATCTATGTTTCACCCAGCCAGATCAGACGCTTTAATCTGCGCACTGGCGATGGTATCGCCGGAAAGATTCGACCACCCAAAGATGGCGAGCGGTATTTCGCTATGCTCAAGGTGGATGAGATTAACTTCGATGCTCCTGAGAATGCTCGCAGCAAAATTCTATTTGAAAATCTTACGCCTCTATTCCCCGATCAACGTTTATCGCTAGAAGCAGGTAATGGGTCTACTGAGGATATTACTGGCCGTATCATTGATCTGGTGTCCCCGATAGGAAAAGGTCAGCGAGGTTTGATTGTCGCGCCGCCCAAAGCGGGCAAGACTATTATGATGCAGAATATTGCGCAGTCGATTATTCGCAATAATCCAGAATGTATTATTATTGTTTTACTGATCGATGAGCGCCCTGAAGAAGTAACTGAAATGCAACGTACCGTGCGCGGCGAAGTTATTGCATCGACTTTTGATGAACCACCGACCCGCCATGTCCAGGTTGCCGAAATGGTTATCGAGAGGGCCAAGCGCCTGGTAGAGCACAAAAAAGACGTCGTTATTCTGCTCGATTCTATTACCCGTTTAGCCAGAGCCTATAACACGGTTATTCCATCATCAGGCAAGGTACTTACCGGTGGTGTAGATGCCCATGCGCTAGAAAAGCCAAAGCGTTTCTTTGGTGCGGCACGTAATATTGAACATGGTGGCAGTCTCAGCATTATTGCAACTGCATTGGTTGAGACCGGCTCTAAGATGGATGAAGTTATCTATGAAGAGTTTAAGGGCACAGGTAATATGGAATTAATTCTGGATCGCAAGCTTGCTGAAAAGCGAGTTTACCCAGCTATTAATATTCGTCGCTCTGGCACACGTCGTGAAGATTTATTGATGGATGAGTCAGAATTACAACGAGTTTGGATACTGCGTAAATTACTGCATGATATGGAAGATCTCGCCGCTGCAGAATTTATGGTTGAAAAGCTCAAAGGCTTCAAAAATAATGCCGAATTCTTTGGTGCGATGAAGCGCAAGTAATCCTCAGACAATGATTTGTTATCGATTGGCTGAAGCCAATGAACTGGATAGCTTAAAGTCGTTTCTGTTTGAACATGGGACTAGCCCTTGGAATCATTTACCCATAGAGGGCGTAGATGATGAATTTTCCCTGGTAGCTGAGCGGCAAGCTTCGGCTATCATTGCGGTAGAAGACAGTCAGCCAGTTGGCTTTGTTATCTTTTACCGCCCTACAACACTTCCCAACAGATACCTGCAATTTACCAATGGCGATAAGGCAATTTATATTGCTGAAGCCGTAGTTCACAAAAACTATGTCGGTCAGGGTATTGGCTCCTGTCTACTGAGACAGGTTATTGAGCGGGCCCCTGCCACGGGTGCTTCAATGTTGATTATCGATCGACATGAGCAGAATGCCGCATCTGCTGGTATGATGAGAAAGGTTGGGTTTACTGAACTGTGCACATTTGTTGACGAGCCACGCCGTGACTATGGCAGTAAAAAAACCACGGTACTTAGCTTAACATTGGGCGCTATAATTTAGGCAGCGCCCAAATGTAAAAAAAGAGATCATCAATAAAAATAATAAATAGAGCTTACTATGGAACAGAAAAAATTAAATCAGTTCCACCTTTTTACCCAGCGACGATTTCTACCTTTTTTTGCAACCCAATTTTTGGGCGCGCTGAATGATAATATTTTTAAAAATGCACTGCTGGTAATTGTTGTTAGTAGTGCAGTTGCCAGTGCGCAGAGCAGCACCAACTTTACGACCAACCTGGCTGCTGGATTATTCATTCTTCCGTATTTTTTATTTTCTACAACGGCTGGCCTGCTAGCTGATAAGTATGACAAAGCACTGCTTATTCGACGTATTAAGTTTGCTGAAATAATTATTATGTTAGCTGGCTGCTACGCTCTCTGGATTATGAATGTTTCTTTAATGCTGGTGATTTTATTTTTTCTCGGTGTGCAATCTTCCTTTTTCGGCCCGATCAAATATTCAATTATCCCACAGCATTTGAGTACTGATGAATTACTCGCCGGCAATGCTCAGGTTGGCATGGGAACCTTTGTTTCTATTTTAATGGGCACCTTGCTTGGTGGCTGGATTGTGACCTTTGAGCAGGGGCCGCTATTAGTCGGCGGTCTGGCAGTGTTGGTGGCGATAATAGGTTGGCTCTGCAGTAGGCAAATTCCAGACGCCGCCGCAGAAAATACTGACCTAGTGATAGACTTAAACCCCATTCGCCAGGGTCGAGAGAACTTTGCACTCGCCAAACAGGACCCAACCGTTTTTTATTGTATTCTGGCCAACTCATGGTTTTGGCTATATGGCGGTAGCTTTTTAACTCAGGTACCCAACTTTGCGGTAACCGTGCTCAACGGACATCCCACATTAATTTCAATTTTATTAGCCGCCTTTATTATCGGCGTGGCAATTGGATCTCTACTTTGCAATCGACTCTCGAATGGCAAAGTTGAACCTGGCCTTATACCCATTGGCGCGCTCGGGCTGACCGTTTTCGCGATTGATTTATTTTTCTCTTCCAATGCATTTCAACTGGCCAATCAGGGATTGGGTCCAGTGATGCCCAATGAATTCTTTGGTCTTTCAGGCGGTATTCGAGTGGGCTTTGATCTAATGTTTATTGGGCTCTGTGGCGGCCTTTTTATTGTGCCACTCTACTCTATGATTCAGCAGCGCTCGGCAACTAATATTCGTGCGCGAGTTCTGTCGGTCAACAATATTTGCAATGCATTTTATATGGTGATCGGCAGCTTTATCGGTATTATTTTTCTAAGCATTTTAGGCTGGTCTATCCCACAGTTCTTTTTTGCAATTGCTCTATTAAATCTGGTTTTCACCGGCTTTATTTTCTATCTCGTCCCGGAGTTTATGCAACGGGCTAGAATCTGGATATTTGGCTAGCTGAGACTAATCGCATCTATTGGTATCAGAGGTGCGTATAATGTCAACGTGACGGGGGTTATACCGTTATATAGCAACTTATTATTTACCCAGCCTCTAAAAGGTTCGACTATCAATGTTCCTGTTAAGCCACAAAGCACGAGTAACCTCTCTGGTTATTATTATCGGAGTTGCGTTGATATCCGCTCTCGCCTTGCTAAAACCTGAGACTCAGCGCAAGCCCAGAGCGGCCAAGCCGCTGTTAGCCGTAGAGGTCATTGTTGCGTCCCCCGCGCCATTACAAGTTAGTATTAGCTCTCAGGGAACTGTGGCACCCAAACGAGAGATAGATCTCGTTTCTCAGGTGTCGGGGAAGATTGTTGCCGTCGCTGATAACTATGCCAATGGCGGCTTTTTTCAAGCGAACAGCAAACTGGTCCAGATTGAGTCGGCGGATTACGAGTTTGCTGTGGTGCGCGCCAAGGCACAGCTGGCAAGAGCTGAGGAGAATGTAGCGCTTGAACAGGGCCGTTCACGGCAGGCCAAACGCGAATGGCGCGATCTCGGAGATAAGACAGCCAATAGGCTTTTCCTGCGTCAACCTCAACTCAACGCAGCTAGGGCCACTCTTGACTCTGCTCAGGCAGACCTGCAAAAAGCTGAGCTCGACCTTGCTCGAACCGGCATCAGCGCGCCTTTTCAAGGCCGCATCCGCAATACGGTTGTCGACTTGGGCCAATACGTCACGCCGGGTGCACGAATTGCTAAGGTCTACAGTACAGATGTTATCGAGGTTCGCCTGCCTCTCTCTGATCGGGAGGCAATGCTGGTCGATTTACCCGTAAACTTTGAAGGCAGCCAGGCGGTCAATTATCCGGCAGTGACACTGCGCAGCCGTGTCGGTGAACTCAGCCATGAATGGCTGGGCAGAATTGTTAGAACCGATGCCTCTATCGATGTACAGAGCCGTATGACCTTTGCGGTGGCGGAGGTAAGGAATCCCTTTAAAGCTGATGCCGGCGATGATCGTCCGCCCCTGAATATCGGCCTGTTTGTGGAGGCAGATATCGACGGCAGAGTGATTCAAAATGCACTTAAACTGCCAAAAGACATTATCTACCGGGGCCGCGAAGTTCTGGTGCTCAACGACAGCAATCAAATCAGCTTTCAAACAATTTCAGTGCTTCGTTCAGATGCCTCCTCTGCGGTGGTCGTAGGCATTGCCGCTGGTACCAGAATCGTAGCGACGCGCATCTCTCTGCCGATTAATGGCATGCAGGTCGCGCCTAATACGGACACCGCCGCAGAGCCCATCACTGGATCATCTTCAGCAGCCGGTGAACAGCGGTGAGTAATTTAATTACTTGGTTTGTGCGCAACCCCATTGCCTCCAATTTGCTGATGATTCTGATTTTGATCAGTGGTGCCATGGGCGCCTCCAGCATTGGTAAAGAGGTATTCCCGGCTATACCGGTCAACTATATTGATATCAATATGCCCTACCCTGGCGCTGGGCCGAGGGAAGTTGAAGAACAAATAGTTATTCGCATTGAAGAGGCTATTTATAGTCTTGACGGTATCAAGCATATCAACTCCGAAGCTCGTCAGGGCAGAGGCAAGGTAACGGTGGAAGTGGCTACCGGGCATGATATGAATAAGATGCTCAACGATATTAAAAGTCGTGTCGATTCAGTGACTACCTTTCCCGCCGATGCTGAGCGCCCCATCGTGATGGAGCAGATATTCCGTGAGGAAGTAATTCGCGTGGCACTTTATGGCGATGCAGATGAGACTGTACTCAAGGAGTACGGCGAGCGAATTAGAGATGATTTAGCTGCCCTGCCTGAGGTTGATCACGCGGAACTTAATGGTGCGCGTAACGCACAGATAGATATTGAGCTCTCCGAGATGGCCCTGCGACGCTATGGCATCTCGTTTAATGATGTAGTCAATGGCATTAGTCGATCTTCGATTAATTTGCCCGCGGGTACTATTCGCGCAGCCACGGGTGATATTCAGATTCAAACTCGCGGCCAGGCCTACTATGAGGAAGACTTTAACAATATTTCGATTAGCAGCCGCGCCGATGGCACTGAGATTAAAATCTCTGATGTGGCAACCGTAAAAGATACCTTTGAAGAGCGCAATGTGATGGTGCGCTTCAATGGCCAGCCCGCGGTTTTTCTCGGTATCAGTGTGGGCAACCAGCCGGATGTAATGGCCACCACGGGCGCGGTTAAACGCTTTATAGCCGAAGAAATTGACTATTTGCCGACCGAACTGGGCATTGCTACCTGGGCAGATTTTTCGATCATGTTTTCCAGCCGCTTAGAGCTGTTATCAACCAATGCCTTCGGCGGTTTGATACTGGTTTTTGTCGTGCTTATGCTGTTTTTAAGACCACAGCTAGCGTTTTGGGTAGCACTGGGTATTGCCATTGCCTATATGGGCGCGCTGTGGATTTTGCCCGGTATGGGCCTCACGTTAAATATGTTGTCGATGTTTTCATTTCTGCTTATTTTGGGAATTATCGTCGACGATGCCATTGTGGTAGGCGAGAGTATCTACCGCCATCAACAGGAGGGCTATGATCGCAGCGCGGCAGCACAGCTCGGCGCTCAGGCCGTCTCTAAGCCTGTAATTCTAGCGGTGGTAAGCACTATGATTGTGTTTTTACCCATGCTGTTCTTACCTGGCATCTGGCCAAAAATGCTCTGGGCTATCCCCGCGGTAACAATTGTAGCGCTGAGCTTCTCACTGATTGAATCGCTGCTGATACTGCCGTCTCACTTGGCGCAGATGAAACCCGAAAAAGAGCCTAAATCAGAATGGGGCATTAAGTTTTATCGTCTCCGTCAATGGTTTGCCTCTGGCATGATGCGCTTTGCCAAAAACAGTTATCAGCCGCTACTAATAAAGGCACTCGATTGGCGCTACTTGACCCTGGTCAGCTTTACCTTGGCTTTTGCCCTATCCATCACGCTGGTCGGCTCTGGTTATATTAAACAGCGATTTATGCCCAAGGTAGGCTCGGACATTATTCAGATGAAGATCAATATGCCAGACGGCTATTCTCAGGCCGACAAACTGGAAATTATTAAGCGCGCCGAAAAAGCCGTGGCAATGCTGCCTGATGACCCGCTTATTGCTCCCCAGACAGACAGTGTTGAACTGACTAAAAACCAGCTATCCTTTATGTGGGGAGATCATCTGCGTCTCATTCTAGAAATAAGCCCCGAGTACAGTGGTAAGATAGATCCACATTTGCTGGCCGAGCGCTGGCAGTATCATGTCGGCAAGGTGCCGGAAGCCAAAAGCTTTGCAACTGAAGCCTCATTGTCACGCACCAGCTCGGGACGATTTTCGGTGCTGCTGTCATCGACCAATATTGAGCAGTTACAGGCTGCAACGGCCTATGTCAGCCAACAGCTGCGCCAGGTACCTGGAACGAGTAATATTCGTGACAATATTCATTCTGGCCGATCTGATATAGATATTAGCCTGCGCGCCAATGCAGACAACCTCGGGATTGGTCTAGCGGACGTCGCCCGGCAGGTGCGTCAGGGGTTCTATGGTGCGGAAGCGCAACGAATACCCAGAGGACGGGATGATGTTCGAGTGATGGTGCGCTATCCCAAGGACGATCGTGCCCAGGTAGATACCCTTGAGGATCTGCGTGTCCGCACCACCAGCGGCACTGAGATCCCTTTCTATTCGGTCGCTCAGGCTGAGTATGTGCCGGGCTACAGTAGGATCAATCGCCGCGACCGTGAACGCAGTGTAAGGGTCACCGCGCAGCCGACTATGGGGACCATTACCATCACTGAGATCGCCGAGATCGTTTACGGCGATGTGGCTGCGGAAGTCGCACTAAAGTTTCCTCAGGTCAGTCTGGTTAAGGATGCCGAACTCGCCGATCAGGAAGATTTCTACAGCTCATCGGCGAAGTTGTTTACATTGGCGCTGGCAGTTATTTATATGCTGATGGCGATTGAGTTTAAGTCCTATCTCAAGCCCTTGGGCGTTTTGTCAGCAGTGCCATTTGGCATTATGGGGGCGATTTTTGGTCACCTGTTAATGGGTTTGGATTTCAGTCTGTTATCGCTTCTTGGCGTACTGGCGGTGAGCGGGGTGGTGGTCAATGATAATCTGGTACTCATTGATCGAATTACCCAGTTGCGTGAAGAGGGCTACGATGTCAAAGAGGCACTTATACGCGGAGGTCATGAGCGATTTAGGCCGATTATTCTGACCTCTATTACAACCTTTATTGGATTGGCGCCTATTTTGCTGGAGACCAGTATGCAGGCGAGGTTTTTAATTCCAATGGTGTCTTCCCTCGCCTTTGGCGTCTTATTCGCGACGTCGGTGACGCTGGTTTTTGTCCCCTGCCTGTATCTGGCTGGCGCCAACCTCAAGGCCAGATTGACTAATATTCAGCCGGTGGAAAATAACGCTTAGGAAAATGACGCTAGTAATAGGCCGTTGCCGAGGTCGTTAGCACCAACCTTGAACTGACCTCTTCACGCTTTACCAGGCCACACAGCTGTTCAACCAGTTCCAAGGCAAAATCCAGCGCCGTTCCCGGTCCCTGACTGGTAATGCAGTTGCCATCGACAACCACGCGAGATTCACTATTCACCTCTTTGGCGTTGGGTAGCGTCTGGAACATGGGATGGCCAGTAACCATCTTATTGTCCAGCAAACCCTTGCTCGCGAGCACTAGCTGTGGTGCCGCGCAAATTGCCCCATAGAGCTTGCCCTCTGCTGCCTGCTCGCGCAGGAGTTTGTCGAGTGCCGCATTAGCTGCGAGATGTTCTGCTCCAGGCAGGCCACCCGGGATTGCTATAAGGTCAAAGTTGGTTTTTGCACAGATATCAATACTGCAATCGGCAACAATCTGAATTCCATGGGATCCGCGAATGTGCAGATCACCGCTGTCATTTATGCTGGCAACAGTAACATCAATGTCCGCTCTACGGAGCACATCGATAATGGTAACTGCTTCAATTTCTTCACTGCCATTGGCAAGCGGAATTAGTGCTGTTTTACTCATATGATTTCCCTTTTTATAAGCCACAGGTATAGGTTACACTGTGCCGGAAATCAATGTGGCTGTCACGGGATTGGCATGAAAGTTTATATTTTAAAAACCCAGAATAATCTTGTTCTTAACAAAAATTTTGAATGGAGCTCTGAGCCACATCGAGACTCCGTATTCTCCAGCCCGCATAGAGATATTGCACTCAATCAACTGATTGAGATCAACGCTAAAGATATCAGCCTGCGAGTCTTTATCGTGGAATGTGAGTCAGACTCCAAAGGCCGTCCTATTCTTATTCCCAGTGAGAAAATCGCAGCCAACTCTGCTCAGTCCGACGCGGCTTAAGCGTAAAAGTTATGCTGTCACTGGCGACGAAACTGGCTCTGTTGAGCGGCTCCGATAGAGCGCCGTTGCTGGCCGGTATTACTCGCGGAATTGAAAAAGAAAGCCTGCGTGTTCAGAGCAATGGGAAACTAGCGACTACAACCCATCCACAGGCGCTTGGCTCGGCGCTGGCGCACCCGTCGATCACCACAGATTACTCTGAGGCGCTACTAGAATTTATCACCGCCCCCTCATCATCAATTGCACAGGTGCTCGCTGAGCTGGATGAGATTCATCGCTTCACCTATCAACATATTAATGATGAGTTGCTCTGGGTTAGCAGTATGCCCTGCCAGCTCGGCGATGATGACAGTATCCCTATCGCCAAATATGGCAGCTCTAATATAGGCACTATGAAGAATGTCTATCGGGTGGGCCTTGGCCATCGTTATGGACGGTTGATGCAAACCATTGCCGGGATTCATTATAATTTTTCGGTCCCTGAAGAGTTGTGGCGTGAACTGCAAACCGCCAGCAATAATACTGCTAGCCTGCAGGATTTTAAGACCGCAGGTTACTTTGCTTTGATTCGTAACTTTCGCCGCTACTCCTGGCTGCTGCTCTATCTCTTTGGATCGGCTCCAGCTGTGTGCAAGAGTTTTGTCCGAGGGCGACAGCATCAGCTGGTTCCCTTTGGCAAAGATACCCACAGCCTGCACACCCCCTATGCAACATCTCTGCGTATGGGTGACCTTGGCTACCAGAGTGAAGCTCAGAGCTCGCTGGTGGTGTGTTACAACAGTCTTGATCAGTACATCAAGACCTTGCGCGAGGCGCTGGAGCAACCCTACCCAGCCTATGACGAGATTGGTCTAAAGGATGCAGTGGGCAACTATAAACAGCTCAATACCCATCTATTGCAGATTGAGAATGAATTTTATAGCGCCATTAGACCCAAGCGCATTGCCGCTTCTGGCGAGACACCTCTGCAAGCGCTTGAGCAGGGCGGCGTGGAATATATTGAAGTGCGCTGCATAGACTTAAATCCGCTGGCCGCAGCTGGCATTGATGAAGAAACTATCCGCTTTTTAGACACGTTCTTGATGTTCTGTCTGCTACAGGAGAGCCCGGCAACTAGCGATCGGGAATATGCTCAAATCCCAGTAAATAATAGTCGTACCGTATACAGCGGCCGCGATCCTGAAATGACCTTAATGCGCGATGATGCTGAAGTCGGACTGCGCGATTGGGGCCGCGCGCTACTGGCTGAATTAGGGCCAATTGCTGAACTGCTTGATAGCGCTAACCAGACTCAGGCCTACTCTGCTGCCTTAGCTAATATGCAGGGGCGCATTGAAGATGATAGTTCGACGCCCGCGGCTGCACTGCTGCGCGAGATGACCGATAATAATGAAACCTACTATTCGATGGCTATGCGCAAAGCCTGTGACCAGCGCGACTATTTTCGCCAACGGCCGCCGAGCGATGAAACCATCGCTAAGTATAATCAGCTGGCGCAGCAATCTATTCAGCGTCAGGCTGAGATTGAAGCCAGCGACAGTCTGCCCTTTGATGAGTTTCTTGCCGACCACTGATGAACTACCTCGCCCATATTGCGCTGGCAGGCTCTAATCCACAACACCGTGTTGGGGGTCTGCTCGGAGACTTTGTCCGCGGACCACTGTCAGGTGAACTACCTATCGCTATCGAAGCGGGAATTACAGCTCACCGCAAACTCGATGCCTTTGTAGATCAGCAACCTGAAATTCAGCTATTTCTTCAGCGTTTTGAAACGCCCATGCGCCGCTATGCAGGTATAGTCGCAGATGTGTTTTACGATCATCTTCTGGCGCGTGAATGGACTCAATATTACCAGCAACCACTGCAAGACTTTTGCCGCGAGTTTTACCAACAGCTCGCAGAATATGATGGTCAGCTGCCTACGCGGGCGCAATATTTTCTTCAACATGCCCCCAGAGTCGGTTGGCTAGAGAGTTATAGCAATGCCGATAATTTGCCCTTAATTTTGCAACGTATTGGCTCGCGGCTGAGGCGACCCGTCGCATTGCAGGACGCTCTGTCGGTTGTAGCGCAGCATCAGGTGGCCATAGACCGTGAGTTTCATCAGCTATATCCACGGCTGCAAGTATTTGTTCGCACAAAGTTGTGCGAAATTGAATTAAACTATCGCGCTAGTTAGTCCAGCTGAGGAGCCAGATGTGATTTTTCCGAATTATCGAACAACCAATCTTGTTGTGGCCCTTGGTTGCGCCGCGCTTATGGCGATTGCAGTGTTTTATTTTCAGGATTACCTCGGGCTAGTGCCCTGCTATCTATGTATTACCCAGAGGGTATTTGTTATTGCAGCTGGTGTTATTTGTGCGGTTGCTGCACTGCATAATCCCCTGCGAAAGGGACAGCAAGCCTATGCTGGACTGCTGGTGATCTGTGCAGCTACAGGCGGTTTTTTCTCGATCAAGCAGATTTTGTTACAGAATCTCCCTGAAGATCAGGTGCCGGCCTGCGGCCCCCCGGTAGACTATCTTTTCGATGCTTTTTCCGCCTCCGACGCCATCGGCATGCTGCTGCGCGGCGATGGCAACTGTGCCGAGGTGCAATGGCAACTGCTTGGTCTAAGCATGCCCGCATGGGTGCTGATCGCGTTTATTCTGTTAGCTGGCACAGGACTGATGCAATTCTTTCGCAAGGCCTAAAGTTTGTCTGCGCCCTCCTGATACTGGTGACGTTTCAATGGCTGGGAGAAATTGGTGTGTGGCTGACGGGACTGGCCATTCCCGGCCCGCTGCTGGGCATGCTGCTGTTGCTGACAGCATTGAGCCTTAGTGATCGGCCTGTTGAATTTCTCGAAAACACCAGCAGTCTGCTGATTCAAAACCTATCGCTGATGTTTATCCCCATATCAGTGGGTGCCTTTTTTCTCAGCCGTGAAATATACCAACAATTCCCCTCAATTTTGACTCTGATACTTCTGAGCACTGTTGGCGTGATTATATTTATGGCGCTGCTAATTAAACGGCTGGTGAGAGATGACTGAGGTAATGCTGCAGCAGTGGCAGCAAATTACTGCCAGCTCCTGGTTGCTGGGGCTGTCCTTAGCTGGTTTTACTATCGGCCTCTGGGTTTATCGGCGCAGCGACAACAATCCTTTTTTACACCCACTGCTGATAGGTACCCCAATAATTGCCAGTTTTTTATACCTGAGTAATATTAATTTCGAATTGTATTATCAGGCTAATGGCGCACTTTCATGGCTGCTGGGCCCGACCACCGTGGCGCTTGCTGTACCCCTCTCAAAAGAGCTGCGGCAACTCCCGGCGCTTATGCGTCCGGTTTCGCTATGCGTTCTGTTGGGTGGATTTGTGGCCGCTGTGCTGGCCCTTAGCTTGGCGGTATTGTTTAATATTAGCGATGAGGTGTTGCTGTCCATTGCAGCAAAATCTGTGACCACGCCTATTGCTATGGGTATCACCCAGCAACTCGGCGGCCTGCTTACGCTGATTACGCTGGTCGTGCTACTCACAGGTATTGTTGGCATTGTGGTCACTAATATTATTTTTAAGCGCACGGGAATTGTAGACGAGCGCTGGCAGGGCCTGATCCTGGGCATTGCTTCCCATGCTATCGGCACCGCCAGAGCGTTTGAAATAAGCCCCCGTTGCGGTGCCTTTTCCACTCTTGGCATGGGTTTAAATGGTATCTGGACATCAGTGTTTTTGCCTTCTCTGGTAGCATTATTTCTGCATTGAATCATCCTGAATAGCTTTTCTCCGGGTTAAAAAGATGTAAACTTAGAGGCCAAGGGAGTGACGAGTAGAGGTAGTTATGTTGGAAAATTGTCAAACATTGCAGCAACACTGGGGTGGCGTCAGTGAAATCATTGACCGCTGGTTAGAAGAGCGCCGTGAAATGCTGGTCAAGTACTGTGAACTAAGCGAAATAAAAGACTTTGATGGTGGCAATGATGATCATGGCACTAAACTTCAGCGATTCTGTGAAGTTATGGTCGACTATGTATCAGTGGGCCACTTTGAAGTATTTGAGCAATTAGCCGGTGAAGGTAAGGCCTTTAGCGATAAAGACGGCCTGCGACAGGGCGCCGAGCTGATGGAAAAAATCCAGCCCTCTACCGAGGAGCTATTGGATTTTAACGATAAATATCTCGCCACCGATGATCTGGAGACGTTAGGAACGGACCTTTCGGTGATTGGCGAAACCCTCGCGCAGCGATTTGAGTCGGAAGACAAGATGATTGAGGTTTTGCATAACGCCCACCTGGTACAGCTTATGGCAGCTCAGCAACCTGACTCTGTATAGGGCTCGATACAGGGTAGCTGCTTTTTGTAACGATACAAATTGTAGCGGCATTAAAAAGCCCCGATTAATCGGGGCTTTTTAATGCGCGGCTATTTTTGCTATTACTCAGAATCGCTTATATTCGCCTGCAGCAGCTCAACCTCAAAAATCAGTGTTGAGTTGGGACCGATCGGGCCTGTACCACCGGGGCCGTAAGCTAACTCAGCAGGGATATAGAGCTCCCACTTTGAACCTTCAGGCATAAGCTGCAATGCTTCAGTCCATCCAGCAATAACCTGAGTTACTCCAAATTGAGCCGGCACACCACGCTTAAACGAGCTATCAAATTCAGTGCCATCAAGCAGGCGGCCTGCATAATGAACCTCAACCGTACTGGAGGCATTTGGTTTTACACCAGTTCCAGCGGTCAACACTCTGTACTGCAGACCGGATTCAGTCGTTGTAACACCCTCTTTAACACCGTTGGCCGCCAAGAACTCAGTACCTGCAATGGCATTGCCCTCAGCCTGAAGCTCATTTGATTGCTGCTCTGCTTTTTGCATTTCTTCGCGCTTGGCCAGCATCTCGGTTTCGAAGATCTTTATCGTCTCGGCAATCTGCTCTTCGGTCAATTTAGGGTCTGCGCCCTCTATACCTGCAGTAAAACCCTGCTGGAAAGCCGCGGTATCAATCTCAACACCTACAGATTGAATGTTTTTGCCGTTGTCCATGCCCAACAGATAACTGATTTTTTGCGCCTGAGTTTCTAGAGCCACGTCCTCTTGCTTGAGCTGATCGCAGGCGCCTAACGCCAGTAGCGCAGCCAGTGGAAGAAGTTTCAATGCTTTCATTGCTATTCCTTTATAAAGTTAATGTTTTGGTTAAATTCGCTTAAAGCTCTGTTACACAGGCGCGATCAGCCAATTTTTTAGGGGTTGTGCGACTAATCTCGTTTTTTGTAAATCAGATCCCAAACACCATGACCTAGGCGTTCGCCGCGTTTTTCGAACTTGGTCATGGGGCGATAATCGGGTCTGGGAGAATACTGACCAATGCCAGCAATATTTTCAAAGCCCTCTGCCTCGTCGAGGGTTTCGAGCATCTGCTCTGCATAGTGCTGCCAATCAGTGGCCATATGGAGTACACCGCCGGGACGTAATTTTTCGCGCACTAACTGCACAAATTGTGGCTGCACAATACGCCGTTTATTGTGCTTTTTCTTATGCCAGGGATCTGGGAAATAAAGCTGCAGTCGATCAATGCTCTGAGGAGCAAAGCACTCTTCAAGTACATCATTGGCATCGGCTAAATAAACCCGAAGATTAGATATACCCTCTGACTGGGCAATATTCATAATAGTGCCAACTCCTGGGGGATGCACTTCAATGCCGATGAAATCTGTCGCTGGTTCAGCGGTAGCCATCTGTAATAGTGAGTCGCCCATGCCAAAACCAATTTCCAGCACCTTGGGACCAGCGCGACCAAATACTGTATCTGTATCAATGGCGCCGTCGGCTAATTTCAGGCCATAGGTTGCCCAGCTGTTTTCAAAGGCATTGCGCTGACCATCGGTCATACGCCCCGCTCGCACTACATAACTGCGAATAGATTTCTTGCGATATTCCGGTCTTATATCCATGGTTTAATCTTGGGTCTTTGGTTTTACCGAGAAAAAAAGAGTTCCCCAACCGACGATGAAGGCTGTGCCGCCTAATGGGGTGATGATTCCCAATGCACTAATACCGGTAAATACCAGTGCATAGAGAGATCCTGAAAATAGAATAATGCCTGCCAGGAAGCTTCGGGCCACCCATAGCTGTCTGCGACTGTGCAGTAATTGCTCCGGAAGACAAATAATACCGAGCAGCGCGAGGCTGTGAAGAAATTGATACAACACAGCAGTGCGAAAGGTCTCCATTAACCGCGGCGACAAGCTGCCGTCCAAACCATGGGCAGCAAAGGCTCCCATGGCAACAGATAGCGCGCCACTAAGGGCAATAATTTTTATCCAAGCTGCTTTATTCATCGCAATAAAAAAGCCGCGTTTGACGACGCGGCTTGTTAAATTCGTTTAGTTAATCAAGCTTCCATTAATACGCGGACTTTTTTCATGGCATTTTTTTCTAACTGGCGAATGCGCTCAGCAGAGACACCATACTGGTCAGCAAGCTGATGTAATGTGGCTTTTTTGTCGTCTAACCAGCGGCGCTGCAAGATATCCTGACTGCGCTCATCAAGGCTTTTAACCGCTTCTGCAAGACGGTGATTACTGTCGCCTTCATAATCTTCTTTTTCGACCTGCTCTGCAGGATCTGCGCTCTTATCATTGAGATAGAACACAGGCGCATACTGCACGCTGTCTTCGTCTTCGTCTGCCGGGGCATCAAAGGCGGCATCCCGAGCATAGAGACGCATCTCCATCTCTTTGACGTCTTTTACCTCAACACCTAAATCGCCAGCAACCGCTTTGGCTTCATCGGCGGTTAACCACTGCAGTTCTTTCTTGGCACTGCGCAGATTAAAGAATAACTTGCGCTGCGCCTTGGTCGTCGCAACTTTGACAATGCGCCAGTTACGAAGAATAAATTCATGTATTTCTGCTTTGATCCAATGCACCGCAAAGGAGACTACGCGCACGCCTTTTTCTGGATTAAAACGTCGTACCGCCTTCATCAGACCCACATTGCCCTCTTGGATCAGATCGGCCAGCGGCAGACCATAACCGCTGTAAGAGCGAGCGATATGCACAACAAAACGCAGATGAGACATTACCAGGCGACGTGCTGCATCGAGATCTTCCTCGTAATACAGGGCTTCACCCAATGATTTCTCTTCTTCGACAGATAAAATAGGCACCGTGGCTGTGCCCTGAATATAAGCATTCAGGTTAGCGCCTGGTGTCATCCAATCCATAGTTTGAAGGGCTGTGTTCATGCTGCACTCTTTAGTCGTCGGCCGACAATTCTATCATTAAACAATTACTGGTTACTAGAGTCTGTAAGGACTCTGTTAGTTCCCCAAGAAGCTGAGCTGGGGCCTCGTTAGATGGCTATTTTACCTTGGCTCTATATCCCGCAGATGCCTGCTCACCGCAATCCATGCACCACCCAGGCCAAACACAGCGCCCAGTAGCATCAGGGTGAAAAAGCCGCCAACACCAAGGCCCTCTATCCTGTATTGACTCTGGTAGAGACTGGCGAGGTTTTCAATTGAACTACTCATCCATAGCAGACAGCTAAACAGCATAATTGAGGCTATCAGGGCGCCCAAGAGTCCCAGCAACAGGCCTGTATACAAAAAGGGTCTGCGCACATAGGCGTTGGTGCCGCCCACTAGCTTAACCACAATAATCTCATCGCGACGGCTCTCAATTGCCAGACGAATGGTGTTGCCTATCACCAGCAATACACCTATGCCCAGTGTAATGCCCAGAGCCAAAACTATTTTGTGGCCCATTTCGATCAATGAGTGCAAGCGCTGTAGCCAGGCCATATCAATCTGTACATCCTCAACCACCGGTAGCCCACTAATAGCGTCGACAACCTTTTTAGTCTCGCCTAAATCAATCTCTCCCTCTACTCTGGGTTGCACTAAAAATATGGCTGGCAGCGGATTGTCTTCGAGATAGCGCAGCGCAGAGCCAAAACCCGATAGGGCTTTAAACTCTAACAGCGCCTGCTGGGCTGAAATATAGTCGACACTCGCTACGGCCGGCATTGCTGTAAGCTGTTGCTCAAGGCCCTGAATAGCCTCGGTTTTGGCGCCTTTTTGCACAAATACAGTGATCTGTGCCGAGGACTCAAAGTTACTGCCCAGCTGCTGTACATTGTCGACCGTTAGATACAGCGCGGCAGGTAATGTCAGGGCAATGGCAATTACCATAACCGTGAGTATCGTCTGCAGCGGCTCCTGCAGCATCTTCTTAAAACTGGTGCGCAATGTTGTGCGGTGATGTGACTTGTAGCCACGCCAGCGATGGGAAAAACTGAGTTTTTGACCGCTTGCGCCGCGCTGATTAGCATCGCGGTTATTATCAGTAGCCGCCATAACCGCCTCCATCATCAGTAAGTTCACCGTCTTCCAGACGCATAATGCGCAGCTGCATACGGTTGATAAGGCTAATATCATGAGTGGCGATCAATACGGTGACACCAACACTTTGAAAGCGGCGGAACAGCGCCATAATCTCAGTGGATAACTGGGGATCAAGATTGCCGGTCGGCTCATCGGCCAGCAGAATACGAGGCTTGTGCACCACCGCTCTGGCAATACCCACACGCTGCTGCTCCCCTCCAGATAGGGCCATGGGTTTTTGCTGTTCTTTGTCTAACAGGCCCACACCGTCTAAGGCAGCGCGCACGCGGCGGCCAACCTCGCTGGCTGGATAGCCCGACACCTGCAGCGGCAGGGCGACATTGTCAAAAACGGAGCGATCTAACAGCAACTGATGATTCTGAAAAACCACCCCCACCTGACGTCGGTACATAGGTATCTGAGAGTTCGACAGGCGATTGAGGTTTTTGCCATTGATAAGCAGGTTCCCTGATGTCGGCCGCTCCATCAACATCAGTAGTTTTAATAATGTACTTTTACCCGCACCAGAATGGCCAGTGAGAAAAGCCATTTCTCCAGCGTCCATCTTAAAACTGACATTGCGCAGAGCTTCAAAGCCGCCAGGGTAGCGTTTACTGAGATTATCGAACTGAATCACGCTTTCTCAACCTCTAGGTTATTCATCATTTTCGCTCATACCTGCACTCAGCAGCGCATCGACAAAGTCACTGGCAACAAAGGGCTGCAAATCTTCCTGACCCTCACCAACGCCTATATAGCGAATCGGCACTGAAAACTTATCGGCCAAAGCAAAAATAATACCGCCCTTGGCAGTCCCGTCCAGCTTAGTTAGGGCAATACCAGTGACGCCAATCACCTGATTGAATTCGGCCATCTGCGATACAGCATTCTGGCCGGTGCCTGCGTCCAGAACTAATAACACCTCGTGGGGCGCACTTTCATCGAGCTTACCGGCAACGCGTTTTACTTTTTTAAGCTCTTCCATCAGGTTGCTTTTGTTGTGCAACCGTCCAGCGGTATCGGCAATAACGATGTCGACGCCCCTCGATTTGGCCGCCTGAATGCCATCAAAGATTACTGAAGCGCTGTCTGCGCCTGTATGCTGAGCAACCACAGGTACCTGATTGCGCTCGCCCCAGACCTGCAGCTGCTCTACCGCTGCCGCTCTAAAAGTATCGCCGGCAGCCAGCAATACTGACTTACCCTGCTGCTGCAGACGGCTGGCAAATTTACCGATGGTGGTGGTTTTTCCGACGCCATTGACCCCAATAACTAATACCACGTAGGGAGCTGCAACTGACTCTATGGCCATTGCCTGCTGGCAGGGCTCTAATCTGGCCAGCAATATTTCACGCAGTGCCGACTGCAAGGCGGTACTGTCTTTAAGTTCTTTGCGGTTGAGCCGCTCGGTTAGCTGCTCAAGTATGGCGCTGGTCGCTTCAATGCCCACATCCGCCATTAACAACAGCGTTTCGAGCTCTTCTAGCAGGCCTTCATCAATAGTCTTACCACCCAGAAATAAGCTGCCAAGCCCTTCTCCGGTTCGAGAGAGCGCATTACGCATGCGCTGAGAAAAGCTAAGCTTTTCTTGGGCTGGAGCAGCGGACTCTGAACTCGGGGTTGCAGCTGAGGCAGGGCTGCGGCGAAACCTATCCATGAAGGATTTTTTCTTGGCGTCGGCTGGTGGGGTGTCGCTTGACTGAGGATCCATTGAGGCTCGTGGACTACGGTTATTAAAATCTAGTGTATCCTACCATTTACATCGAAAAAAGTGCTTAAAAGTCACCCTCAAGGAGCATCTAATTGCCGAGGAAACAAACTCAGGGGCCATCAGCCCAAAAGCTAAGAATCATTGCCGGAAAATGGCGCAGTCGGGTTGTCGCCTTCCAACCAGCTGATGGTTTGCGCCCAACCGGAGATAGGATTCGGGAGACCGCATTTAACTGGCTGAGAGAGAGTATTGATGGCGCTCGCTGTATCGATCTGTTCGCCGGATCCGGTGCGCTGTCTTTTGAGGCACTCTCAAGGGGGGCAGCCCACTGCACCTCTCTAGAGCAGCAAGGCGCCGCCATTAAACAGCTGCGTGAAAATGCTGCTCTTTTGCAGGCCCAGGACCTAGACATTGTTCATACCGATAGCCTCAGGTATTTACAGCAAGGCGCGCCAGCACAGCCCTATAATCTAGCCTTCGTTGATCCACCTTTTGCTGCCGGGATAATCAACAACACTTGCGTACTTCTCAATAATAATAGCTGGCTGGCCGATAAGGCCATGATCTACTGTGAAATGGCTGCCACGGACAATAGCTTCGTGGCGCCGGAGAATTGGCAGATGCTGCGTGAGAAGGTCAGCGGCGAGGTGCGCTACTGCCTCTACTCGCGTATTGAGCCAAAGCTTTAATTTAAGTACTATGCGCGCACATCCATCTGCGTAAGAAGTTCGATAATGAAGACTATTGTCTATCCTGGCACCTTTGACCCGATTACCAACGGTCATATTGACCTTGTCGAACGCGGCTCTAAGCTGTTTGACAAAATTGTTATTGGCATTGCCAGCAGCCAACGCAAGAGCCCTCTGTTTAGCATCGATGAACGCATTCAGCTGGCTTCTGAGGCCCTATCTCATGTTCCTAACGTAGAGATTATTGGTTTTGATCATCTGCTGGTCCATTTTGTTAAGGACTGCAAGGCCGATGCCATTATGCGTGGCCTGCGCGCTGTTTCTGATTTTGAGTATGAATTCCAGCTGGCCAATATGAACCGTGCACTGGCACCAGATGTCGAGAGCATTTTTCTCACTCCAGCTGAACGCTTTTCTTATATCTCTTCCTCTTTAGTTCGAGAGATATCTTCTCTGGACGGTGATGTATCCAAGTTTGTGCCAGCGAATGTGGCCGAGGCCCTGCTGAAGAAATTTAAACCAGGCTAGCCTTCGCCTTCAGCGTTGACAGCTCGGACAGAAAACCGAGCTGCGCTGACCCAGCTTGATCTCTTTTAATACAGTACCACATTGGTTACAGCTCTGACCTCCACGGCCATAGACATCCAAAGTCTGCTGGAAGTAGCCAGGCTCGCCATTGCCATTAACAAAGTCGCGCAACGTCGTACCGCCCTGTTCTATCGCCGCCGCCAATACCTCCTTGATATGCCCAGTCAGCACCTTATAGCGCTGGCGAGAAATACGCCCCGCAGCACGATCTGGTCTGATGCCACTGCGAAATAGTGCTTCGGAGGCATAGATATTACCCACGCCAACAACCACATTGTTGTCCATAATATAGGGCTTCACTGCCATCTTTCGCTTGCGTGACAGCTGGAATAGCCGCTCGCAGTCAAAAGCATCTGACAATGGTTCAGGTCCAAGCCGGGCAAGCTGGCTGTGATAACCCTCGGACCAAAGCCAACAGCCAAAGCGCCGCGGGTCGTGATATCTCAGAGTGGAGCCATTACTCAGCTGCATTTCTATATGGTCGTGCTTGCGCCAGGCTTGATCGCGGTCAGTCAACCGTAAACTGCCACTCATCCCCAGATGGATGAGCATCGAGCCATACTCAAGCTCGATAACCAGATACTTGGCGCGCCGCTTAACCGCCATTACAGTCTGCCCTTTAACAATTTCCGACATACCTTCAGTCACAGGCCAGCGCAAAGAGCTCTGTCGCACAGTAACCAGATCAATAACCTGACCTGCAATCCAGGGCTCTATGCCGCGCAAGGTAGTCTCTACTTCGGGCAATTCGGGCATAAAAAACTCAATTGTTGCGGTTTTATTTGTTTAACAGGCATTATTTCTGGCACACTAGTTTCCGGTTCAGCAGGGTAACATATTGCCTAGCGACACTAAGGGTTGAGGCCACTGGTATTTTGTAAAAAAATCAGTAGAATGCCCCCTCCATTGCATGACTTGTTTTGATTAGGGTACGGTTAAACATGGCGCTAGGTAAAAGACGTAAAGAAGAAGATGAATCACAAATCGATATGACACCCATGCTGGATGTCGTTTTTATCATGCTTATTTTCTTTATTGTGACCGCTTCATTTGTTAACGAGTCAGGCATCAGCGTAAGCCGTCCACCAACCTCGGATCAGCCGCCACCAGATTCTGAGAACACTAATATCGTGTTCCGTATCTCGGAGAGCAATGAGTTGACGCTCGAGGGTCGACGTATTGATATTCGCGCCGTTCGCGCCAATGTTGAGAGAATGCACGCCGAAAAACCTGAGGCCAAGGTTGTTATTAGCTCCCATCCAAAATCTAGAACTGAGATGTTTGTAAAGATCTCAGATCAGGCCCGCGAAGCTGGCGTCTACGATATTTCGCTGTCCACCGACGAGTAATCACTTCTCAGGCATCGAGTCTCCTCTGGATCGGTGCCCAACCCAGAAAATACGCTTCAAGGTGAATCCCGACATTTTCGTGGTTAATTCCCCCCCCCATTTTCAACAACTCTCTAT
>JAQWUP010000073.1 GCA_029242085.1 Porticoccaceae bacterium
TAACCATAGAGAACTAGAACCACCTGATCCCATACCGAACTCAGTAGTGAAATGGTTCATCGCCGATGGTAGTGTGGGGTTTCCCCATGTGAGAGTAGGTCATTGCCAGGCTTCTAAATAAAAACCCCCAGTATTTAGAATGCTGGGGGTTTTTTCTGTCTGGGCATCCTAAGCAGAATCTGTCCCTTAATAATAGATACAACAATGACTACATAGGTGTATGGATTTTCCAGCCTCTGTACAATGCGCAGTATAAAAATTAAAAGGCGCAATTTTGAAGCATAAAGCTCCCCGGGCTCTGTTCAGCCCCGACCTCTGGCAAGGCACTCATCCGCAGTTGACAATTATGGCGATGTTGGTGGTTATCGGTTTTTCCATCGCGACCATTGCCAATGATGCGGCAGCCAATCAGTTGTTTGCCGCTGTCAAAATATGGCTCGAAAGTAATTTGGGCTGGCTCTACATCGTTATTGTTTGCGCCATCTTCTTTTTTTGTCTTTTTCTGATGCTGAGTCCCTTTGGGCGTATCAGACTGGGTGCCGATAATGAAAAACCTGAGTTCTCTACGTTCTCATGGTTTGCCATGTTATTCAGCGCCGGTGTTGGCGTTGGCTTGCTGTTTTGGAGCATTGCCGAGCCCATCTATCACTTCCAAGCTAATCCGTTTATGGACATGCGTGGTGAAGAGCCTGGCACTGCAGCTGCAGCCGAGACAGCTATAGGTATTGCTGTGTTTCACTGGGGCCTGCATGCCTGGGCCATCTATGCTCTGACGGGTCTCTGTCTGGCCTACTTTGCCTATCGAAAAGGCATGCCCTTAACTATTCGCTCGGCGCTTCACCCTATCTTGGGAGAGCGTATCTATGGGCCAATTGGACATGCCGTCGACTTACTCGCTGTATTTGCGACTATCTTTGGTGTCGCCACGACATTGGGGCTGGGTGTGGTGCAAATAAACACTGGGCTCAACTATTTATTTGGCATCGGTGTTTCGATCAGCAACCAGATTATAGTTATTACCTTGGTCACTGCTGCTGCAACCGTTTCCGCCGTCTCTGGTGTTGAGAAAGGAATTAGGCGTATCAGTGAGTGGAACATTAGACTCACGATTATTCTGCTGAGTATCTTTTTAGTGGCCGGTCCCACAGTGTTTATTATCGGTGTTTTCTTCACCAGCCTCGGAGATTACGCAACAGAGTTTATTGGCATGGGCGCCTGGATCGCGCCGCTGGAAAGCCGCAATTGGCAGGGCAGCTGGACTATCTTTTATTGGGCCTGGTGCGGCGCCTGGGCGCCCTTTGTAGGCATGTTTATCGCACGCATATCCAGAGGTCGCACGATTAGGGAATATCTGATCGGCGCTATGGTGATCCCCACTCTGGTGGGTATGCTGTGGCTCAGTATTTTTGGCGGCACGGCAATGTATATCGAGCTGTTTGGTGCGGGCGGGCTGACTCAGGCCGTTAATACCGACATGACCACCGCGCTTTATCGATGTATCGAATTGCTGGATCTGGGAGCAGCTACCTGGGCTGTAGCTGCCCTCGCCACATTGTTACTGTTAACTTGGTTTGTCACCTCAGCAGATTCCGGCACTCTGGTTTTGTGCACGATACTGTCAATGGGTAATAGGCATCCGCCCAAATTTCTTCGTCTATTTTGGGGTGTAAGTGAGGGGCTAGTGACTGCTGCACTGCTAATGGCTGGGGGTATTGCAGCCTTAAAGAGCATCTCGATTATTGTGGCATTGCCGTTCTTACTGATACTGGTTCTTATGGCTGCTGGGCTTGGCTCGGCACTTTATCGTGATCGGGGCTAGCCCCTAATTCTCCGCGGACGTGCGTAATCATTGCAGTATATCGCTGCGAGAATACTGCTTATTTAAGGCATAATGCCGTCATTAAAATTTGTGAGCGCAGTTGATGGACTATGTTTTTTACTTGGGCTTAGGAGCCATTTCAGGCTTGATTAGCGGTCTGTTTGGATTGGGAGGCGGCGCTATTATAGTGCCGCTGCTGATATTTGCCTTTGCCACTCAAGGAATTTCATCAGAGATAGCGACTCATCTGGCGATTGGCACTTCTCTGGCCACTATCGTTATCACCTCCTTAAGCTCCATCTATACTCACCATCAAAAAGGCGCTATTCGCTGGGATCTGGTAATGCGCATCGTCCCGGGTATTATCCTTGGTTCGGCGTTGGGTGGACTCTTTGCTATAACTCTGGAAGGTATTTTACTGCAGCTGATGTTTGGCGGTTTTATGATTTTTATCGGCTTGCAAATGATCTTTTATAAGGTGGTCTCTACACAGAGGCCAACACCTGCAGCGCCGCTTCTCGCCGCTGCAGGCGCTGGCATAGGCGGTATCTCGGCACTGTTTGGCATTGGTGGAGGGGCATTAACTACACCATTTCTAACCCATGCTGGCATCAGAATTCATCAGGCCGTTGGGTCTGCAGCCGCTTGTGGGTTGCCAATTGCCTTGGTCGCTACGCTGGTTTACGGCAGTCCCAATTTGACTGGCGAAGAGTTGCCAGGCCCTAGCCTGGGCTATATATTTCTCCCCGCTTGGCTTGGTATCGTCGTCACCAGCACGCCCTTTGCACGCATTGGCGCGCTGTTGGCTCATCGAGCAAATGAGCAAATCTTAAAGCAATCATTTGGCTGGTTGATGCTAGCGCTTGGCATGCGCTTTGTTTGGATTAACATCTCAGGCTATCAATAACTATTGGGGCGACCAACGTGTCTAACTTACAAGATAAGATTTTAAGCATTCTCAAAGACGGCGCTTTTCACTCTGGCGAAAGCCTCGGTGAGCAGCTTGGCGTCAGTCGCACGGCAGTATGGAAGCAGCTGCAAAAAGTGGAGGAGATGGGCTTGCAGATCGAGTCTGTTAAAGGCACAGGTTATCGCGTTGCCAATGGGTTTGAACTGCTATGCAAAGAGACCATTGTGGCTCATCTATCGAGCGCTAATGCGCAGCTGCCCCGTCAGATAGAAATATTTCAAACCCTTGATTCCACCAATAAATATGTTGGTGAGCGGGCGGATTACTCGACCTCAGTAGTCTTTGCCGAGCGCCAGACCTCGGGTCGAGGCCGACGTGGAAAAACATGGGTCAGCCCCTTTGCGGCGAATATCTATATGTCTATCCTGTGGGATTTTGAGCAGGGAGCTCAGGCACTTGAGGGCCTAAGTCTCGGCGTTGGTGTGGCGGTGCGTCGAGCCTTGGTAGAGCTGGGATTAGATAATGTCAGTTTAAAGTGGCCCAACGACATCTATGTCGCCGGCAAAAAATTGGGTGGCATACTGCTTGAGATGCTTGGTGATCCAGCAGGTCAGTGCTCTGTGATCATTGGTGTGGGCATCAATGTTTCCATGCCTGAGACCACAGCGGCGGATATTGATCAGCCTTGGACTGACTTGCGAGCGGAGTCAAAAGAGCCAATCTCGCGCAACAAATTGGCTGCGGTGCTAGTCGATAAAATCTTTACCCTGCTGGCAGACTTTGAAACAGTAGGCTTTGCTCAGTATCGAGATGAATGGCAGGCTGCGGACGCTTTTAAAGGACAGCAGGGCACCATTAGCACGCCGCGAGATTCCATTTCAGGCACCGTTGTCGGCGTAGATAATAGTGGTGCAGTGCAACTGCGTTTATCTAGTGGCGAAGTGCAGAGTTTTATCGGTGGCGAACTTAGTCTGAGGCGGACTCAATGAATTTACAGATTGATGTGGGTAATACCCAAACCAAGTGGCGTGTTATTGAGGGCGATAAAGTCCTGCACAGAGGTTCTCAGGCGACCACCACATTGGCTGAGTCCGAGCTTGACCTCTCCAGTGTTTCTTCGCTTGCCAGTGCGCGCCTCTGCTCAGTGGCAAAGCCTGACATCGCGCAGTCGATAGCACTTCAGCTAGCGCAACAATTTAATGTCGACCTGCAGGTTGCCAAGGTTTCAGCCGTTGCTGGAGGCGTATCCTGTGGCTACGAGCAGACCCAAACTCTGGGTGTTGATCGCTGGCTGGCACTAGTCGCAGCCTACCAGCAGTATCAGGGCGCCGTACTGGTTATCGATGTCGGCAGTGCCATGACACTTGATTTGGTGTCACCTGATGGCCAGCATGTTGGTGGTTATATATTGCCCGGTCTGCAATTGATGCGCGAGGCGCTGTGGCTTGGAACCGACAGAGTTCGGGCAGCACAGGATGTTGAGGCCGTAGATGCACTTAATATGCTTGTCCCCGGAGCCTGCACTGGCGATGCTGTTAACCGAGGTTGCCTGCTTGCCGCTGTGGCACTGGTCGAGAAATTGGCCTCCACCTACCCGGCTGCAGTAGTGATTACCGGTGGCGATGCCAGCACATTGCTGGATGCACTATCACTAAAGGCAGATCACAGCTCAGATTTGGTTCTAGCCGGCTTGTCAGTTGTGGATATAGAGCTGGTGTCGGCCGGATGAAATGGCTGGTGCTTCTGGCGCTATTAGCTAACCTGCTGTTTTTTATCGCGCAAAATAATTGGTCTATTAACCCGACTTCCGCTGATATTTCAAACCGCAGCGCAGCAGAGCGGCCGACACCTAGATTGCGCTTGCTCACTGAGCTACCAGAACCTATCGTCCATCAGTTAACTATCGGTGATGAAGCCTTCTCTAATCATTCCATCCAATCTGATTGGTGTGAGGTTATTGGTCCTTTTACAGCGGGGCAAGAGCTGGAGGAAATACAGATGAAACTGGCTAATTCGGGGTTCAACTCCGAACCATTGCAGAGGTCGAGCCCTGTAAATGGCCAATATTGGGCCTTTATAAGTGCTCAAGATGACCGCAAAAGCATGCTGGCCACACTCGCAATGTTGCGTACTAACAACATTGATGGCCATTTGCTTCAGCAGGGTGATGGCATGCATACCATATCGCTAAAATATTTCGCTGACAGAGCCGATGCGACAGAATTTATTGATCGAATTGCTCAGCTGGATGTTTTGGCGGAAGTGATTGATTTAACTGACGAAAATGCAAAGCTATGGTTAAAAATACCTTATAAAAGCGACAGTTTTTTGCCTGACTGGATAAATGATGGGTATCCAGACAAAAAAACCCTAAAAGATAACTGCGATAAGGTTGCTTATAGCGCTAAGTTTCACTAAAATCGCGCACCGTTATTGAGATGCTGGCGTAGCTCAGTTGGTAGAGCAGCTGACTTGTAATCAGCCGGTCGGGGGTTCGACTCCTCTCGCCAGCTCCAT
>JAQWUP010000078.1 GCA_029242085.1 Porticoccaceae bacterium
AGGACGTAACAAACCCTCGGTACCAATAACATCGAACAGCAGGCTGAGCGTTTTTTGTTTTGCTGTTGGCGGAGAAAAATAGTGTCCGTTTATCTCTTCATAATGATCGATGATGGCAGCGCCATCACGAATGACTTCACCTTCTCCTGTTTCAATAACCGGAACACTGCGCCGCCCGCCCATTTTTGGTAACACCTGCTCGGTATAGTATTCTGAAACGGGCATAGTTTCTCGGTAAGGTAGTCCTGATTTAATAAGGTAGCTACGTGCTCTGCCCGTAAAGAGGGAGAGGGAGGAACCATATAGGGTAATGTTAGACATATAATTGGGTTCTCATATAAATAGACTGTACAGCGGAGTTTTACAATTGATCGAGACTCAGACCACCTTTCACTTCAATGTTAAGCTGCCCATCAAGCCCTGCTTTTCGGTGTATCGCACTCGCTTGATAGGCAGGGTCATGGGTAAGGCGTAAACCACCACAGCAGCACAGCCACCGCCACAAATGACAGCCAAAAACCGGCACTCAGTACTGCCAGCGGCTGAGCAATGGCAATTAGTAGCATTGCCCAGGCCACACAGGCAAATGGCTGTATTCGGCGGTATATAAGCTTGCTGTACATCACAACGGCTACAGCTATCAACGCTCTCTGCGTGGGTAATGAAAACCCAGCTAATAGGCTGTAACCCAGCGCCACGGCAATCGCCATCAAGGGACCTGAGCAGCGACCAGCAGCGCTGACCGCTAGAGGAAACCAGCGGTAAAACGGCAGTAGCAAGCGCCCAAACAGCTTACCGAGAAAGAAACCCATGGTGGCAATGAGGCCTATATGCAGGCCAGAGATCACCAATAGGTGAACAATACCGAGCCGCGTCAGATCATCCCAGTACAGGGCAATTTGCTGCTTATCTCCAATGCTCAAGGCTACTACCACTGCGCTACCCAGCTCAGACAGACCGCTGCTATTAATTGCCTGACGAATTTTGCTGCGGTAGTAATGGATCGAGTATTGAGAGGATTGCAGACGTCGGGCTATTTCTGCCTGACGGATATAACCAGTCGCTGAATAGCCCTGTTGCTGCAGCCAGCTCTGATAATCAAAGGCGCCTGGATTGCGCATCCCCCGAGGCTGGCGCAGCCTGACAACGAACCTCCAGCGCTCACCGGGCAATAACTCAATGTCTGCACTGGAAAAACGATACCAACTCAACAGCAATGATCGCAGCGGCACTGCCTGGTTGGGATCAGATAAAAGCTGTGCCGAATCGACATTAAATCTAAAGCGGCTGCGTCGATCATTAGTATCGATCAGACTATCAATAGTCCCCGTAACCACAAAATCATGCTTATCAAGAGAGGCCGGCAGCTGATATTGCAGCTGCCAACTCGCTGACAACAGACCCCAACAAATACCGCAACCGAGACATAGAGCGGTGCATGCTGTTTTAGGTAACGACTTGAAGACAAAAAACCACGCCATTAAAAGTAATAAAATAAACAGCGTCGCATTGTTGCGCTCTGGCAGTCCCGGCCACCAGGCGACGCAAAATATCCCTATACTTAGAGCCATAAGACAGCGCATGGTGGTGCCCTGCTTGCACATAGGATTGAGACTGTTAAAGTCACAGCAGACAGCCTGATTGAGTCAGTCTAGTCAGGCCGGAGGGTGATAAGGAGAACGGTGTCCACAGTTAGATGAAAAATCTGTTAATTATCTATCATAGCCAGAGCGGCAATACTGAAATGCTCGCCCAAAGTGTTTTAAGCGGCTGCCAGCGAGAGTCTGCTACAAGCACTAAACTATTGAGAGCCTTCGATGCTCGCCTGGAAGATTTAATCTGGGCAGATGGGCTGCTTTTTGGAACTCCAGAAAACTTTGGCACCATGAGTGGGGCCATCAAAGATTTTTTTGATCGCACCTACTATCCAGCTGAGCAATATAAGCTCAATCTGCCCTATGCTATTTTTATCAGTGCAGAAAATGATGGCACTGGCGCAGTGCGTGATATTGACCGTATTGCCAAAGGTTATCCATTGCGTAAGATCGCCGATCCGTTAATCGCCAATGGTGAAATAAGCCCAGTGCATATTGATCAGGCACAGGACTTTGGCCAAGCCATGGCCGCTGGTCTGGCACTGGGTATTTTTTAATGTTTCTCTTTAAATGGATTAATCAGTGAGCAGAGGATTGGTGTTAACAGGCGGTGGCGCCAGAGCAGCCTATCAGGTGGGCGTACTCAAAGGGATAGCCGCAATTTTACCCAGAGCAGTTTACAACCCTTTTCCTATTATTTGCGGGACATCAGCCGGTGCGATTAACGCACTGTCGATCGCCGGGCGAGCTGGGCCGTTTCGTCTCAGAGCCAGTAAGCTGGAAACTATATGGCACAATTTGCGTGCCTCTGATGTGTATCGCACCGATGCACTGGGCGTGGCCACCAATGTTTTCCATATGGCCGCCTCGCTGCTGCACAGCGGCTATGGTATCGGCCGCCCTATCTCGCTGCTGGATAACACCCCGTTGCGACAGCTGCTGGAAAACTACGTTAAATTTGACTATCTAGAGACCGCCATTAGCAATGGCGAATTGGATGCCATTGCTATCAGTGCAATGAGTTATGCGTCAGGTCAGTCCGTCACCTTCTTTCAGGGGCAGCCGAGTATTCAACCCTGGAATCGCGCTCGACGACGCGGCGAAAAAACCGACCTAACCATTGATCACCTGATGGCCAGCACCGCGATTCCCAGCCTTTTTCCAGCGGTACAGCTTGCGGGCGGCTACTTTGGCGATGGCGCAGTGCGCCAGTTAAAGCCTATCAGCCCTGCGCTTCATATGGGTGCAGAGCAGCTGTTAATCATTGGCGTTAGCGATAAGGCCAGCCCTGCCAACCAAACACCGCAGTTAGATCACTCACCCTCGATCGCCCAGATCATGGGGCATATGTTTAACAGCGCCTTTATCGATGCCGTAGAGAGTGACCTGGAAACATTGCGTGCCATCAATCGTCTCGCCTCAGTAATACCCCAGTCGCTCAAGGACAACAACGGCATTACTGATGTCAATGCCATAGAGGTGCTCTCTATTTCACCCAGCCAGTCAATCGACCAAATAGCCGAAGAGCATATTCATGAGTTACCTCGATCCCTTAAACTTTTCTTAAAGTTGATAGGAGCAACCGCTCAAGGTGGCGGTACCAGCGCTGCCAGTTACCTGCTCTTTGAACCGGGCTTTAGCCGCAAGCTTATTGAACTCGGCCATAGTGATGCTCTGGCCCAGAAGGATGCAATACGCAACTTCTTTGATCTGCAGACCGAACAGCGGCAGTAGAGCCTAAGCGTCTATCAACGGGGCCACTCCAACGTAAGCAGCAACCCAATGACAGGCTACAACTTTAACAACAACAGATAAAAATCTCGGCTAAAAATCCAGCGTAACTGCCGCACGTAAAAAAGAGCTGGTAAAAAATTCGCTCGTTAAAAATTGTTCGTAAAAAATGCTCGTAAAAAAATGCTCGTAAAAAAAAGACGGACCCTTTCAGGTCCGCCTCAGCTCTCCCCCTCTTGTCTTATTATTACTAAAAATAACAAGAGGTTTTTCCCAACTTCATCTCAAAGTCTAATGTTAAGACGAGCTAGATTTACAACCCCTCATGATTTTCTTAAAGACAAAAAAAAGCGCAAAACCGAAGGTTTGCGCTTTCTTGTATGGAGCGGGAAACGAGGTTCGAACTCGCGACCCCAACCTTGGCAAGGTTGTGCTCTACCACTGAGCTATTCCCGCAGAAGCTTATCCTTAAGCAACGTGTAAAATGGCGTCCCGTAGGGGAGTCGAACCCCTGTTACCGCCGTGAAAGGGCGGTGTCCTAGGCCTCTAGACGAACGGGACGTGACTGGCTAGGAGGCGCGCATTCTAAGTAGCGGTCGGTACTCTGTCAAGCCTTATGCCGCTTAAATTTCAGTGTCCCTGCTGTTTTCCCAATTGATCTTGCAATATGGTCAAAAAACCCTCAATACGACGGGCATTCCTGCCCATATCCCCAAAACCCTGACGGGATGATGAGCGCATATCAACGGTTAAGTTATTCTCTCCCGCTGCTGTCACCCGCAATACAATATCGTCCTCAAAACCCATAATTGGTGTCAACACCACGGCCTCAAGCTTTCCAG
>JAQWUP010000089.1 GCA_029242085.1 Porticoccaceae bacterium
TGTTTATTGAGTACAGCGAAGAACAGACGATGTTGCACGACAGTGCAGAGAAGTATCTTCGTGATAATTACAGCTTTGAAAACCGTCAGATGACGGTTAAGCAGTCTCGCGGTTTTAACGCCGAGCAGTGGCAGATGTTTGCTGACTTGGGTTGGCTGGCAATGACCTTTGAAGAAGACGCTGGCGGCTTTGGCGGCGGCGCTCTTGAAACCATGATTCTGTGTGAGCAGTTTGGTAAGTATCTGGTGCTAGAACCGTACCTTGAGTCAGTGGTACTGGTTGGTGGGTTCCTTGAGGCCGGCGGTCAGTCTGCCATAAAAGAACATTTCCTAGCTGGTTTAATGGCTGGAGAGTTACAGGGTGCACTGGCCTACTTGGAAGAAGGCAATGTGGCGAATCCCCATTATGTGACGACAAAAGCTGAGTCTACTGACGAAGGTTATTTGCTCAATGGAAGAAAGACAGTGGTTCTCAATGGCCCCGAGGCCAACCTGTTTTTAGTGTCTGCCCGAGTTGGTGATAACCCTGCACAGACAAAAGAGGGCATTAGTCTCTTTGTGGTGGACAAGAATACTCCGGGTCTAAGTTATAAAAATTACAAAACCTACGATGGTCGTTCGGCCTGCGAATTGCTGCTGGAAAATATTGCCCTGGATGCCGATGCCCTCGTCGGCGAAGTGGGTAATGCCGCTGAATTGGCAGCTCCAATTTTTCGCCGCGCCATTGTGGCTGTGTGCGCCGAGGCGTTAGGTGCGATGGATGCGCTACTTGAGGCGACGGTCGACTACACCAAACACCGCAAACAATTTGGTCAGTCAATTTCCAGTTTTCAGGTGCTGCGTCACCGCATGGTCGACATGTATATGGAAATTGAGTTGACCCGTTCATTGCTGATGGCGACGGCATGGAAACTCGATAATGACTCAGAAGATGCGCAGCAATGTGTTGCTGCTCTAAAAGCAAAAGTAGGTAAGGCTGGGCGTTATGTCTCGCACAATGCGATTCAGCTGCACGGTGGAATTGGTACGACCGACGAGTTTAGCGTCGGTCATTATTTTAAGCGCTTGGCGGCTATAGGTGTGATGTTTGGATCGCGAGATTCTCACCTGACACGCTATATGCAGGCCTAAGCTTCGTTGTTATATAAAAATTAATAATAAGGAACGATCATCATGGATCTGCAATTAAAGAATAAATCGGTTTTGATTACTGGCTCATCCAAAGGTATTGGTTTTGCGCTGGCAAAAATTCTGGCAGGTGAAGGCTGTAATGTAGGTATATGTGCGCGCAACGCCGACGAAGTGAACGCGGCTGTCGTAGCTATTCAAGCTATGGGTGTTAAGGCTCACGGTGAGGTGGTTGATGTTACCGACTCTGCATCGCTCGAGTCATGGGTTGGCAACTGTGCCGACGCCTTAGGTGGCGTCGATGGTTTTGTCGCTAACGTTAGTGCCGGTGGTGCAGATGCAGAAGAATCTGGATGGCGCAGCAATTTTGAAGCTGATGTTTTGGCTAGCTGGAAAGCGGTAAATGCGGCCAAGCCTTATTTAGAAAAGTCAGATAGCGGGTCTATTGTCAGTATTGGTTCTACCGCGTCACTGGAAGCCTTTGCCGGTGCAGTCCCCTACGGTGCCATGAAAGCAGCACTGTTAAATTACTTCGGTAATTTGGCTCAGGACCTTGCCCCTATGGGTATCCGTGTTAACACGGTTAGCCCTGGCCCGATCTTTATTGATGGCGGTGCTTGGGATCAAATTAAAACTGCGATGCCAGAAATTTATAAGTCAACAGTGGCTATGATTCCAGCGGGACGTATGGGTTCGGCTGAGGAAGTCTGTGTTCAGGTTGCGCTGTTACTGAGTCCGCTTTCTGCTTATACCTCTGGAACCAACGTAGTTATTGATGGCGGATTCACTAAGCGAATCCAATTTTAATCGTCTTAATGTTAGTTAAAAAATAATAAGAAATTTAAAAGGTGAATTCCGTGACAGATAATATTTTTTCCGTGAAGGGCAGGGTCGCACTGGTAAGTGGCGCTTCAAGTGGTCTTGGTGAGCATATTGCTGAAATGCTTGCAGATAACGGAGTAGCAGTTGTCTGTGCCGCCCGGAGAATGGATCTGTTAGAGAGTCTCGCCGATCGGATAAAAGCCAAAGGTGGAAAAGCGCTCGCTGTGGCGATGGACGTCACAGATCGCGCGTCGGTTAAAGCTGGCTTTGATGTGGCGGAAAAAGAATTTGGTACACCGGATATTGTGGTGTGTAACGCAGGTGCCACTGGCCGTCAGCCCTTTATAGAAATGGAAGAGGACAATTGGGACCATGTGCTAAACGTGAATGTTAAAGGTGTGTTTAACCTTGCGCAGGAAGGTGCCCAGCGATTGGTAGCAGCGGGCAAACCTGGCAATATCATTAATATTTCATCTATCTGTGCGGTGTCTTCATTTATGGGTCTCACCCATTACAGTGCATCCAAAGGCGCTGTTAATCAGCTCACCGCGGTGATGGGTCATGAGTTGGCGGAACATGGTATTCGAGTTAATGCATTGGCTCCTGGGTTTCTGCATACAGATCTGGTGGCTGACTATTATGAGACGCCTGCAGGCCAAGCTGACTTGGCTAACCTGCCCCTTAAAAGGGCCGGTAAACTATCAGAGCTCGACGGTGCAATCCTTCTATTGGCCAGTGATGCAGCAAGCTATATGAGCGGCTCGGTTGTTACCGCAGATGCGGCTCATTCTGTCAGACTGGGATAGCTAATAACGGAGTAAGGAATGAGTATAGATTCATTACCTAGCCATGTACCAGAACACTTGGTTCGAGATTTTAATATCTATGGGCCTCCCGGAATCGATAAAGACTTCCACGAGGCTTGGGCCACGTTATTAGCCGAGGGCGAGTCCTGTCCTCTGGTTTGGACCCAAGAAAATGAAGGCCACTGGCTGCCCACACGCTCAGCCATTATCGAAGAAGTCCTGACCGACTACAGCAGATTTTCCAGCCGCAGCATTATCCTGCCCAAGAGTCATAGTGCAGATCATGGTTTATTGCCAACCACTATAGATCCCCCAGAACATCATTTTTATCGCAAGACCCTAAACCACAGTATGGCTCCAGCCGCCGTCAATGCCATGGGCGATGATATTCGCGGGATTGTGGCATCCCTAATTGACGGATTTGTGGATAAAGGCGAATGTAATTTCACTCGTGATTTTGCAGATATTTTGCCCATCCGAGTTTTTCTGTCGATGATGGATTTACCGGAAGATGATATTCCACAAACCAAGTATTGGACCGACCAACTAATCAGACCCGACGGCACCATTACCTTTGCCGACGCATTACAAAATCTAAAAGATTATATTGCCCCCTATGTGGACGAACGCATGAGTGGCGATGGCACAGATATGCTGAGCCGCATGATTAATACTGAAACCAGTGGTCGACGCCTGACCCGTGAAGAAGCCATTAAATTATCCATTCAGGTGTTTATTGCCGGTGTGGATACTGTGGTTAATTTATTGGGTTTTGTATTCCTTTTTTTAGCTCGCAGTAAAGAACATCGTTTACAAATCACGTCGGGGGAAACCACTGTTACCGAAGCCGTAGAAGAGATATTAAGACGCTTCCCATTGGTCACTGTCGCCAGAGAAGTGACCGAAGATATTGAATTTCACGGTGTGCAGCTAAAGGCGGGAGATATGGTTGCTGCCCCAACTCCATTGGCAGGTATGGACAATGCCTTTACACCCAATGCAGTGGATGTTGAGTTTGGTCGCAAGCAGGGCAATAGCCTAACCTTCGGCCGTGGCGCACATACCTGTCCGGGTAAAAACCTAGCCAGAGTGGAGTTACGTATTGCGATTGAAGAATGGCTAAAACGCATCCCCGATTTTCAGGTAGATGATGAAAGCCAGCTGAGTTTTAGCAGCGGGATTGTCGGTGTCGTGAATGAGTTAAAGTTGCGCTGGTAGGAAACTACAGCCTAAGTATTAAAAAATAGACCATAAAAAAGGGACATTAGAATGTCCCTTTTTTATGGGTGATTGAAGTCTATCCTGCAGCCGCACGCGCTTTGGCCAAGGCATCTGCGGTTTCGTTATCCAAAGGCTCAATTGCCCATTGAATACCCCGCCGCAGCAGTTGATAAAATACTGGCAGGTCCCATGATCCACGATCCAAGGTAGGCCAGTAGTCGAGCATTGGCTGCATATCATGGTGATGGCGGCAGTGACCCAGTGTTAGATAAAGTACTTCACCTTCGCCAACCTTATGGGTATAAAACACCGGGTGACGGGCATGCTCCCATTCATCTTCTTCAAACCCCTCTGCCTTGCCGCCGTACTCTGTATCGAGAATTACATGCAGATCGCCGTAGGTCTTCATCAGATACAGTTCATCATCTGATTCAAAGGGCTCAATACCCTGAGCCAGAGGATGGTCTGGGTCAGCTACGGATACCTTGTAGGGTGCAATGGGTGGATGGGAGCGAAACATTGAACCCAGGGTTTCTACAAATAGCGGTGCCCAGTCTGGAGTGCCATACAGACCGCTCGACATTAGCCGAATAATTGAATTTGTACCATGCAGC
>JAQWUP010000003.1 GCA_029242085.1 Porticoccaceae bacterium
TATCCACGAGGCCACCGCCCAGTCCCGCAGGACCAGCGCCGATGCGCCGGGTATAGAGCGTTTGATCACCATTGCGAATATTGCTGCTGAAAAGGGATTGGTTCTCGGTAAAAAATGGCCGCTTTTCAGTGACAAAAGTTTCAAATGCTGAGAAGTTAACCACCAGGTCATCACTTTCCACCTGACCGAAATCTGGATTGATCGCTCCCGTTACCTGAGTGCTACTGTTGGGCCGCCAGATAAAGTCTAGGCCTGCGTTGTATTCATCGGTTTGAATATCATTGTGTAAGTCTTTGCTGTAACTGATATAGGGAAACCAGTCCATGGTCGAAGTTTCGACCTGATCGACTTCTAATAGCTGCCAATCTTCCATAAATGTGGTGCGTGAATAATAGGCATTGGGGAATGCGAACCGGAGGGATTCGTTGTAGACGACCCGTGAAAACCATACTGCTATTTTCTTGCTGCCATCTTCAGACTTGGACATGGGCGCGACAGTCCATGGAATATGGATCTCGCTGTACCAGTAATCTGTCCCGCTGGAGGTTTGGGAATACCAGGTGCCGTCCCAGTCTCCGGAGTAACTGCCGGGGGTGACAATGCCGTCCTGCATTGAATTGGCAGAGCCGACGGTAAAGTCGTAGCCTGCCTGTGCGGTGCCATCGAAATCAATGCTGACGATATTGCGGTCCGCCTCTATTTGCGCATCCCGGGGAAACTGCCGCTTTACTCGTTTGACGGAGGGCGGCTGATAGTTAGTGAAAGCAACAAAAATACCCTCATCATTGGTAATCATACGAACTTCGGTGCTGTATTTTGCGGGGCCGCCGGTCAGGGGCTCCACCGTAACAAAGTCAGCATAGACTGTGGCATCCTGCCATTCGGGCTCATCGATCACGCCATCTATGGTTATTGAGCCAAAGGCATTAGCGGCTATAAACAGGCTGCATAGGCAGAGTATGAAAGGGGAGGCGTGGTTTTTTTTATGCATAACCTAGGCTACTGGTTTTTTAGAATTAGCTGAAAGCGATAGTTTATTGAGTTCGTTTAGAATTGCCAGTCGCAATGTAAAAAACTCTATGCCATCAGCGTATTTAGTGATTTTTAGAAATAGAATAAGCAGCGCTATGCCGCTTTATGGCTACTCAGCAGCGCAATAGGTTTTGGTGGACTGCCGGTCTTATTTCTGTGTTGCCTGTGAGCTTGTGAGTGCTAGACTGTCCCAAAACATATTATAAAGGGGCAAAACCATGAGTGAAGTACCTGTATATATAGTGGTTAATTTGATCGTGACAGATGTCGATAAATATCGAAGCTATGAGAAGGGCTTTTTTCCTCTGTTAAAAAAGTACGGTGGTCAGTTCATCACCTATGATGACAACCCAGTTCATTTGGAAGGTCTGACGCCGCGAGAAGGGCGCATGATTATCTTTACTTTCCCCTCTGAACAAGCTGCCACAGATTGGTACGCAGATTCAGACTATCAATCGCTTTCAGAGCACCGTCGTGCCGGCACTCGGCTCGAATTTTTAACCATGGTTCACGGCTTACCGCCGCGCGTTTAAACCCAAGGAAACTACAATGAAAAATAATCGAGAGCTAGGCATTGTTGTCTATGGTGCGACTGGCTTTACTGGCCGTTTAGTCGCGGAATATCTAAACAACCAGTACGGCGTTAATGGCGAAGTAGCCTGGGCCATGGCTGGCCGCAGCCAGAGCAAGCTGGAGCAGGTTCGCGATGAAATGGGGATTTCTGCTGATGTCCCCTTAGTTGTGGCTGATTCGTCTGATTTAGAATCGATCAAAGCGATGGTGGCGCGCACGGCCGTGGTTTGTACCACCGTGGGACCTTATCAGCTGTATGGCAATGAACTGGTCGAGGCTTGTGCTGCGGCCGGTACTGACTATGTCGACCTCTGTGGTGAGCCGGGCTGGATGCATAAAATGATTGGTGCCCATTCCGCTGCTGCAGAAGCCAGTGGCGCTCGAATTGTATTTTCCTGTGGCTTTGACTCTGTGCCCTTTGATCTGGGTGTGCTGTTTTTACAGCACACTGCGCAACAAAAATTAGGCGCTACAGTGCCCCGAGTTAGAGGTCGAGTGCGGGCCATGAAAGGCACTTTTTCCGGCGGCACGCTGGCCAGTTTCCGCACCACTATGGCGGCGGCAGCTAAGGACCGCGATCTGGTCAATGTCTTGCGCAACCCTTTCTCGCTAACGCCCGGCTTTACTGGCGCCGATCAACCCAGAGGTGATAAGCCCCTGTTTGATGAGGTGCTGCAAAGTTGGATTGCGCCCTTTGTTATGGCCAGTATCAATACTAAAAACATCCATCGTTCAAATATGCTGTTGGGCCATCAGTACGGAACAGATTTTGTCTATGATGAAATGATGATGACAGGTCCGGGAGAGAGGGGTGAGGCGGTTGCCAACCATATTGCCAATGACAACTCGATGGCAGAAGACCCACGCCAGCCCGGTGAGGGTCCAGATAAAGAAGAGCGTGAAAATGGCATGTATGACGTTTTATTTGTGGGTCAGGCCGACAATGGCGATCTGGTCCAGGTGAGCGTGCAGGGTGATAAGGATCCGGGTTATGGCTCTACGTCAAAGATGATTGCCGAGAGCGCCGTATGCCTGCTGATGAACCCGGAGGCTGCTAGCGGTGGAATCTGGACCCCAGCACCAGCGATGGGCTCTATGCTGATAGAGCGTTTGCAGGCCAATGCAGGTTTAACCTTTAGAGTTGAAGACTAGAATAGATGCCAATGATTAATAAAGTTTCAATGTCGCTGGCACTTCTTGTGGCGACATTCAGCAGTGCGGCGGCAAATATTGACGAGGTGGTCACCGTGGCGACCAGAGCCGAATCTAATGTGGCTGACCTGATTGGCAGCGTCTCGGTGGTGGATAAAAAAGCACTGACAACGGTGTCCCATGCCCATTTGCAGCAAGCGCTTTCCCAGGTTGCCGGGGTTAATCTGCACCGAGGTAATGGTCAGGAGTACTTGCCCGCTGTGCGTTCACCGGTGTTGACAGGTGCGGGTGGTTGCGGCGGATTTTTGATGCAAGAAGACGGTATTCCACTTCGGCCTGCCGGCTTTTGTAATATCAATGAGCTGTTTGAAGCCAATACGGAAATGGCACAGCGTATTGAGGTATTGCGCGGCACAGGGACTGTTTTACATGGCTCCAATGCGATGCATGGCGTAGTCAATGTGGTGACGCCAGAGATATCTGAGACCAGCAGTCTAGGTGTAGAATTGGGTGCCAATGACTATGGTCGACTTAAGTTTCAGTCTGCTACCGAGACTCTCGGTGTAGCGGCCAACTTTACTCGCGATGGTGGCTATCGTCATGACTCTAGTTTTGGTCAGCAAAAGGTATCTTTAAGGCATGCCTTTAAGGGCGCTGATATGCAAGTCGATTCCGGCTTGACTGTCACCAATCTCAATCAGGAGACAGCGGGCTTTATTGAGGGTCTAGACGCTTACAAAGACAACGCTCTGGTTAAACAGAATCTTAACCCCGAAGCCTATCGCGATGTGCGTTCGGCGCGCGCCTGGTCTCGCATTAGCAAGTTAGAGCAAAACTATGATCTTGTTGTGACGCCCTACATTCGCTACAGCCAAATGGACTTTTTACAGCATTTTTTACCCGGTGATCCACTGGAAGAAAATGGTCAGAAGAGTCTCGGCGTGCAGGTGGGTTACTACCGCGCGCTGAGTCAAACTATCAATGTTATCGCTGGCTTTGATGCCGAGATAACCGATGCCTATCTCAAGCAGTCTCAGGATGCGCCGACTCGGGGTTCAGCCTTTTTTCAAGAGACTATTCCCGAAGGGCAGCATTATGACTATCAGGTTGATGCCACAATGGCAGCGCCCTTTATGCATCTGCAATGGGATATCAGCGATAGGCTATCGCTGCTGGGTGGACTGCGGTTTGAGTCGATGCGCTATGACTACAGCAATAATATGTTGGCGGGCCGCAGCAGAGCAGATGGCACAGAATGTGGTCGCGGCGGCTGCCGCTACAGCCGTCCTGCCAGTGGCGAAGATGAGTTTAATAACTGGTCCTCTAATCTGGGAGCGCAGTTTAAGATCGCTGCCAGCCACAGTGTCTTTATCCGGTTAGCGCGTGGCTTTAGAGCGCCTCAGGCCACTGAGCTCTATCGGTTGCAGCGCGCCCAGCAGATTACCGATCTCGATTCAGAGAGTATCGATTCGGTGGAGTTGGGTATTTCAGGTAATGCCGAGGCCCTGAGCTACAATCTGGCTCTCTATCATATGGAGAAAGACCATGTGATCTTTAGAGATTCCAGCTTCTTTAATGTCAGCAATGGCAATACCGAGCATCAGGGTATTGAGTTGGCGCTGGATTATGCCTTCAATCCTCAATGGTCTTTAGGGCTCAGTGCCACTGAGGCGCGCCATACTTACCTGAATAGCCTAGTGCTCAGCGATGTGAATATTCGCGGTAACGACGTAGACACAGCGCCAAGGCGTTTTAGCAGCGCACGACTGACATGGACGCCGGTGAGCGAGATGGATTTAGAGCTTGAATGGCAGTCTATGGGCGGCTACTACCTCAATCCGGAAAATTTGCATCAGTACGAGGGGCATGATTTAGTACACCTGCGCATGGGTTGGGCTGTCTCCGATTCGTTGCGGGTATATGCCAATGTAAGTAATTTGACCGACGAGCATTATGCCGAGCGCGCTGACTACACCAGTTTTAGTCAGGAGCGCTATTTTCCCGGCACACCACGCAGCTTGCAGGTTGGCGCTCAGTGGGCCTGGTAGACTGTAGAGGAATCATCAGACATTGACAGAATACCAGTGCCTAAGATATTAGGCGCTGGTAATATAAAAATAGACAGAGAATCGAAGCCCAATGACATCATTATAAGTACCCACTAAGAGGTTACATTGTATGGATCTTCACCCGCTTAAAGATGCCTTAGTCAATGAGTTGCACAATCGACCCTTTCCAGTAGTCTCTCTGCCTGCGCAGATTTCCAGCCTGGTGTTTCTGCACAATGGCGACCGCCAAGCTGAGTTAAATAAGCTCACCGAACTCGCCCAGCTATACAATGTTCCCGCCCCATCCGAATCAGACAGCACCGACTGCTATTATCAGAGTTTTACTGATTTTGATCTGCGCTGGGAATTTCATAATGAGTTCTCCACCTATACTGTTATCCGTCAGGGCCGTCCTGCGGAGCAGTTTTGTTTAAATGTATTTTCTCTAATCGACAGTGACTGGGTGGCAAGTTTGCAGGGCCAGCTGATTGCGGCTAATCATATTGATCTGCGCCCCTCGGCGAGTGCACCTGCAACAGCGCAGTCTCTTGCCGAACAGTTCAATGGTCAGCGACTCGTCGGGGGTACCATTTACGAGGGATTGGCGACTATCTGGACCTCTGTGCAAGCTGATTCAGATGGATTTATCCGCACTCTGGTAGTTGATGAGGGCCTGGATTCGCCTCAGGCGGGCAGGGTGATTCGCAACCTGCTAGAAATTGCCGCCTACCGCTCAATGACATTGTTGGCGCTGCCCACTGCAAGGCTGCTAATGCCAGAGGTCCGTCAGCTCGAGCAGCGTTTGGTCGATACCAATGACAAGCTAAACAAGTTGGTTACCTTGGAAGATGAGCAGAATTTGATGAATGAGTTGATTGCCGAGGCGACTCAGCTCGAGAAACTAGTGGCCGACCATAATTTTCGCTTTTCGGCCACCGAGGCCTACTTTAATTTGACCGAGAGCAGGCTGGATATGCTTCGGGAACAAAAAATACCCGCCATTCGCACCCTTAAGCAGTTTCATGCAAGGCGTTTTATTCCCGCCTTTAATACCTGCATGTCGGTGGTAAAACGCAAAGAGAACCTGTCTAAGCGCATAAGTCGCACCAGTGAGTTGCTGCACCTCAGATTACAGCTATCGCTGGAAACTCAAAACCAAGAGTTGCTGGCCTCTATGGATAGACGCAGTGAAATTCAGTTGCGCTTGCAGCAAACGGTGGAGGGTTTATCGGTTGTGGCCATGACCTATTACAGCATGAATTTGATGGCGCTGCTGACCAAGCCTATTGCGATTGAAAACTACTTGCCTATTTCCCAGCCCATGGTACTGGCCATTGCGACACCGATCGTCTTCGTTGGGTCTATTTTGGTGGTTTTAAGAATTCGTAAAAAATTACATAGCTGACGAGTAAGGGTATTGATGAACTTCAAAGTTAAAAGACAACTGTCTCCGTAACACGGCGCGGCACCAGGCTTGATTTAAAGAGATTCGGGCGCCGTCTTTAAATGCAGGCGCAGGCGAATTCGGCGTGCTAACTGATCGACACCCATATTTAATAGGGCACTGGCAAGAATTAATATAAGGGCGCGGTCAAAACGAAATTCTTCAAAGGCCGAGTCGATATAAAAGCCCAATGTAGAAATTCCAAGAATGCCAAGGATGGCTGTCTCACGTAAAATCACCTCCCAGCGATAAAATAGAAAGGCTAAAAATTGCCGGTAGATACGTGGCAGAATCTCGAAGAAATAAAGGTTTAGGCCTCTGCTACTGTCCGCACGCAGGCTAAGCTCTGCGCTGTGACGGCCTACTAAATGAGCAATTATCGCGCCGTTGTGAATGCCCAGTGCCAGTACTGCAGGCAGCATTGAGGGACCAAGTACCAACAGACCTAAAAATGCCAGTAGATATTCGGGAATAGTGCGCAGCAAGATCAGCAAACCATCGCCACTCGCGCGTCCCCAGCGGCGGAAAAACAGTGGTGAATTTAAGGGGAATAAAAGCAGCGCTAACAAACCAGTAAAGACCAGGCTGATCTGCCCCAAAAGCACTGTATTGACTAACCCCGGCCAAATTTGATGCTGCCAGAGCAGACTAAACCAATCGGCAAACAGTGCAAAAGTACCCGCAGCTAAGAGGGTGTCACCACGCAGTGGCGCCGGCACTATATCCTCAGTAATAAAGCGTGCAGCTAGTTCCCAAGAAATTTGTGCCTCAGGGGGCAGATAATAAAAAACCGCGAGTAGATAGATTGGCAACAGGCGTTTTTGCAGCCAAAAGCGCAGGGTACCGATCAGTAACAAGAGAGCATAGAAGTAGGCTGCCGCCTCACTGTAATGGCCCTCGCCAAGAGCAGTCTCAAGATGAAACCCCAGTGTTGGCAGGCCGACAAAGCCAAGGATGGCACTGGAGCGAATCGCGCATTCAAATCTATAGCTGGTATAGATGGTCATGGGTCGCCAAGCAAGGGGCAACACGGTGTAGAGAAAATGCGTTAACGGCTGTTTTGTGGTGGGACTGTTACTGGCGGGCGCCAGATCCACCTCCTCGAATAACTCGCCATAAATTTTGGCGAGGGTGCCAGCATAGGGAATAGCGATGGCCAGCAGGCCAGTCAATGATGAAAGCCCAGTAATTTGAATAAACAATAATGCCCAGAACAATTCATGAATCGAGCGAATAAAGGCGCAGAAGCTCCTTACCAGCGCAGACCCATAGCCCAGAGCGAGAATAAAACCGCTTACTGCTGCCAGCGAGACACCCTGCAGGGCAAAGGAAAATGTATTGGCAAGGCTGGTAAGCAATGTTGGCCAAGACCAGACTGATGGACTTAGAGCGCCAATGGCCATAAGTCCGAGTTCATGCCATGGGTCTGATGTGGAAACATCCAAGTCGGCGCAAAACAGGCATAGTAGTGCGATGGCGGCAAACCAAAAGCTGGTTCTGCGCAGTGCTTGGGCTGAGGTATCTACTCTGTCGGTACCTTGATTAAACAGCATCGTAAAGGCCGGCGAGATCGCTGGCACAGAGTTGATTGCTTGGTGCATCCAGAACAACTGCGCCATCTTTAAGACCGATGACGCGATTGCAGAACCTCAATGCCTGCTCTACATCATGCAGTGCCAGTACAACAGTTTTATGTTGCTGACAGATTAACTTTAGTAATCGTTGCGCCTGATAGTCATCGACATTAGCGACCGGTTCATCGCCAATAAAGATTGTCCGCTGCTGAATAAGTGCGCGGCCAATACTGGTTCGCTGTTGCTGTCCACCAGAGAGCTTGTCCACTGAACTGTAGAGTTGATGCTCAAGGCCAATACTCTGAGCTATGTCACCAATTTGAGCCCGCGCTGCGGGCATAGGTTTGATCAGGTTGCCCAGATTGTAGAGAAAGGAGTGCTGATCTAGAGCACCCATATAGATATTATGGAAGGCGCTTAACATGGGTACTAAACCTGGCTGCTGAGGGCACCAGGCGACCTCACTCGGCAGCTGCTCGCGGAGGACCTTAAGCAATGTTGATTTGCCAGCGCCACTGCCACCTACCAGAGCTACTCGCTCGCCGCTGTGAATACAGAGTGACAGATTGTCGAGTACCCTGTTGCCCTGATACTCGAGGCGCCTGTTGTTAAATGTAAACAATGGCTTGCTGGCGAGGTTGTTCAATGGGATAGCTACTTTTTCGCGTCAATCAGGCCGATGGCGACCGCTGTATCAGCGATCGGCGTATAGAGCTCGTTGCTAGCTTTGACGAAGCTCTGGCGAGGAAAGCTGGCCAGCAAATCTGGGTCTTTCATTGCCAGCAGAGCGGCAGTCAGGCGCCGCTTAAAGTCTGGCCCCCATCTAGCGGTAACATCATTGCGCACTGTCCATTGATAGTCTGGATAAGTGGGTGTTTCCCAGATTACCGCAACTTTGGCTGGATCAACTTTTCCCGCTGCCAACTCTTTATCCCAGACCTTAAAGTTGACAGCACCAACTTCGTAGGCACCAGACTGAACTAGTGCAATAGTGCGGCTGTGATCCCCGCTAAAACCGACTTTAGAAAAGATTTTTTGTGGTGCTTTGGCGAGATTTTCACGGATATGGTATTCAGGCATCAGGCGACCAGAGGTCGAACCTTTAGAGCCAAAGGTAAAGCTTTTGCCGGCAATAGCTTTGGGGAACTGGGCGCTCTTTTCGATACCAGTACTGCTGTGAGCAATTAAATAGGTTTTAAAAAACTGATCTTCATAGCCCTGAGCAATGGCCTGACTGCCGGGGACCAGACGTCGAGCCTGAACCCCAGAAAGGCCTCCAAACCAAGCTAGCTGAACCTGATTGTTGCGAAAGGCGGTGACAGCGGCGGCATAGCTTTTAACCGGTATATAGCGGACTTCAATCTCCAGCTCATTTTGCAAATAGCCGGCGATCTTATTAAAGCGCTCTTGTAAATGAGCTTCGTTTTGATCGGGTATGGCAGTAAAGATAAAGGGTTGTGAATTGGCCAATGAGGTCGTTAATAGTAGGGCGGCCAAAATAAAGCTGGAGAAACGGAGGATCATTCTATTGAATTCCTGTGGTGGTGTTTGCTTAATTGATATTTTTTTGAGACTGGTTCCAGTTAATGCACTCTGCCAAGGAAATCCCAGAGCCACCAAAGATATCCAGAGCACTGCCGATCGTAAGATCGACTTTACCTTTTGATAGCGTTTGCACCAGCTCGAGGTCCTGCAGTGAACGAGCGCCACCTGCATAGGTAACGGGCAGATGGCAGGCGCTGCCCAGCAGGCTGACCAGATCTTTATCTATACCAGCTTGAAGTCCTTCAACATCTGCGCCATGGACTAAGAACTCGGCGCAATGTTTTTCAAGTTCAGCGATCGTTTGCTGATTGACTGGGGTGTTAGTAATGGTCTGCCAGCGATCAGTAGCAATCATCCAGCCATTGTCAGTTTTGCGGCAACTTAGGTCGAGTACTAATTTGTCGGCACCGACCTCAGCTTTTATTGACTCAAGGCGCGACCAGGAAAACTCAGAATTTTCAAACAGGTAAGAGGTGACAATAATGTGCGAGGCACCGGCTTCTAAATAGCCACTGGCATTTTGTCGATTAACCCCGCCACCAAACTGCATACCCTTTGGATAGGCGCCTAATGCTTCGAGCACCTGTTGCTGATTATTAGGGCCCAGTGCAATAACATGACCGCCTGTTAGCTGGTGCTGCTGGTAGAGTTTGGCATAGTGAGCGGCATCATGGGTGCTAACAAAGTTGGTGTCCGCACCATCATTGGTAAGGCTACCACCGACAATTTGTTTTACCTGACCCTGATGCAGGTCGATACAGGGGCGAAACGCGGTCAAGGGAGTTGGCTCCAAATAGTAGTTGGCAGTGCAGCAGTATAACTTACTGCATTGCTATTCCTACCTTTGAACCGTTGGCGCGATTAAGTTTTTGGCTAATATAATTGCCTGCCGCCACTAATTTTGGCAGATCGACGCCATGATGAATGCCTAAACCATTGAGCATATAAACCAGATCTTCGCTGGCGACATTGCCCGAGGCCCCATTGGCGTAGGGGCAGCCACCAAGACCAGCGACAGAGCTATCGACAGTGCTTATACCGAGCTGCAGTGCGCGCAATATATTGGCCAGAGCCTGCCCGTAGGTGTCATGGGCATGGATAGCGAGATGGTCGGGGCCAATATTTTTTAATAGCCGGTGGAGTAACGTCTCGAATGATGTGGGGGTGCCTACGCCTATGGTGTCGCCAAGAGAAATTTCATAACAGCCCATGGTAAGCAACTGCTCTGCCACCTGCAAAACGGCTTCGCCAGCTACCTCAGCCTCGTAGGGGCAGCCAACCACACAGGAGATATAGCCGCGCACAGTTAACCCGGCCTTTAAAGCCTCAGCGGCAACTGGCTTAAAGCGCTCGAGACTCTCGGCAATTGAGCAGTTAATGTTCTTTTGACTAAAACTTTCTGAGGCCGCAGCAAAAACGGCGACTTCTTTAACGCCGCAGGCAATGGCACGCTCCAACCCCTGCATGTTGGGTGTCAGGGCCGTGTACGAAGTATCCCTGTGAGTTGGCAACAGAGCAAAGACCTCGTCGCTACCCGCCATTTGCGGTACCCATTTGGGGCTGACAAAGCTCCCGGCTTCAATGGTCGAGAGCCCGGCATCGCTGAGTTGGCGAATAAGCTCAACCTTGGTGGCCACATCGACAGGGGTCCTTTCATTCTGCAGACCATCGCGAGGTCCCACTTCAATAATCTTTACGCTGCTGGGGTAGTTCATGGGCTGGTCGCCTCAAACGCTAATAATTCACTGCCGCCATCAACCAGATCTCCCGCCTGAAAATAGAATTCAGTCACCGAGCCACCGCTGGGGGCAATTATTGTATGTTCCATTTTCATCGCCTCCATCACCAATAAAGTGTCACCTTTATTCACTTCAGCCCCTGTATCCACCAGCACGGCAACTAGGGTTCCGTTCATGGGTGCATTGAGATTACCGCCATCGACACCCTCATTGCCAGTTCCAAAATCTGGCTGCATCTCAGTGCAGTGGAAGAAACCGTTGCGGGTGAATAAATCGAAACCGGTGTCAGTAGAGGCGACAGTTAGGCCATCGACACTGACCATAGAGTCTACGGTTAAGTCTACAACCGCCTGCTGTATTTGAACTTTAAGTCTGGGCTGGGGCAGTCCCCAACTATTATTCAAATGCCAGGGCGAGTTGGGTTCACTGGAGCGTTTAGCGGCCTCAATAGCCTTGTGCTCGCGCTGTTCCAAAATAGCCGCCGCAGCCAGAGGCGCTGCGTAATCAATATCGGCATCGCGCTGGCGAAATATCTCTTGCTCATGTGCCTCGATATAGCCAGTGTCGATATCGCCATCTTGAAATGCCCGGCTCGTCGCCAGATTGTAAAGAAAGCCGATATTGGTGGTCAGCCCACCAATGCGATACTCACTTAGCGCCTTAGCCAAACGCTGCAATGCGCGCTCACGGTCTGTGTCCCAGACCACTAATTTAGCAATCATTGGGTCGTAATAAATACTGACCTCATCGCCCTCAACGACGCCTGTATCAACCCGAACACAGGTATTTTCTAATGGTGTTTGCAGCTGTTTTAGTACGCCAGTGGCGGGTAAGAAATCCTGATCTGGGTCTTCGGCATAGATGCGGGCTTCAAAGGCGTGACCACTGATATTTAATTGATCTTGAGAGCAGGGAAGGGTTTCTCCTGCAGCGACTCGCAGCTGCCACTCGACCAGATCCTGGCCAGTTATCATCTCAGTGACCGGATGCTCGACCTGAAGGCGAGTGTTCATTTCCATAAAGAAAAACTCGCCCTGAGTATCGACAAGAAACTCCACCGTGCCCGCGCCCTCGTAGTTGATCGCTGCGGCCGCTTTAATCGCAGCCTCACCCATTCGTTGGCGCAGTGCCTCGGTTATGCCGGGGGCCGGGGCTTCTTCTATCACTTTTTGATGGCGGCGCTGCACAGAGCAGTCGCGCTCAAAGAGATAGACTGCATTTTTATGACTATCGCAGAACACCTGAATTTCCACATGGCGCGGTTTAAGAAGGTACTTCTCTACCAGCATAATATCGTCGTTAAAGCTATTTATGGCCTCGCGTTTAGCGGCCCCCAGAGCCTCATCGAACTCAGTTTCTGAATAGACAGCACGCATACCCTTGCCACCGCCACCAGCGGCTGCTTTTAACAATACCGGATAGCCCATCTTATTGGCTGACTGTTTAATAATATCCGGATTTTGATCATCACCATGGTAGCCGGGCACCAGAGGCACGCCAGCATCCGCCATAATGGTTTTGGCCGCAGACTTAGAACCCATGGCTGCAATAGCCTCGATAGGGGGGCCGATAAACACCAGATTATTGGCCGCGCACTGACGGCAAAAATCTGCATTTTCAGAGAGAAAACCATAGCCGGGATGAATGGCTTCAGCCCCAGTTTCAAGAGCCGCCTGAATAACTTTTTCAATCACCAAGTAAGATTCGTTAGACGGCGAAGAGCCTATATGAACAGACTCATCCGCCATTTTCACATGCAGTGCATGTTGGTCTGCATCGCTATAAACAGCCACAGTGGCAACACCTAAGCTACGTGCAGTTTTAATAATACGGCAGGCAATTTCGCCACGGTTAGCAATTAGTATTTTAGTAAACATAGCAGACGTTAAACCTGTAACCAGTGGGGTTTTCTTTTTTCCAAAAAGGCATTTAAACCCTCTTGACCTTGCTCACTAACACGAATCCCTGCAATGACTTCGCAGGTATGATCAATCAAATTTTGATCTATAGCCCGACCGCTAACATCAAACACTAGCCGCTTAGCCGCCTTTACCGCCTCAGGTCCATTGGCCAATAAAGCATCGACAAATATATTAACCTGATCATCTAAATGCTCAGCATCAATCACCTCGCTAAGCAAACCGATATTGTTGGCAGCTTGGGCATTGAAATGCTCTGCCGTCATAAAATAACGGCGCGCAGCACGCTCGCCCATAGCAGCAATAACATAGGGGCTAATAGTAGCTGGAACCAAACCAATTTTAGCTTCGCTCAAACTAAAGGTAGCCGATCTGGCCGCCACCGCCATATCGCAGCAGCTCACCAGTCCCACAGCGCCACCAAAAGCAGCCCCTTGAACTCTGGCTATAGTCGGTTGAGGCATGTTATTTAGAGTTTTAAGCATCAGAGCTAGAGCTTGAGCATCTTGCAAATTTTCAGCGTACGAGTAACTGGCCATGCGCTTCATCCAGCTGAGATCAGCGCCAGCAGAAAAACTTTTTCCGTTAGACCTCAAAATCATAACGCGCACATCTGGGTTCAGCGCGACGGCACCAAAAGCCTCAGTGAGTTGCGCAATAATTTGATCGTCAAACGCATTGTGTTTTTCGGGATTATTTAACGTGACTCGAGCAACCCCAAGGGTATCAATTTCAGTAATCACTTTGTCCATTGTTAACACTCTTTTTATAAAACTTATAAATTCTGTCTAACTTTAGTCTGCTGCTATGTTCTAGAGATCCTTCGCTGCGCTCAGGATGACAATAGGGGGCAGGATGACAATAGGGGGCAGGATGACAGTGGGGGATGCTCTATATGGCTTAGGCCTGTGGCCTAAGTCACATTCTAAACACCCCAAATTTTGTTTCTTCAATCACCCGATTATGGCTCGCCGAAATCGCCAACCCCAATACCATTCGCGTATCCGCGGGATCAATCACACCATCATCCCAAAGTCGTGCCGAGGCATAATAGGGATGCCCCTGGTGCTCGTAGTTATCAACAATAGGCTGCTTAAACTCGGCTTCATCGGTGGCGCTCCATTCCTTGCCGTCGCGCTCATACTTATCTCTGGTTACCTGCGCCAAAACACCCGCAGCCTGTTCACCACCCATCACCGAAATCCGCGCATTGGGCCACATAAACATAAACCTTGGATCATAGGCGCGACCACACATGCCATAGTTACCGGCACCAAATGAACCGCCAATCAAAATCGTAAACTTAGGCACATTTGCGGTGGCAACCGCAGTCACCATCTTGGCGCCGTGCTTGGCAATACCATCATTCTCATATTGTTTACCAACCATAAAGCCGGTGATGTTTTGTAAGAACACCAGAGGGATTTTGCGCTGTGCACAGAGCTCAATAAAGTGCGCGCCTTTTTGCGCCGACTCGCCAAATAAAATGCCATTGTTAGCTACAATGCCCACAGGGTAGCCAAAGATTCGGGCGAAACCACAGACCAGCGTAGTGCCATATAAAGCTTTAAATTCATCGAAGTCAGAACCATCGACAGTGCGCGCAATAATCTCCCTTACATCGTATGACTTGCGCGAATCGGCAGGCACTACGCCATAGATTTCACGGGCATCATAGAGGGGCTCAACCGCATCTTTTAAATCGCCATTCACTAGCTTCACGCGATTGAGTCTGGCGATAGCCTTGCGAGCCATATCGAGAGCATGATGATCATTATTGGCATAGTGGTCAGCAACGCCAGAGGTGCGGCAGTGCACATCGGCACCACCTAACTCTTCCGCCGTTACCACTTCACCAGTCGCTGCTTTAACCAGCGGCGGGCCGGCTAAAAAAATAGTGCCCTGTTCTTTAACAATAATTGATTCATCCGCCATCGCCGGCACATAGGCACCGCCCGCAGTGCAGGATCCCATTACCGCGGCAATTTGCGGAATATTTCGCGCTGACATATTGGCCTGATTAAAAAAAATGCGACCAAAGTGCTCGCGGTCCGGAAATACCTCATCTTGTCGGGGTAGGTTGGCGCCGCCAGAGTCGACCAGATACACACAGGGCAGATTGTTCTCGGCAGCGATGGCCTGAGCGCGCAGGTGTTTCTTTACCGTAAGCGGGTAGTAGCTGCCGCCTTTAACCGTCGCATCATTGGCGACGATAACGCATTCCTGTCCACTGATTCGGCCAACACCGGTGATAATGCCTGCAGCTGGAACATCCTCGCCATAGACATCGTGAGCGGCCAGTGCCGATAACTCTAAAAACGGCGAGCCGGGATCCAACAGCCCCTGAACACGCTCGCGGGGAAGTAACTTGCCGCGGCTTATATGGCGCTCACAGGCTTTGGCGCCGCCGCCTTGAGCAATCTCGGCAAGGGTCGTTTTTAGATCGTCAACCTGAGCCTGCATCGCCGCAGCATTGCCTGCGAAGTCAGCGCTTTTAATATTGATATTGCTTTTGATGATGGTCATGGGGTTTCCTCAAGCTGCCTGTTACGCGGTTTGGGTAAATAACTCGCGGCCTATCAGCATGCGCCGTACCTCAGAGGTACCAGCACCAATCTCATAGAGTTTGGCATCGCGGAGTAAACGGCCGGTGGGATATTCATTGGTATAGCCATTGCCACCCAGGGCCTGTATCGCTTGCAGTGCCATCTGTGTCGCTTTCTCTGCGGTAAATAAGATCACCGCCGCTGCATCTTTGCGTGAGTCCTGACCCATGTCGCAAGCTCTGGCCACGGCATAGAGGTAGGCGCGGCAGGCATTGAGCTCCGCATACATATCGGCAATTTTGCCCTGCATTAACTGGAACTCGCCAATCGCCTGACCAAACTGTTTGCGCTTATGAATGTAGGGCAGCACCACATCCAGACAGGCCTGCATAATGCCCACTGGGCCACCAGACAGCACGGTGCGCTCATAATCCAAACCCGACATCAAAACGGCCACGCCGCGCCCCTCGCCACCGAGAATATTTTCAATGGGCACCTCACAGTCTTGAAATACCAACTCACAGGTGTTGGATCCGCGCATACCCAACTTATCGAGTTTTTGATGGCGAGAGAAGCCGGGGAAATCGCGCTCAACAATAAAGGCGGTCATGCCTTTAGAGCCGGCATCTAGATCAGTTTTGGCGTAGATAACATAGGTATGGGCATCTGGACCATTGGTGATCCACATCTTATTGCCATTGAGAATGTATTTGTCACCGCGCTTATCGGCTCGCATTGTCATACCTACCACATCAGAACCGGCATTGGGTTCACTCATAGCCAGGGCACCGATATGTTCGCCGCAACAAAGTTTGGGGAGGTACTTTTGCTTCTGCTCCTCAGTGCCATTTTTATGCAACTGATTGACACAGAGGTTCGAATGGGCGCCATAGGAGAGCGCGACTGAGGCCGAGGCGCGGGAGATTTCTTCCATGGCCACAGAGTGCGCAAGATAGCCCATGCCCGAGCCACCATATTGTTCATCCACGGTGATACCGAGCAGACCCAAATCACCTAATTTGCGCCACAGGTCCATCGGGAACTCATTATTACTATCTATTTCTGCAGCTCGGGGAGCTATCTCAGCTGCACAAAATTGAAAAACGCTTTCGCGAAGCATGTCGATATCTTCGCCAAGATTAAAATTTAATGTCGGATAAGAGGTATTCATAAATTAGGGTAGTCCGTTAGATTTAAGGGCTTCAATGCAGTCGGTTTCAGCCTTGTTAAGGTCTTTGAGCAGCAAGCTGATATCGTCGAGCTGTTGATTGAGTTTGTGTCGCTGGGCCTGAATGGCATCAATCAGTTTCTTAAGCTGATCGACATTGGTTTTTCCCGGCTCGTACATATCGATAATTTCTCGAGAATCATCCAGTGATAGCCCCAGCCGTTTGCCGCGCAGAATAAGCCGGAGGCGCGTGCGGTCCGCTGGGCTATAAACCCGAGTTTGCCCGCGGCGGGCAGGGTACAGAAGCCCCAACTCTTCGTAGTGGCGGATGGTTCTGGTGGTAACCTCAAACTCTTTTGAGAGTTGAGAAATACTGTAATCGGCCATGGCGGACATCATTGTTTGGGAAGATTGCTAGATTATAATATTACCTTTACGTTAACGTAAAGATATTTTCCGCAAAGTGACGTTTATGTCTTTAGATAATCTGGGGCTGTAGCCTGTTAGTCCAGCTTCAAATCCATCTGGTACTGAAATAACTCGGTGTTGTAGAGGGCCACCAAGTAGTCCACCAGCATTTCTTTATCATCGTCTTGATAATAGGAGCGGCGCACCAAACTTAGCAGAGGGAAGCCAACTGGCACCTGCAGATGACCGGCAATAGCTGCGCTGGCTGGTATGGCGCTAATCGTTTGATTGATATGGCTTACCGTCATGCCGCTTTCGCGAAAGTATTGGTGCCGAGACTGGTCGATAAATATATCGCTGTTTTCTGGACTGTCCACTCCAGCACTCCAGCTATCGAAGTAACCGAAAAATGCGCCGGCACGCTCGCGTATTCGCACCAAATGAAATAGCGAGTCGTTATTGCCGAGGGAAAACTCGGTACGGATATTTTGCGGCGGCACAACCAGTCTGCAGTCCAAAACTTTCGCCACAGAGTTCTGAGCAATGCTGTCAATTTCTTCCAGCACTCCAAGCAGCGGGGCCTGCACCGGTTTGGGTGTGTACTTATAGGTGATATGGGTGCCTTTGCCTCGCGCCCGTTCTACCAGATCCTCTGCGGCCAGCTCGTTAACCGCTCTTTTCACCGTGATACGAGAGACATTAAAGGCTTCGGCCAGTTCTTTTTCGCTGGGTAGCTTTTCACCCAGGTGAAAGGTGCCATCGATAATATAGCCTTTGATCAGGCTGTACAGTTGATGATATAGAGGCGAGGGCAACTCTTCAGAGACAATATTACGTTGGCTTTGATTAAAAAGTACTTCCCCTGTGTGCGCCGTCATATAGGTCTCTTTTTAGTGCTTTCGGATCAATAATTAAGTTGTGCTGCAAATCAGACTTTGATATAACAATATATCATTAGAGTGTGCAATGCCAATGAGCTCTTTAGCAGCGCCAAATGTTACAGGGCAGCTGCAGGGCTTAGAAGGGGCTTCGCCAATAAATTGGTGAAGTTGATTGGCTTGGGGGGAGAGATGAAGGGTTACCGTTTAAACCATTCGCCAGTATTCGAATACCAAGAGGGGGCTGCATGAAGCAGGCTCTGACGGGCGTACGTATTCTCGACCTGACGCATATGCTGTCTGGGCCCTATGGCAGCATGATTCTCGCCGATCTGGGCGCTGAAACGATCAAGGTGGAACCCTGTCATGGTGAGGGTACCCGCAAACTACTGGCCAGCGACCCTAACAACTCTCTCGAGGGCATGGGCGCTTATTTTATTACCCTAAACCGTAATAAGAAGAGTGTTGCGGTAGACTTAAAAACTGCACAGGGATTGGCGGTCTTTAAAGGGCTGGTTGCCGAGGTTGATATTGTGATCAGCAATTTTGGTGCCGGAGTGCCAGAGCGGCTGGGTATTGATTACAGCTCTCTAAGTGAAGTCAATCCGCGAATTATTACCTGTACTGTGTCCGGCTTTGGTTCAGATGGTCCAGGTAGCAAGCGCCCAGCCTTTGATCAGGTAGCGCAGGCTATGGGTGGCGGCATGTCGATCACTGGCCCAGACTCACAGCATATGGTGCGCGCTGGGATTCCGATTGGCGATCTCGGTGGCGGAATGTTTGGGGTGATGGGTATTTTGGCCGCGCTCTATGAGCGTGAACGCAGTGGTCTCGGTCAGCATGTGGATATCTCTATGTTGGATTGTCAGATTTCGATGCTCAACTATATGGCGACCATGCACTTTCTTTCCGGAGAGGATCCATACCCGATTGGCAATAGCCATTTTGTGCATGTGCCCTACAGCACGTTTACCTGCTCCGATGGTTTTGTGGTGATAGCCGTTATTACAGATAACTTTTGGCACAATCTTAAGACAGTGGTTAACTGCCCAGAGTTTGATAATGATAAGTACGATACTCAGCCGGGTCGCTGGGAAGATCGGGATCTGATAAATACTGTTTTGAACAGGGCGCTGAGCGGCAACAGTTGCCAGTACTGGCTGACCCAGCTGGAGGCCAAACGAATTCCCTGTGCGCCGGTCAATAGCCTTAGCCAGGCCCTGACAGACAATCAGGTACTGCACCGAAATATGGTGGTGGATTTAAAACACCCCAATGGCCGTTCAACCAAGGGCCCTGGCAACCCGATTAAGCTGTCGCGCAGTGGCGAGGAAAAATTTACTGCGGCGCCAGTATTGGGGCAGCATACAGACGAGATAATGACCCAATTGTTAAATCTCAGCGTAGAGCAGGTAGAGCAAATGAAAGTGCAGGGGATCATTCGATGATGTCAGACACGATAATAATTACTGATGTCGGCCCGCGAGACGGGCTGCAAAATCAGCCAAAAATACTCAGCATTGAGCAGCGTCTGGCACTGGTGGAGTCGATTGCTAAGGCCGGTGTGCCACAGATAGAGGTGGGTAGTTTTGTCTCACCAAAGGCTGTGCCCGCCATGGCGGGGACTGATCAGGTTTTTTCAGCCCTTGAGGCCGATGGTTTCAAAACGCCTACTATTGCTCTAGTTCCCAATATGAAAGGCTATGAACTAGCCAGAGCGGCCGGTGCTAAAACGGTCACCATGGTGCTCTATGCCAGTGAGGGAATGGCGCAGAAAAATGTGGCCATGAGCATGGCCGAAGCCGAGTCGATTACCCTCGATATTCTTAAGTTGGCCAAACAGGATGATATTGCGGTGATTGCCACCATTGCTGTGGCCTTTGCTTGTCCCTTTGACGGTCCGACCGAGCCAACCGTTGTAGAAGAAATCGCTGCGAAGTTTATCGCTGCCGGTGCCGATCAGCTAGTGTTGGCCGATACTATCGGCGCGGCTGACCCGCAGCAGGTTAGGGCGCTGACATCAGCACTGGTTAAAAGTCATGGTGCAGAAAAACTGGGCTGCCATTTTCACGATACCAGGGCCATGGGGTTGGCCAATGTGTATGCGGCTGTGGAATCTGGCATCCGGCGTTTTGACAGTTCAATTGCAGGTCTGGGTGGCTGCCCGTTTGCGCCTGGTGCGTCGGGCAATGTAGCAACGGATGATATTGCTATGATGCTTGAACAGATGGGCTTTGCAACAGGGATAGATCTGGATAAGTTAATGCAGGCCTCTGACTTGGCGCAGACGTTAACTGGCACCGCGCCCGGGGGCCGGTCGAAGGCCTGGCTGCAGGGGCAATTGGCCAAGCGGGCAGGCTGATAGAGCCGAACAATAAATCAGAACAGAGAATAATATTAAAAACAAAAAATAAGAATAGTTCGGAGATAAAAATGAGCTACAGATTAGGGGTAGATGTAGGGGGCACATTCACGGACCTGCTGCTGATTAATGAGGACACAGGGCAGACCCACACAGCCAAAGTGCCGTCCACACCAGAGGATTCTTCCATTGGTGTGCTCAATGGTATTGCGCGTATCTGCGATGAGTCGGGTGTTAATCCAGCGGATGTCAGCAGAGTGATGCATGGCACTACAGTGGCCACCAATGCGGTGCTGACGGGGCGCGGCGCCAAAGTAGGGCTGGTGACCACTGCTGGCTACGAAGATACCCTGCAAGTGGCGCGATCGTTTTGCCCCGGCGGTTTGGGTGGCTGGGTCAGCTTTGTTAAAAAGCCGCTCTTAGCCCCGCTGGAATTGACTATTGGTGCCCATGAACGCATTGGTGCCGACGGGGAAATCGTGTCTGGCCTCGATGAAGATCAGTTGCGTAAAGACCTTCAGGCTCTCCGCGCGACGGGTGAGGTTGAGGCCCTGACTATCTGCTTTATCAATGCCTACATTAATGGTGCCCATGAACAGCGCGCCAGCGAAATTGCTGCAGAAATATTTATCGATACGCCCATTTCCATCTCCAGTGATGTTGTGCCAGAGATGCAGGAATATGAGCGCACCGAAACCACGGTAGTAAATTCCTATGTGCGCCCGGAAGTGGCCAGCTATGTGAGTAACTTACAGGCGGCGCTGGATGAGAAGATGGGTTCCGACACCCAGCTGTCGATTTTGCGCTCCGATGGTGGTCTGGCCTCGGCCCGAGCCTCGGCTGAGTCACCGGTAAATATGCTGATGTCCGGCCCCGCTGGCGGCGTATCCGGTGCAATTTATTTTTGTAGCCGCGCTGGTTACGACAATATTCTGACCTGCGATATGGGTGGTACCTCCACAGATGTGGCCTTGATTCAGAACTCCCGCGCCCGTGTGCGCCGTGAAACCATTGTCGCCGATGTGCGTGTGCGCGCGCCTTCAGTGGATGTGCGAACTGTGGG
>JAQWUP010000042.1 GCA_029242085.1 Porticoccaceae bacterium
AGTGTGAGCTTGATGGCGAGAAGGCCATTGAAAAAGACAGTGTCAGACAATACCTGGCGAATTGCCTGGTGAACAAATGTGCACAGGAACATTTCATGTCACGGATGTTAACTGTACTGGCACAGGGTAAGGATCTGGGCAGCGAAGCATCCATTCTTAAATTGATGTCCTGTCAGTTAAATCAGGAACTCAGTGCCTATACGATGGAGTTGTTTGAAGAAAATGGCGCTGTTGTGGATGCAGAAACCCATCCCTTAATGCAGGAATTATTTGATGCCTATTTGTGGGCCCCCGGTCTGCGTATTGCCGGTGGTGCAGACGAAATATTGATGAATATTATCGGTGAAAGAACGCTGGGTCTACCGAGCGAACCACGTCTAGACAAGGGCAAGGCTTTTAAAGACCTGTAACCGATTTAAGTAGTGAGAGTTGTATATGAGTGACACTGATTTAGATATGAATGATTTAGACCAAAATGATATAGGCCGCATAATGCGAGCCAGCTGTGCGATCAGTCCTCAATCCAATGCCATAGAGCTGGATGGGCAGTGGTATGACTGGGCTTTTGTTGCCGAGACTGTTGAAAAGATTGAAGGGATACTGGATGCCCATGCCGTGCCTAAAGATGCTGAAGTGGCGCTGCTGTGCCGTAACAAACCCCATCAGGTGGCGGCCTTTTGCGCGGTGATCTGCAGTGGTCGCTGTGTGACGCCTATCAATCCATTTTCGGCACAGAATAAAGTGGTTGCTGATTTACAGGATTTGGATGCGGCGGTTGTCATTGCCAGTGAAGCAGACTGGCAATCAACTGCTTTACAGAGTTACGTCGATGAAAATAATGCACTGGCTATTAGTCTTGATGGATCACGCAGTGAAGATCATATTCTGGTGCGCAACCCAGAGAGCCAAATAACCGCGTCGCGGTTTAGCCGTTTGAGACCGGGAGTGGCCGTCCTCATTCAGAGTAGTGGTACTACTGGCAAGCCTAAGCGGATTCCCATCGGTGCTTCCAACTTGAGTGCGGCATATAACAATATTCCTGCCGGGGTAATATCAACGGAAAAGTCTAAAGTTAAAACTAAGCCGGCATTAATCACTCAGCCTCTGGTGCATATTGGCGGGCTTTTCTGGGTTGTTAATTCTTTACTGGAAGCGCGGCCAATCAGCCTGCTGGAGAAGTTTGATGTCCAAAAGTGGGCTACAGCCGTTGAGCAATATCAGATTAGGGTGTGCTCTCTGGTACCGGCAATGATTAATATGGTGCTTGAGTCTGATCTCGCTAGTGAGAAGCTGGCAAGCTTAATTTGTATTCGTTCAGGAACAGCGCCGCTTCCTGCAGAGACCCAGGCGACTTTTGAGCAGCGTTTTAGCGTACCTATTCTACCTACTTACGGTGCAACGGAGTTTTCTGGCGCTGTCTGCGGCTGGACCATGCCACTGAAAAAAAAATTTGGCGATTCCAAAGTCGGCAGTGTGGGGAAAGCTTATGATGGCGTTGACTTACGTATTGTCGATAGGTCTAGCGGCGAGCCCTTGCCAATCGGTGAAACAGGTATTTTGCAGGTCAGGTCCAGCCAGATGATGGAAGGTGATAGCTGGGTTGCTACTACTGATTTGGCCGATATTGATGCGGATGATTTTATCTGGCTGCGTGGTAGGGCCGACTCGGCGATTAATCGCGGTGGGTTCAAAATTATTCCCACTGAAGTGGCAGGGATTCTCGAAAAAAATGAACTGGTTAAAGAAGCCGTTGTAGTGGGCATTGATGATGCCCGACTGGGGCAGGTGCCTGTTGCGGCGGTGGAGCTTATCGACAATACTGCTGCGATTAGTGAAGAGTCTCTGAGGGCTTGGGCTAAAGAGAATATGACCAGCTATTTTGTGCCGGTTCGGATTGCTGTTGTTGATCAGTTACCGCGCACACCGTCCATGAAGGTGAGTCAGGCTGAAGTAAAACGGTTATTTGAAAGTTAACAGCAAGCCAATAACATGTTCCGAGAGAAACGAGGCAACTATGTTCGAAACTATTAACTATGAAACCCATGATGATCATGTTGCAACAGTGACTATCAATCGTCCCGACGCAATGAATTCCTTCAACAGCCAAATGGTTGAGGAAATGGCTGCCGTCTGGGAATTGATTAAGACCGATGATCATGTGCACGCCGTTGTGGTACAGGCGGCTGATGGTAGAGCGTTCTCGACTGGAAAGGATATTAA
>JAQWUP010000080.1 GCA_029242085.1 Porticoccaceae bacterium
ACATCTTCGGACATTGAATACGTGGCATCTGCAAACACTGCGGTCACCTCGTTTTCATAAAGGGGCCGACTATTATTGAAGAAAGGTGCAAATCCAAAAGCAATATTCTCTTGGAACTGTATATCTAGCATATCAGTGCGCTCATCATCCATATAAAAACCACCCACTATCCAGTTGAGCTTGTCAGTTTGGCCCGATAGGGTGAGTTCTTGTGAAAATGTCTTGTTAGTTCCCTCAGAAGATCTCATCAGAATGCCGCTACTGGTCGAATCCGCAGGCGTTTGTTCCGCATTGCTCCAATCTTGCTGTGAAGTAATTGATTTAACGGAAAAATCCTCTAGATCCCAGTTAAGCGTCAAGCTGTAGATCTCCATTTCACGATCTGTACTAGTCGGCCCACGCATATACACTTTGTGCGGCTCTTCGGTAGATAAAATGGGGTCACCTTCAGGGTTGTCTCTAACGCTTACCGCCGGTAAAAAAGTTGCGACACCAAAAGGTATATCCTCTTTAATCATAGCCCAATGGGTCCATCGACCAGTCTGCTCACTGCGCCCGAGCAATAGTTCCGCATCGAGCGAATCGCTTAGCTCCGCTGTCACAATAAGCCTGACATTGGTTTTTTCACCCTTCATCAGGTCATCGTTTCCCGGCATCAGGTTTTCAATCCATCCCTCGCCAGCATCAAGATGACTAGCAGCCAGACGGACGCCGATAGAATCAGATATGGGACCACTGAGAACGATCTCAGCAGAGGTTTGGTCAAAATCTGCTAAACCGAACATGACCTTGCCATACACCTCATCGGTTGGGCTCGCCGCAATGAAGTTCACCGCTCCACCAACTGCATTTCGGCCATAGAGAGTACCTTGCGGCCCTCTGAGTACCTCAACTCGATCAAGGTCCAACTGACCTAGCTGAGAGCTCGCGTCATTGGACTGTGTCACGCCATTGATACTGGTAATGACCCCTGGCTGCTCCAGAAACCCGCCTATGCCTCTAATTGAAATATTACGGTTGTTGTAAGATTCGCCAAAATGCAGGCTCGGCACAGCATATTGAATCTGCCTTATATCGCTGAGACCTTTTGCTGCTAGATCACTTGCACTCAGGGCAGTAATTGCACTGGCTGTTTCCATTACCGTTGACTCACGCTTGAGGCCGGTAACAACAATTTCCTCAAGATCAGCGCTAACAGCGGCGGCTGGCATCAACAAACTTAGGGCCGCGAACAGAGCGCAAGGCCGGCTTTTAAAATTATTTTTCATTACATCTCCCCTCTTCTTTATAAAATCAGCTTCTAATTATAATAACTGGATGAGTACTTTGGTATAGTGATATATACCTAAGTATAGACGCCGATTTGTATTGAATGCAATAGTTTATTTTACCTATCATTCTGTAACCTATAGTTTTCGAAGCGCCTGCTTGTCCCGCTTAAACCGGCGACCGGCAAATACAAACATAGGAATTGATAATAATGAAATTAGCGTATAAGTAATCAGGGTGACCGAATATGGCTCTGCAACGCCCGCTTGCTGAAGTTTGTCAATCATAAGTCCAGCCGTTGTATTGCCCACACCAA
>JAQWUP010000091.1 GCA_029242085.1 Porticoccaceae bacterium
CTGGAGCCAGCTTTGGTGCCGGTAACTATGGCATGTGTGGCCGCGGCTATGATCCGGATTTTCTGTATACCTTCCCCAATGCCAAAATGGGTGTAATGGGCGGTGAGCAAGCGGCTAAAACAATGTCTATGGTGGCTCGGGGCAAGGCCGCAGCCATGGGTGTTGAGCCTGACGAGGAGGCGTTGGCGGCTCAGGAGAAGGGCTTGGCCCATATCTTTGACTCCCAGTCCGATGCGTTTTATACCTCTGGCCATTTATTGGATGACGGGATGATTGATCCACGCAATATGCGCAAGACCCTGGGTATGCTGCTGGAGACTGTTCGCGAAGCCCGCGGCAGAACCGTGCGCCCCAATAGCTTTGGCATCGCCCGCTTGTAAACCCACTTAGAGGCTGAGAATCACCATGACTGATCTATCTAAAAATAAGCTGCCGAACATCCATTCGCTAATATTAGAGCGAGATGATTCGGTATTAAAAATCTGGTTAAACCGCCCCGAGGCCAAAAATGCACTGTCGGCAGAGATGACCGATGAGCTAAATCTGGTACTGGACAGCGTGCGCGATGACCGCAGTATCCGCACTATTGTGCTGCGCGGGAAAGGTGGTGTGTTCTGTGCTGGGGGTGATATCAAAGGGTTTAAGTCGGGCATGCAGGCAACCGATGCCAGCGAGGTGGCCAAGAGCAACCGCAGCTTTGGCGATCTGATGATCAAGTTAAATGAGCAGCCCCAGGTGGTGATTATTTTGGTTGAGGGTGCGGCCATTGGTGGCGGTCTGGGTCTGGCCTGTGTGGCCGATGTGACATTGGTGACTGCCGATGCAAGGTTCAGTTTAAGCGAGACCAGTCTGGGTATCCCCCCGGCGCAGATTGCGCCTTTTGTCACTGAGCGAGTTGGGCTCACTCAGGCGCGACGCCTGATGCTGACCGGTGCGCGCTTTAAAGGAGAGGAGGCCGTGACCTTGGGTATTGCCCATGGTCTAGCCGCAGATGTGACTGACTTGGAAGCCCAGTGCGAGACTATTCTGGGCCATATCAAGGCCTGTGCCCCCGGCGCCAATGCGGTGACCAAGAGTATTTTATTTGAAACATTGCGGCGACCTCGGGCGGAGGCTTTAGATTTTGCCTCCCATGGTTTTGCCCAATGTATGTTGAGCCCTGAAGGTCTGGAAGGGGTGGCAGCCTTTGTTGAGAAACGCCCAGCCTCTTGGAATAAATAGTAGGAATATTATTGATGAAACGTTTTAACAGCCTATTAATTGCCAACCGCGGCGAAATCGCCTGTCGGGTTATTCGTACAGCTAAGCAGCTGGGCTATCGCACCATAGCGGTCTACTCCGATGCCGATGCGGGTGCCCCCCATGTGCAACTTGCCGATGACGCCGTGCGGATTGGTCCCGGCCCTGTGGGTGAGTCCTATCTGTTGGCGAGAAATATTCTTGAGGCGGCAGCCACAAGCGGTGCTGAAGCGATTCATCCGGGTTATGGTTTTCTAAGTGAAAATGCCCAGTTTGCCGAAGCGGTTGAGAGTACCGGGTTGGTCTTTATTGGCCCCACCCGCGAAGCCATTGATGTGATGGGTAATAAAGCCGAATCCAAGCGCCGTATGATCGAGGCGAGTGTGCCCTGTGTGCCCGGCTATGAGGGGCATGATCAGTCGGATGAAGTTCTGTTAGCCGAGGGTAATAAGATTGATCTGCCGTTGATGGTCAAAGCTGCGGCTGGCGGCGGTGGCCGTGGAATGCGCCTGGTGCATGACTATGCCGATTTGGCCAACGCCATTAAGTTGGCCCGCGCTGAAGCCGAAGGGGCCTTTGGTTCCGGTGAGCTTATTTTAGAGAAGGCGATTATCCAGCCACGTCATGTGGAGATACAGGTGTTTGCCGACACCATGGGCAATACCATTCACTTGGGTGAGCGAGACTGCTCTGTGCAGCGCCGTCACCAGAAGGTTATCGAAGAAGCTCCATGCCCAATTATGACTTCAGAACTTCGTGAGCAGATGGGTCAGTCGGCCATAGATGCCGCCAAAAGTGTTAACTATCGCGGTGCTGGCACGGTGGAATTTTTGTTGGATACCAGCGGAGCATTCTACTTTTTGGAAATGAACACACGTCTACAGGTAGAGCATCCGGTGACCGAGCTAATTACCGGTTTGGATCTGGTGGCATTGCAGCTTCAGGTGGCGCAGGGTGAGCCCTTGGGTATGACCCAGCAGGATGTTAGTTTAAATGGTGCTGCGATAGAAGTGCGCCTGTATACAGAAGATCCCAGCCAAGACTTTTTACCAGCCTCTGGCCCGGTCGAACTGTGGAGACCTGCCACAGGCGTTGGTGTGCGGATTGATGCTGGCATTTGCTCTGGTCAGGCGATTTCGCCTTTTTATGATCCCATGGTCGCCAAGGTTATTGGCTATGGTCCCGACCGTGAGACCGCGCGTCTGCGTCTAATCGAAGCTCTTAAAGAAACTGTATTATTTGGCACGCCCAACAATAAAGATTTCTTGATTGAATGTTTAGAAAAACAGAACTTTATCGATGCTGCGGCAACCACTGCCTTTATTGATGAAGAGTTTGCTGAAGATGATCTGGCGGTGGCCATCCCGAGCTTTGAAGATGCGGCGGTAGCGGCGGTGATTGAATTGGCACTGGAATACCAGCGCCATAAAGCCAGCAGCCTATTGGTGAACCATAGCCTGCGCAATTGGACCATTGCCAGTGCTATGGTCTCGCGCAAGCAGTATGTCTTTGGCGAGGTGATCAGAGATATTTCGGTATCCCCTGTGGCCAATAGCAGCAATATCTTTTCGGTATATGATGCAGAGGCAGAGTATAGCGCTGAGATTGAGCTGCATAGCCTTGGGGCAAATACCGCTGAGTTAATAGTTAATGGCGCAGCTCAGAGGGCAACCTTTATGTCGCCTAAGCCTGGGCAGCTGCACTGTTCTGTGGCCGGTCGTGGGGCCATGTTCAGAGATATGATTATTCTCGATGGGGCCATTGATGAGGCTGCTGGCGGCGGCCGTGTGGTTGCGCCTATGCATGGCCTGCTGTTGGAAGTGTTGGTTAAGCCGGGTGATCAGGTGACCAGAGGGCAAAATCTCGCGGTACTTGAAGCCATGAAAATGCATTATGAAATTGTC
>JAQWUP010000001.1 GCA_029242085.1 Porticoccaceae bacterium
TAAGCTCTTGGCTGGCCGCACAACTGAACCATTGGCCTTGACAATATACAGCTCTTTATCATCTGCACGGGCAGTCATGCCTGCCGACAGTCCCAAATAATCATTTAGGTCCAAGCCAGGCTGAAAGGTATGAGTACCCGGGCGCCGGATTTCTCCTACTACCGTCACGGTAGACACTTGGGTAGGGATACTCAACGCATCACCATCCTCAAGCGTTATGTTGGCCAACGCATCGCCACTCATGGCCGCCTCAAGGTCAACCAGCAATCGACCAGCCCCCTCAAAGTCCTGCAAGATTTCGGCTATGGCCTGAACCTCGGCGATACCGATGGCATTGTCTTCCTTGGTGAGCTGAGAGGATGCAAAGTCACGAATTATCGATTGGGCAAACTGCTTGGATCGAGTGGCCTCCAGCTCAGCGATCGAGTCACGCGTGAACACCGCACCGTCCTGAAATGCTGCTGGCGTGAGGCCGCCTGCTCGCTTGATCACATCAGCCAGGGTCTCAAGCTTGCGGATGCGGTACTCTCCCGGAAATCTTACCTCACCCTCAAGGGTAACGGCACTTGTGGGATTCCACTCTGGCAGTTCTCTCACAAATAAATGGTCTCTTGACTGCAACACTAGGGATGATGATTTCAACTCTGCTGTCAGGTTTAGGTCACGATAGCGACTCGACATCTGCCCATCTTGCCCAAGGTATAAACTACGCAGCTCTGCAGAATCAAGATAAACACTATCCTTCAACCCACCGGCCGCCGCGACCAGGGTGGCAACCGTGTCTTGGCTGCCCAGGGGGTAGTCGCCAGGTGCTTTGACAGCGCCGGATACAGAGGCGATTTGCACAGGCTCGCCATTGCGCGCCTGCGACTTAAGTTTTTCAATAATCGGTTCAAGCAATGCCGATCGTTGAACTGAGGAAATTTCAGCCTCAGTTTCAGTTTCAGTTTCAGTTTCAGTTTCAGTTTCAGTTTCAGTTTCAGTATCAAGATTAGAGATATCGATCACGCTGGGCAGCCCGAACACGACAATTTTATCCCTTGGGGCGGTAAGAATATTTGCGTCTGAGTCGACATCACTCAACGCAGAGATTAGGTTGAGTGGCAGCACCTCAATATCCAGCTGCACATTCTTCTGCCGCACGATCAAGGCATAACCCAGATCAGCATAGGGCTTAAGGTCACTGGCTATCGATGTTATAACGTCAGAGATGCGCTGACCCTCCACCCAGCCATAAACGCCTGGGCGGACCACTGCACCCTCCAAAGTAACTGCATTTTCTAGATTGTCAGTGCTCTCTGGAACTCGTATCTGATCACCATTGCGCAACTGTACACTTGCATCTTTGGGGTCATTTAAGTCAATGTTTTTAGCGCCGGGCAGTGACTTGCCGACAGCTTTACTCACTACTGCAATGGCAGAGTCATAAGCATCCTGGCTTAACCCACCAGCCATAACGACAGCATCGGCAACAGATTCTCCGTCTATAAATTCATAGATCATCGGTCGTTTTATGGCCCCCTCAACCGTGACAATCCCAGTATGAGGGGGAACAAAAACAACATCGCCTGATTGTAGTCGGAGATCACCACTCGCATCCCCCTTTAACAACAGCTGATAAACATCAAAAGTGCTTACTGTGGCGCCATTGCGCTTGACTTGGATATTGCGTAACGAGCCGATATCACCAATGCCACCGGCCTGAAACAGCGCTTGCGTCACTGTGGTCAACGCCGATACTGAATAGGCACCGGGCACCACCACCTCACCGGCCATAAAGATGTTAATGGCCCTCAAACGACCCATCGAGACAGTTGCCTGGGCACCCAGGAGCTGCTCTGCCACGCGAGATTGGATAAGGTCTCGCGCATCCTCAAATGTCAGCCCTGCAATGGTAATTGGCCCCAACTTAGGGACACTAATCTGGCCATCCCGGGCCACCTGCAAATCATACTGATCTGTTTCAGTGCCAAAGAGCTGAACAACTAAATTATCTCCAGCCCCCATGCGGTAATTATCCGGCACACTGGCATCGTCCGTTGGCGCAAAGGTACTGACCTCTCTATCAAAGAGGGCCATACCGTAGCGCTCGATAGCCTCTTCTTCTTCAATAAGGTTTTTTTCAAATTCAGCATATCTTTCTTGGAATAGCTCGTAGCGCTCCTGAGCCTCTGCATCTAGACGCCCTAGCTCAGTCTGCTCCAATGGCTCACCCGGAGTGGCTATGGCCGCACCAGTATTTTTAGCACCACCCAGAACCTGATCAAGATCAACCCCGTACTGCTTGGCCAATACCTCCTGCTGAGCGCGCGGCATGCTCTTTAATTGCTGTAACATTTGCGGACTAATTGTCTGAGCCGCAGCGCCAACCGACACTAAGGTAACTATTAATGGCAGACTCTTTAGAAGAGAAACCACAGAAGCTTTAAAGTATGCACGAGCATAGGTTATATTTGACAAACATACCCCTTTCGACCATTGACCAATCAACACATTCCTATCCTTTCGCCAACCCTAATTAATTATTAAATCGTAACTTCAAGACCTTAAGGCTTGAATCTACCACCTGTTCAATCGCAATAATTTGGCCCAAACCATTGACCAATATCATATTTGCGTAAGCTTTTTTGCCAACACATTGCTGCTCATACCGAACGCCAGCCTCGGCCACCACCGTTGACCATGGAGCACATTGGTGCGTTGCGACAATCTGGCCATTCACGACGAAGGACCGTTCATCGCCCGAGTCCTGGATTTCCCAAGCGGGAGTAAAGCTACTCAAGCCACTCACCTTCGAGATACGCCACCCATCAAAGTAAACGACATCGCTGTTATTAATAAAAACCGTCGAGTTATCGGCTATTAAGGCTTGCATAGTAGCAGAATATCCACCGTATTGAACCGCCCAAGGCGAGCTGAGTAACTCATTAGAATCAGAAGAAAATACGCTAATAGCGGCACTTAATTGACTAGATTGAACAGCGACATATTGGCAACCGCCAAGCATTAAAAATAGACCCAGAACTGCGATTCGAAAAAGACGCATCAGGGCACCATCCGATCAGTGTAGTCACTAAAGGCGTCATAGCGAGCGCCTCGAATATCCCACCAAATATTGCCACTAAAATCTTCCAATCGCTGACCGCCGTCTCGTTGAATCGGGCGAATACGGGCACTGTATCCGCTGCGGGTGTCGCGCCCAAAGAGTCGGTCGAAGGGAATCTTAAAGAACATACCTTTATCAAAGCTACCCTCACCAAAATCCTCTGAGGACACATCTGTTTTAGTCGCCCAAAGACCCACCATCCAGCCATTGGCAAAGGTTCTTCGAACCTCTAGTGTTGCACCCACATCCTTGGCCAGATATTTCCCCGCATGCATGGCAACGTCGAAATTATAAAATGGCGACGCCCAGTAGACGCTCGCAAACGCGGTGGTTGTTTGATAATCAAGGCGCCTAAAGCTTTTGTCAAAGGCTCTTTGCTGCAACCAATTGGCACTTAGGCCATAGGCCAAGCGGGACTGGAACGGCTGATAGAGCACCTCACCACCAAGTCCGCTGTACATTTCTTCGAGGACACCACCAAACACGCGGTAATGCAGCTGCTTATAGCCACTACCGCGCTTTTCAAAATACAGAGAGTCTAGACCGGTCTCGCCCTCAGTTAGGTATTTAACGACATCTGAACGAACGCGAGGCAACACAGAGTCAGAGTCGCGCGTGCTCTCGTTAAAGTTATTGGTTATATCAAAGCCATAGGCTCCCGTTAATGTCCAGGACTTTGGCAGAGCCAAGCTAACGCCTGCTTTTGCATAGAGCTGGTATCGCGCAGGGTCATCAGGGTCAAATAGCTGAAGTCGATTACTCAGCCCCACATCAAAGAATACCTTTTTCTCCTCAAAGCGGGTCTTTCTTTGCGGGGAAGCCAAGTTCCGGCCCGGCAGAACACTGATCTGCCGCTCCAATAACTCCTTGCTCTGGCCATAGCCCATTGAGGGTCTGCGCATTTGCAAGGTTTGCACGCGATGACCGGCCTCTTCAGCAACGATTCTGAAGGTTTTGACAGAGGACGGTAAATGAAGATCAGCCAGTACGGTCATCTTGGCAACAGCGTCGGCCCAAACAGGGTACTGGTCATTGCCCATAACCAGAATAGCGGTCTGCGAGGACGGCTCAATGCTCGCCTCTAAGAGCAGCAGACCTGAGCGCTCGACATCAAACAAGAGCGTGTCGTACCAGTCTCTTGGGTTGATCTGGGGAGGCAAATCCTGTGGAGCCATGTCTAGGCTTGATCGAAACTTGGGGGCCGGTCGTCTTGGGGTAATGGATTTAGTGTCTAGGGCAGCAGATAGCTCGATGCCCCATTCACGCTCGTGCTGGCGTGACAGAGAGAGTGACACACCGGGCAAAGCCTCCCATTTTACAGCTGCGCTCCAAGGACTTTTGGGCTTAAACCCCCCTAAAGAACGCTCCCAGACATATTGATCAGGGTTGTATTCAAGCATCACTGACAGAGGCAAAGAGCCTGACTGGTATTGGACGCCGCCGAAAAGGCCTACATCTGTACCACTAAAAAACATATCTGTTGAGAGCTCACCGCCAAGACCTTCGAACCCTCCCCTATCATCGAAAGAATTGGAAAGTTGAGTTAGAGGATTATTAAAGTCACCCTGTCCAGCTAAGCGACCCCAGCCCATACCCAGAGTGAGGTCTACATCACCGACAGACTTGGACGCGACCAGATATTCAGAGCCCCACAAACCTGTCCCGACTAGATCTCTAATTCCGACAGCAACCTGCGGGAGGTATGCCTGCTCTTGCCAGAGGCGCAGTTTTGCCTCGTAATTTCGATCATAGGAATAGTCTGCTTGATTCCAGCCAGTATAGCGAAAGGTGCCCTCCAACCAAGGAGTAGCCTGATACGTAACAGCGTAGGAGTTAGTCCGAGACTGGATAGCAGCGGTAGTGGTCAGCATGCCGTCGGCGGACATACGTGCAGTGGGCGTGTCAATCAGGCCCGTGACACCGAAGTCAGATGCAGACGCATGCAGGCTCTGAGCACCAAAAACACCAAGGAGAACAATTCTGTACATTGCTAGGTGGCATCCAACGCTCAAAGAAAAAAATGGGCATCATTGATGCCCATTTAAAAACAATAAGTAAGGCTTTTAAGTTGACGTGGCGCTGGTAGCAGAGGTCGCAGTAGTGCCTGTAGTGCCTGTAGTACCTGTAGTACCTGTAGTACCTGTAGTGCCTGTGG
>JAQWUP010000019.1 GCA_029242085.1 Porticoccaceae bacterium
GGGTACATAGTAATAAAAGTAGGCTGCTCCAGCAGATGCTCAACCGTCTTCTCAAAGATCTCAATTTGCACCTTACCCAGACCCCAGATATCCTTTAAAGGAATATGCAAAGCCTCAGCAATCTTGCGCGCACCAGCTTCATCGCCCAACTGCTCAGCACTGATATCCGGGTTGTACTGCAAAATCGAATCGAACACCGACAGACGAACAAACGGCTCAGCAAAGTCATAATGCGTCTCACTCACCACCTCACTCTCAGCGTCCTTAACCGTATTGACCACCTTAGCAGAGCCCAACACCTCAGTAGTCATCTTGCGCAACATATCTTCAGTGAGATCCATCAGATCATTGAAGTCGGAGTAAGCCTGATAAAACTCCAACATCGTGAACTCAGGATTATGACGCGTCGACAAACCCTCATTGCGGAAATTGCGATTAATTTCGTAGACACGTTCAAAACCACCCACAACCAAGCGCTTGAGATACAGCTCCGGCGCAATACGCATATACATATCAATATCCAATGCATTGTGATGCGTCACAAAGGGACGTGCCACAGCACCCCCGGGAATCACCTGCAACATAGGCGTTTCAACTTCTAAATAATCCGCATCATTTAAATAGCGACGGATAAAGTCCACCACCTTAGAGCGAACACGAAAAGTATTGCGCACATCCGGATTAACAATAAGATCGACATAGCGCTGGCGATAGCGCATCTCCTGATCGGCAAGGCCATGAAACTTATCAGGCAACGGACGCAGCGCCTTAGTCAGCAACTGATACTCGTCAGTCTGCACATAGAGATCGCCCTTGCCCGACAGATGTAATACACCTTTAACACCAACGATATCACCCAGATCCAATGACTTAGCAAAGGGGCGTGCCTCTTTAGTGACATAGAGCTGAATACGATCAGAACTATCTTGAATCACAATAAAGGCGCCGCGATTGCGAATCACACGACCGGCAACACTAACAATTTTCCCTAGCTTTTCGAGGTCTTCCTTGGTTTCGTCACCGAAGCCAGACTGCAGTTCAGCGGCGCTGTGCTCCGGGCGAAAATCATTGGGAAATACGGGGCCACCCTCTTCGCGCAGTGCGCTGAGCTTTGCTCTGCGCTCGGCAATGAGTTTGTTCTCGTCTGGCTTATTTTGATCTTGTTGGTCAGTCATATTTCAGTCTTTTCTTTAATATTGTTAATTTAGTTAACACCCATCCAAATACGCTCAATTTAGGATGCAATCCAAGGACTGGCATCTGAGATCGTGATTGGCAGAGATGCCACTCAAGAGCGTACAAGGACATATTTACAGCCGACAGCTTTACCGTCGCTTACAATCCAGCCTTTAGCGAAGCGACAATAAACTGGTCCAGTTTGCCATCCAATACCGCGCCAGTATTTCTTGTTTCAATGCCCGTACGTAAATCCTTAATCCGAGCATCGTCCAATACATAGGAGCGAATCTGACTGCCCCAACCAATATCAGACTTAGTATCTTCATTTGCCTGTGCCGCATCAGCCCGTTTCTGCATCTCAACTTCGTAGAGCTTAGCGCGCAACATCTGCCAGCAAGTATCACGGTTCTGATGCTGAGAGCGCTGGTTCTGGCACTGCACCACTATACCACTGGGCTCATGAGTCAGGCGCACCGCAGAATCGGTTTTATTAATATGCTGACCACCGGCACCAGAGGCGCGGTAAGTGTCGGTACGAACATCCGAAGGATTAATATCAATTTCAATATTGTCGTCGATCTCAGGCGATACATAGACTGCCGAAAAAGACGTATGACGGCGATTGCCAGAATCAAAGGGCGACTTGCGCACCAGGCGATGCACACCAATCTCAGTGCGCAACCAACCAAAGGCGTATTCCCCGCTAATCTGTACCGTGGCACTTTTGATACCAGCCACATCACCCGCCGAGCATTCCATTAACTCCGCTTTAAAGCCTTTATCGTCCGCCCAGCGCAGATACATGCGCAGCAGCATCTCAGCCCAGTCTTGAGCCTCAGTGCCGCCCGAGCCCGACTGAATATCTAAGTAAGCGTTATTGGGGTCCATCACGCCACTAAACATGCGGCGAAATTCAAGCTTCGCTAACTGCTCATCCAGAGCGGCAATTTCCGCCTCCACATCAGCAACAGTGTCTGCATCCTCTTCATCCACCGCCATAGCCAGCAGTTCACGGTTATCTGCAACACCAGTATCCAAATCTTCGATAGTCTTAACTACAGCTTCCAGGGACGAACGCTCACGGCCCAGCTCCTGAGCGCGCTCTGGTTCATTCCAAACATCGGGTTCGCCGAGCTCTAACTCAACTTCGGCAAGACGGTCTTTACGATTATCGTAGTCAAAGATACCCCCTCAACACGTCAGTGCGTGCTTGAAGGTCATCGAGAGCGTTGTAGAGCGGATTAACTTCCATTGTGCATTCTTGTCAGTCGCAGCAAATAAGCGAGGCATTTTACATGACCTGCCAATCACAAACTAGGAGAAAACGCTGTTGATTAAGCGTCGGCACTAGCGCAACATAAGGTCACAAAACAACAAGAGCCGGAGCACATCATCATGTTACGAACCAGCCTAATTATTATTGTCACCCTTTTTGCCTACCTCTTCTTTTGGCCAGTACCCATAGAACCCGTAAGCTGGGATGCGCCAAAAAACAAAGGCCTTGTGGGTGACTTTGCACCCAACAGCCGCCTCAGTAAAATTGAATTTATTGAGCTGACAGATACCCATGGTCCAGAGGGCTTGGCGCTGCTAAATGGTGAGGTTTATGCCGCCACCCGCGAAGGCTGGATACTTAAGTACAACGAAGCCAGCGGCGAAATAACGAAACTGGTCAATACCAATGGCAGCCCATTGGGACTGGTCTTTGATGCCAATGATAATCTGCTGATTGCCGATGCCTACAAAGGTGTATTGAGCCTCTCCCCCAGCGGCGAGCTGAGCGTACTTACCAATAGCATCGATGGGCTACCCATCGAATATGCCGACGATCTGGATGTAACCGCAGATGGTAAAATTTACTTTAGCGATGCCACCACCAAATTTGGTGCCGAGAATAATGGCGGCACCTATGCAGCCAGCCTGCTCGATGCCAGTGAACATGGAAGCTATGGCCGACTGCTGGTGTACGACCCCGCAGACCAAAGCACCAAACTGGTAATGGACGGCCTGGATTTCGCCAACGGCGTGGCCACAGCAGCAGACAGCAGCTTTGTACTGGTTAACGAAACCAGCGGCTATCGAATTCAGAAATACTGGTTAACCGGTGAAAAAGCTGGCACATCCGAAGTCATCATCGACAACCTGCCAGGCTTCCCAGACAACATAGTTAGAGGCCGCGATGGACGCTTCTGGGTTGGCCTGGTATCGCCGCGAAGCGAAGCCTTGGATCTCTTTTCTAACTGGCCATTAGTGCGCGCCATAAATCTGCGACTCCCCAAATCTATGCAACTGGCTGCCGAGAACTATAGCCATGTCTTTGCCATGGACGCACAGGGCAGAGTTATCACCTCATTGCAGGACCCCAACGGTTTACACCACACCAACACCGGTGCCATGGAAACCGACGATTGGCTGTACATCAGCAGCCTGCATGCCGATAATCTGGCACGTATTTGCAAACAACATATTGGACTCTAATGACATTATTTACCGACCGCCTGCAGCACAGCTTTTTTGATCAGTTTAAACAACAGGGTGATTTACATCTCAGCCCTGTTCTAGCCGCCAGGCTCGATAATCCGGTGATGGTCAGCACCAACCCATTGCTGGCCAAACAGCTAGGCATTGATCCGGCAGAGCTGGAAACGCCAGAAATGCTGGAACTGATGAGCGGCAACTTTATGACCGCCAATGTCAAACCCATAGCACTGGTGTACTCAGGTCATCAGTTTGGCGTCTGGGCAGGTCAGTTGGGAGATGGTCGTGCAATGACCTTGGGAGAGCTGCCTGTTGCAGATAACTCGGCGCCATGGGATATCCAACTAAAAGGCGCCGGTCCAACCCCCTACTCCAGATTTTCCGATGGCCGCGCTGTACTGAGATCGAGCATCCGCGAGTATCTCTGTTCCGAGGCCATGCATGGGCTGGGCATAGCCACAACCAGAGCACTGTGCCTGCTCGACAGCCAGACTCAGGTATACAGAGAAGAAATAGAATCTGGCGCCACCGTCTGCCGCGTCGCTCAGAGTCATATACGCTTTGGTTCCTTTGAGCACTTTCACTACCGCAGCCAGCCAGACTCAGTCAAAGCACTGGCCGACTATGTGATTCAACGCAACTTCCCAGAATGGGCCGATGCAGACAATAAATATTATTTGATGTTTGAAAACTGCGTTATAAAAACCGCCAAAATGATCGCCCAATGGCAATCAGTGGGCTTTAATCACGGCGTGATGAACACCGATAATATGAGCATCATTGGCGATACCATCGACTATGGTCCCTTCGGCTTTTTAGATGCCTACGATCCAGACCATATCTGCAATCACTCCGACACCAACGGCCGCTACTCATTTAAAAACCAACCCAGTGTTGGCCTGTGGAACCTCAATGCCCTAGCCACCTCATTGACATCATTAGTCGACAATGAGGATTTGATCCGCGCGCTAAAGCAATATGAGCCAGAATTTTTGGATCAGTTTAGACATATTATGGCGAGTAAAATGGGGCTGGAAGAATACCGAGTCGAAGATGAACAGCTGATCAACCAGCTGCTGGAATTACTGCATATCAACAATGTAGATTACACAATTTTGTTTAGAACCCTGGGTACGTTTTCAGACCAAAACTCATCAATTAGAGACCAATTTCTAGATCGTGATGGCTTTGATGCCTGGGCGAAAACATACAGCGCCAGACTCGCCCAACAACGTCTCACAGACGCACAGCGCCAACAAAATATGGATGCTGTCAATCCAAAGTATGTGCTGCGCAACTATATGGCACAGGCTGCTATAGATGCCGCCCAACAGGGTGATTACGGCGAAGTGAATCTGTTATTAGAGGTGCTTCAGAGTCCGTTTGAAGAGCATCCACAAACAGAAAAATACGCAGGCCTGCCGCCAGACTGGGCAGATCAGTTATCAGTTAGCTGTTCGTCTTAATAGACATCGGTGCCGCCACCAAATCAGCAAAGGCCTCAACAACAGTCTCAGGCAATGGCGCCGATTTTCGTGTCGCCGCATCAATCATTACCATCACATTGGTACTCACAGATGCGCATTTTCCATGTTGAAAAATGGCCTGCTCAAAGATAATAGAACTGCGCCCAAATTTTGCAACGCGACTGCCGATCTCAACCATCCCAGGCCAAGTTAACTCAGCTAGAAACTCCATCTCTATCTTAACAATCACAAGCTCGCGATCCGGGGTAATTAAACCTCGGGAACCATCATATAAAATACGCGTACGGGAGCATTCAAAGAAAGTGGAAAACACAGCATTATTAACATGACCCTGACGATCAGTATCACCATAACGCACATTCTCTTGATGAATATGGGGGAAATCAGCCTGAACAACATCAGTCATAAACAACATCCTTAATCAATAGACGTATGGATACTAATAGCTCAGCGCATAAGACGATAGTATTTCCGGACAATAGGCGAAATTATTTAAGTCGAAAAAAACCCCTGCTGTAAGGAGGGGGAGTGATACAGACCAGCAGGGACTACAAAGTTTCGGCCTAAAAAAAAGCATAAACAAATCAACGACAAACAAACCTAAACGGTCGGCAGTAACCAATTTATTTAAATATTAGACACTGTACTTATAAGACCCCCTAACCAGAAAAAACCCCACCTTCTAAATAAAACTTTCCCCAACCTATAAGACATAAGCGAGGTAGGCTAGAAAGTTATCTGGGCGCGAAAATAGGTTAAGAAGATATTAAAAAGATTAAAGAACTGCTGACTAGGCAAATGATTTTGCCTAGATAATCATTTTGATAACTGACAACGGCTTATCATGGCTATAATATCAATCTCAAACTAAACCTGAGATATACCTGTGTTGAAGCTGTTTAAAAACATTATCGCTCTGATAATTACCCTGGCCTATAGTCAGCTCGCTGTTGCTGATATTTTTTGGTTTGTGCGCAACGATGATGGCTCTACCAACTGGCAATATGTAGCTAACTTCTCCAGCGGTATCTTAATTATTGCGGTCTCTATTACTGCACTGCGCCTGTTCTTCAGCCGCCGTCAGGCGCGCCGCTATAACAATGAACTTGAAGAGATCCGTACCCAGCTGGAGCTACGCGTTAAAGAGCGCACGGCAACCCTTGAAGAGGAAGTGGCCGAGCATCGCGACACCACGGCGCGCCTGCTCAGCTCTGAGTCCTATATCACCAGTATCCTGCGCTCTATGCCGCTAATGCTGATTGGTCTCAATAAAGAAAATCAGATTACCCAGTGGAATCAACGCGCTGAAGAGATCAGTGGCATTGCATCAAGTTCGGTAATGGGTGTCGACCTATGGCAGGCCTACCCGACCATTACTATCACGCCGCAACAGATTAAGCAGGCCCAGGATGACAATGAGACCCTGACCATCAAATACAGTCAGCGCGGCCAGTACCATTTTGATATCACCATCTATCCATTGCAGAATCAGTTGGAGACCGGTGTGGTCATTCTGGTCGATGATGTGACTCAGCGCGTGCACAATGAAACATTGCTAATTCAGCGTGACAAGATGTCCTCAATGGGTGAGATGGCATCGATTATGGCTCACGATATTAATATTCCACTGCGCGCGATTCTTAAGGATGTGCAGACCGTAAGACTTGGCCTAACCGATGAACCGATCGATGGCATGGGACTCAATGAACTGCTGGAAGACGCCATGATTCGTGGCCAGCAGGCAACATCGGTGATCAGTAACCTAGTCGACTACTCTGGCAGCGGCGGCGGCCAAAAAGTTATGGCAGATATGAAGGATATTGTTAACCACAGCGTCGAGCTGGCCAACGATGTGCTCTCAGTAATGGCGGGACTAAGGTTTCGCGATATCAAAGTGAGTATTGATTATGCCGATGATGTTCCCGAACTGGCCTGTTACATCACCGAGCTACAGCAGGTTTTTTTAAGTCTGTTCCGCCACTCATGTTACGCCCTTGGCAAAGTTGATGACCTCGACCATTCCCCCGAGATAGATATTGAAGTGACCAAGTTTTATGAAAACCTGTGGGTGCGTATCCACCACAATGGTCGCGGCATAAGCATGGACGACCAGAAAACCATCTTTGAGCCCTTTGCCGCCGATGGCGATGCCAATGGTTCCTACAATGCGGGCAAGCGCCTGTCGTTCTCCCACTTTATTATCACCGAGCAACATCAGGGTCAGATTGCAGTGACCTCAGATCCAGATGTGGGAACCACCTTCCATATACAGCTGCCGCTGCAGTAGGCTCTGGTGGAGACCCTTAGCTAAGACTCTGATGGAGGCCCTTCACTAGGACTCTGTTGGAAACCCTTGGTTAAGACTCTGATGGAGACCCTCCGCTAAGGCTCAGGGTGACAAAGTATATGTCATCCTGAATCTGCCAACTGTCATCCTGAACACATGTGAAGGATCTCACTAAATTCGCACCCCATCTTCTCTATAGTCCCCCCATGGACAAACAATACTCTGTCTACATCCTGACAAATCAATCTAACAAGGTTATGTATATAGGCTCTAGCAGCAACCTAGAAGCCCGCATTGCCCAGCATAAACAACAATGCATCCCCGGCTTCACCGCCAAATATAATGTTAATAAACTGGTTTACTTTGAAGTCACCAGCGACCCCTATGCGGCTGTTACCCGGGAGCGTCAGTTAAAGGGCTGGAGGCGCGCAAGAAAAAATCAACTGACTGAGACCACGAATCCAGCTTGAGATGAGCTAGTAGTTCGATACACCTGCGCGTCCTGTCATCCTGAGAGAACTGTCATCCTGAGCGCAGCGAAGGATCTACTGACTTGGAGAGATCCTTCGCTGCGCTCAGGATGACAAAGGTACAGGCAGCGTCCGGATGACAAAATAAATACAACGTCAGGATGGCAAGATCCATCGAAGGACCCTGGCAACACTGTCCTACAGACTCTTTAACACTTCTAGGGGCGGCTGCACCACCGCTTTGCGGCTGTAGCCCACACCCAGGGCACCCACTAATAGCCCACCTGCCAACGGCCCTGCGACCCACAACCAGGGATGCAGCGCAAAGGGCAGATCAAACATAAAGCGTTGCAGTATCGCCACGGCGGCCTCGGCACCAATAGCGGCCAACAGACCGGCCATTATTCCCAGCGTGCTAAATTCCACCAGCTGAATACCCAGTATTAAACGTCTGGAACTGCCCAAGGTGCGCAGTATGGCACTCTCTTGAAGGCGCTCTGACATAGATAGACTCACCGCGGCAAACATCACCAGTACGCCACAGCTCAGTATCAATAGCGTCATAACCTCAAGACCACGAGTCACCTGGGACACAATGGTACGGATGCGATCAATAATTTTATCCAGCTCTATCACCTGTACCGTGGGATACTTGCGCAGTAGGTCATTGACCAGCAATTTTTGCTGGGGCGGGATATATAGGCTGGTCATGCTGGTGCGCGGATATTCCTCTAACAATCCCTCGGGAAACAGGAAGTAAAAATTGGGCGTCATATTGTCCCAGTTGAGCGTGCGAGTATTGACCACCTCTGACTCAAATGTCAGACCGCCCACGCTAAAGGTAATCCGATCTCCCAGCGCCAGGCCCAGCTCTTCAGCTATTTCATCTTCCAGAGACACGGGGGCAATGGTTGCCGAGCTGTCCACTTTGTCCCACCACTGCCCTTCGACAACCTTATTGCCCTCCGGCAATTCCGCCGTCCAGCTAAGATTGAGTTCGCGACGGAAAGACTCATGGCTATCCTTTTGGGCCTCGGTGATTGGCTGCCCATTAATAGCGGTCATTCTGCCCCGCACCATGGCGTACCAACCGGCAGTCTCAAGATTTTGTGCATTGACCAATTCGCGAACCCCATCGAGTTCATAAGGCGCCACATTGACCAAAAAGTGGTTGGGTGCATCTTCTGCCAATTGAAAACGCCACTCATCAACTAATGAGGTGCGCACCACCACCATAATCATTAAGAGCGCGATGGCACCGGAAAAACCTACCATCTGGATCAGGCTCTGAGACCTGCGCCGCCATAGATTATTTAGCGCTAAACGCCAGATACTACCCAGGCGCTGACCATAATTTTTGCCCAGGCGCAGCATCGCCAAACCAATAATAACGGTGGCCAGTGCGGTGAGTGCAAAACCAGCCAATATTGCCAGTGACAGATACAGGCTGTTGCTATACCAAAGCAACAACCCAGCCACGGCAGCTATGCCAAAGGCACCGCGAATAGCAGAGTTAACGGGCGCACCCTGAACATCCTGACGCAGTACCGCCAATGGCGACTGTGCCGGCAAGTGCCACAGTGCTGGCAAGGTAAAGCCACCCAAACACAGAAGGCCAGTGGCCAGCCCGGTGATCCATGGCCTAATGCCGGCCGCGGGCAGTGCAATAGGCAGCCATTCACGGACAATTGAAATTAATAATTCAGAAAAGCCATAGCCGACCAACAGACCCGCCAGCGAGCCGCCAACACCCAGCCATAAACTCTGTTGCAGATACAGACTGCGCACGCGACTGGCGGAGATACCCCAGCTTTTAAGCAGCGCCACTTGCTGGGTTTGACCCGCCGCAAAATGATGGCTGGCAAGGGCCAGCGCAATACCGGCCAGCACCACACCTATGCTGCCAGCCAATAATAAAAACCGTCGTCCCCTGTCCATGGTGCTGGCGATACTGGCTTGGGCCTCATCTGGCGTAATCAGACGATCATGGATACTCAGCTGATCTTTCAGCCAAACACTGTAGTCGGCGAAAGTATCCTGGTCAGCGCCCGCGGCCATTAGATACTTGTAGGTGACACGACTGCCGGGCTGCACTATGCCTGCAGCTGCAACATCGTCCCAGTTCATCAGTACTCGCGCGCCAAAGAAGCTGTAGGAGCCACTATCGGGCTCTTCAACCATTATCTGAGTGACTTTAAGAACGGTATCGCCGAGTTCTATACTGTCGCCAAGTTCAATATTAAGCAGTGGCAGCAGTCGCGCATCAACCCAGCTTTCTCCGGGCGCTGGACCATAGTCCACTGTTTCAATCAGCCGTTCATCCAATGTAAATGGCGTTGTTGAACGTTTAACTAAGCCGCGCAGCGGATAGTTACTTTGCACCGCTTTTATAGACGCCAGATGCATATCTGACTGGTGGTAGACCATGGAGGCAAAACTCACCATCTGCGAGGTTTCAACGCCCTGTGCCTGAGCTTCGGTTATCCATGCCTGCGGCGTTGGCTTATTACTGCGTACCACCAAATCCGCGGCTAAAAAGGCACTGGATTCTGCGGTTAGCGCGCGTTCAATACGCTCGGCCAACAATGACACCGAGGTCACCACTGACACCGCCAGTACCAGTGACCAAACAATAAGACCCAACTGACCACCGCGCCAAGTGCGCAGCAACATTTTTAAAGCTTGCATCAGCGTTTACTGCCCTGAGTCCTAGCCTTGGCTTTGGGAGCGGCTTTTGGTTTTGCCGCAGCCTTTGGTTTTGCTTTAGGTTTTGCTTTCGGCTTCGCCTTAGCGTTTGCCGCTACCTTTGGCTTGGCCTTGGCTTTTGGCTTGGCTTTTGATTTTGGCTTTGCTGCAGCTTTAGCCTTTGGCTTGGCCACTGCTGTTTTTTTGGCTACCGCCTTTTTAACTCCAGGCTTTTTCTTAACCGCACTTTCTTCAACCTGTCGTCCCGCTGCCAATACCAGACGCTGACCACAGCGTGCGGCAAGATTATGCTCATGGGTTACCAGCACTAATGTGGTGCCCTCTTCCCTATTGAGATCAAATAGCAAATCGTTAATTTTCTCGCCGGTCCCTGTATCCAAATTGCCGGTCGGCTCATCGGCAAAAAGAATCGTTGGCCGACAGGCAAATGCCCTGGCCACTGCGACTCGTTGCTGTTCACCACCAGATAATTGGCGCGGATAATGAGTGGTGCGATGATCCAAACCGACACGCTGCAAATAGTGCGCAGCGGTTGTCAGCGCATCCTTATCACCCTGCAACTCTAATGGCAGCGCCACATTTTCTAGGGCGGTTAACCCCGGCAGTAGATGAAATGACTGAAAGACAAAGCCCACATGGCCCGCTCGCACAGCGGCGCGACCCTCTTCATCCATGGCGGTAATATCCTGACCATTGAGACTCACCGACCCCTCTGTTGGCAGATCAAGACCTGCCAGAATACCCAGCAGTGTCGACTTACCTGAGCCCGAGGGCCCAACAATGGCTAAACTCTCACCCCCTGCTAGCGATAGATTGATCTTATCGAGGATACTGAGCGTACCCTCAGCGCTACTAACTTGCTTACTGATGTTACTGACTTCGATCATTTCAAATGTCCATTGCTAGCAAAATTGCATACACTGCAGGCAGTGACTAACGGCTTATTTTTAGAGATTATTTATGCGACTCTTTGAAACCACTTCATTTATCCGGCGCTTATGTTGCCTGTTTATTTTACTCGGCGCCAATACTTATGGATCAACACTACTGGTTTTGGGCGATAGTCTCAGTGCGGGCTACGGCGTCAATCAAGAAAGTGGCTGGGTAGCGTTGCTCAGAGACGACTTGGGTGACGGCCATCAAATTATTAACGGCAGCATTAGCGGCGATACTACAGGGGGAGGTTTAAATCGATTACCCCTGCTACTGGAAAAATTCAGCCCTGATTATGTGCTGTTGGAATTGGGGGGCAATGACGGCCTGCGCGGCCAGCCACTCAATCTGATGAAGCGCAATTTACTGGCAATGATTACACTGTGCCGCCAAGCCGGTGCAGAGCCCGTATTATTCGGAATGCGTCTGCCGCCCAACTATGGCCGCCGCTATTCAGATGCCTTTGCCGCGGTATACCCACAGCTTTCCGAGCAGCAAGAAGTTGTTTTAATTCCTTTTCAACTAGAAGAATTAGCCATCACTGAGGGAATGATTCAGGAGGATGGCCTGCATCCAACGGCGCTGGCGCAGCCAATTATCAAGGACGTGATAAAAGGATATTTAGAGCCTCTTATGAACGGCACATCTGATAACTAGCGCCTCTGCCAACTAGGCGTTGGGCACAAATACAAGCGCCAGACCATTGTTACACCAGCGCTGGCCCGTTGGCTTGGGCCCATCATCAAAGACATGGCCCTGATGTCCGCCACAGCGCGCGCAGTGATATTCAAGGCGCGGCCAGATTAATTTAAAATCTCGCTTGGTCTCTAGATGATTATCGATATGAGTGAAGAATGAAGGCCAACCGGTGCCGCTTTCATATTTCATCGCCGAGGTAAATAACGGCAACTCACAGCCAGCGCATTGGTACAGGCCGTCTCTATGCTCGTTATTTAGCGGGCTTGAGCCAGCGGGCTCGGTACCCTCGTCACGCAGAATATCATACTGGCCCTCGGTGAGTTGCCGCTTCCAAACACTGTCGGCTAATTCAAGCTTCTCTAGTGCCCATAGTTTAGTGCTGCTGGCCATGGCCAAAACGCCGAGACCTATTTGCTGTAACCATGTTCGTCGATTCATCTTTAATACCTTTTAAGGATTCTGCAAGTATGACCGCAAGGACCCTAATTAACTCCATGGGGATGCACAATAGGATCACCCGCAGATTGCTTGAGTAGCACCTTCAGTTGCGACACTAAACCGCCCGCTAGAATCAAGCCACAGCCGATTAGCTCCGGCTCAGTCAGATATTCATCCAATACCCACCAACCACAGAGCGCAGCAAAGACCGCTTCGAAACTCAAAATAATCGAGGCGTGAGAGGCAGGCGCAGTGCGCTGGCCGACCACCTGTAAACAAAAGGCGACACCAGAAGACATAACACCCACATAAAGCAAAGCGCCCCCCGCATCCAAGATACCCTTCCAGTCCCAGGTTTCAAAAATAGGCACGAGCACAAAACTTATAATTGAGGCCACCACAAACTGCACAAAGATTAGACGGAACGGCGATGTTTCATTGGCCAGCTTGCCGGTAAAAATCATATGCAAGGCAAACATTATGGAACCGAGCAAAATCAAAATATCGCCGGTAAACAGTTCGTCACTCTCCACCTGCCCCAAAAAATACAGACCAACCATTGCCATCGCCACTCCGACCCAGGTGGGCCACTGGGTCTTATTGCGGAAAAACAGACCAATTATCGGCACAAAAACAATATAGACACCGGTTAAGAAACCGGCCCGTCCGGCCGTGGTATAAACCATGCCCCACTGCTGCAACAGCATACCGGCGGTGAGCACCAAACCGAGCAATGCAGCTTTTTTATTGATCGCATTAATGGCAAAAATTTGTCTTGGCTTTTCCATTAAATACCACAGCGGCAGAATGGCCAGCGCGCCGATTAAAAATCGCCCGAAGGTGAAGGTAATCGGACCTATATGATCCATGCCGGTACGTTGATAGACAAAGGCCAACCCCCAGATAAAGGCAGTCAGCAACAGAATTAAATCAGCGCGAATATCAGTTTTTAAACTCATAGCTCTACTACTTATTATTTTTAATTATTATTTGCAGGCTCTAGATATTGAACCAATAGTTGCAAATTTTCACGGCCACGAAATTCATTGATATCCAAACGATAAACACAGCGCACAACACCGGCTCCGCGATTTGGCCAAGCCGCAGTATCAATGTTAAACCAGATAGCGTCTATAGCCAGTTGAGGGTGGTTTTCAGGCGCCAGTACTAGCTTTAAATGTTTTTCACCGACAATGCGCTGCTGTACAATAACAAAGTCGCCCTCAAAGCAGGGTTCGGGAAACAGCTGTCCCCAGGGGCCGCTATCACGCAATAACTCAGCAGTGTGCATACTCAGCTGGTCATTGTGCAAGCAGCCATCGGTCACCAACTTTGCCTGCAAGTCATCTTCGCTTAATGATTTAGCCACCTGCAGGGCGAAGGCCTGTTCAAACTCGGGGAGTTTATTTTCCTCAAGACTTAAACCAGCAGCCATAGCATGGCCTCCAAATTTGGTAATCAAACCTGGATTCTGGGTTGCCACAGCGTCCAGCGCATCGCGAATATGCAGACCGGGAATCGAGCGTGACGACCCTTTTAATTCGCCGCTGTCACCGCGGGCAAAGGCCACGACCGGACGATGGTATTTTTCTTTTATGCGCGAGGCCAACAGCCCCACTACACCCTGATGCCAGTCTGGCTGAAATAGGCATAGCGCCGATGGCAGCTCTGCCTCTGTGCTAAAACTGAGCTTCTCGACAATTGTCAGGGCCTCGCGCTGCATATCCTGTTCAATCAATTTACGATCCTGATTTAATTCGTCGAGCGCGCGGGCGGTATTCATCGCCTGCTCTTCATCGTCGGTCAGCAGACATTGAATGCCCAGCGAAATATCATCGAGGCGACCGGCGGCATTGAGCCGCGGGCCCAGTGCAAAACCCAGATCAGTAGCCACCAGTCGCGCAGGGTTTTTACCCGCTATGCGCAACAGCGCCTGTATGCCGGGACGGCAGCGACCTGAGCGAATTCGCAGCAGGCCCTGATAAACCAGAGCACGGTTGACCTGATCCAGAGGCACCACATCCGCAACTGTCCCGAGGGCCACCAGATCCAACCAGCTGGCCATATTGGGTTCGGCTATTTTTTGCTCGGTAAACCAATTTTGTCGTCGCAACTCGGCGCGCAGTGCACTGAGCAAATAAAACGCCACACCCACACCAGCGAGGTTTTTAGTTGGGAAGTCACAGCCGGGTTGATTGGGATTTACAATCGCCACCGCAGCGGGAAGAGACTCTCCTGGCAGATGGTGATCGGTAACAATAACCTCTATACCCAGATTATTGGCATGGGCAACGCCCTCGACACTGGAGATGCCATTGTCGACGGTGATAATAATGTCTGGTTTTTTTTGCGCGGCGAGATCAACAATCTCTGGGGTAAGGCCATAGCCATAATCAAAGCGGTTGGGCACCAAAAAATCGACATCGGTATAACCCATCGCCCTGAGTGCCAATACCATAAGCGCTGAGCTGGTGGCACCGTCGGCATCAAAGTCGCCGACAATCATAATCTGATGTTTCTGCGCTAGCGCCTCAACCAACCGCGTAACGGCGGCGGCAATGCCCTGCATAGAGGCGGGTTTGGGAAGACAGGAAAGTTGGCGGTCGAGCTGTTGTTGATTATTTATACCCCGCGCCTGATAGATGCGCTGCAGCAGCGGGTCGAACTGTTCGGGAAAGTCGCAGCGACTGAGGTCTGCGGACCGAGTGACAATTTGCATTAGTGGGTTGCCACTTAATTTATAGAGAGTTTAGGCTAGAGGTAACCAGCTTGTTTGCCAATATAATAGCTGACCCAGCCCAGACCGGCGATAATTAACCAGATACCACCCAGCAATATAAAGCCGCGAAAGGGTTTGCGCTCAGTCGTATTAAACCCACTGTTAAGGTATTTCTCGACCCGCTCCATATCTTCTGCAGATAACTTCTCTTCTTCACTCATGATGATCTCTCAAACTCAGCCGGTAAACTCAGATAACCGCCAACCTGCTCCGGTGTCAGATTGGTCAGTCTGGGCACAACACCCAGACAGGGCTCATTAAATAGGCGCTTTAGTGTAGCAATATTTTCATCCAATCGCGGCATATCTGCATCAATTACATTGGCGACCCAGCCTGCGATCTGCAATCCATCTCGGCGAATCGCCTCTGCCGTTAACAGGGCATGATTTAGACAACCCAAGCGCATGCCTACTACTATTGTTACGGGGCAACTCAGTTCTCGGGCCACATCGGCAAGTGTTTCACGATCATTAAGCGGCACTCGCCAGCCACCAGCGCCTTCAATTAATGCCATATCGACAGGCAGCAGAGCAACGCCGCGACAGAAACCCACCAATCGCGAGGCAGACAATGTTTTACCTGCTTCCTGTGCCGCAATATGCGGTGCAATGGCCGCCTCTAAAGCGACAGGATTAACCTGCTGATAGGGCAACTGGTGGCTGGCTATAGCCTGTAGCTGCAGAGCATCATCATTTTGCAATCCAGCGCCGCTGTCCTCACAGCCTGCGGCCACAGGTTTAATCGCAACGGTTTTAAGACCTGTATTATTAGCCACCCACAGCAATCCCGTGGCTATAGCTGTTTTGCCCACATCGGTATCGGTACCAGAAATAAATAGCCATTTATTGGCCATAGGTGTCACCTTGAATTTTATATCACGCTAAATCTTTAACAATATAACCGCTGATAATTTCCCAGGTTGCAGGAAGCGTACCATCGGGCAGCCGAAATTGTTCATAGGCATTATAGAGCGCTTTAAGCTGGCGCTTGCCGGTTAAATGGTTGGCCTTGCCAGCATTGTTATTGTGGGCGCCTACATTTTTTAGCTCCAAGAGCAGCTCCCTTACCGACTGGTGCTGTTCGGTCACCACTGAAGTCTGCAGGTTCACCGTTGTAAAACCGGCCTGCGCAAAGGCGGTCTGCCAGTGCTGCAAACTGGCAAAGCGATTAACATGCACGCCATCATCAACTTCAGCCCATGCCGCGCGCAACTCTACTAGAGTATCGGGCCCGGGCACAGCGATAAAGAGCTGCCCCTGCATCGCCAAAACACGATACAACTCTGTCGCCAGGCGGGTCAAATCATCACACCATTGCAGGGCAAAGTTTGAAAAAATAAGATGCTGAGACGCACTGGCCAAATCAAGATTTTCCGCATCTGAGCGCAGCCAGTGACCGGCTGGATAGCGTGCCTGAGCATAGGCCAGCATACCGGCAGAAATATCGACGCCAGTCACCTTGGCATTGGGAAATCGAGCCTGCAATTGCACGCTGTGGTAACCGGTACCGCAGCCCAAATCGATAATACTTTGTGAGCAATCGGCCAGAGAAATACTGCGGAGCAGCTGTTCGCCAATCCGATGTTGAAGTTGTGCCACAGCATCGTATCGCTGCGCCGCTCGACCAAAAGACTCGGCGACTTTTTCTTTATCCAGACGATAGCGCTGGCTGTTAAAAAAGTGCCCTATCTTTTCAGCAACGGCATCGGTAGCCGTTAAATGAGGCAGATGGCCAGCTGCAGGAATAATCACTGAGTCAGCCATATTTTCAGCGGCGGCCACCGGAACCAAGGCGTCGACTTGACCAAAAAGATTTAATGAGGGGCACTGTATCTTGGCCATACAAAATCGATTATCCATGCGTCCTAATAGTGCTAAAAGCTCAGTGCCAGCCACAGAATCGATATGCGATTCCATGCCACGCAGAAGTCGAATAAGCTGCCGCTGCTGACTATCCCCCTGAGATTGCAAACCGGCAAAACGTTTAAGGCACACTTGGCTATCTTGAGTCCAGCTGGTTAGGAAGTTTTTAAAATCATCACCAGCCATGGCATCTGAGTAGTCCTCGCTGGCGACAAATTGTAGATTACTGCTGATGGTAATCAGCCCAGCCACGCGCTCCGGATATTGAGCCGCAAAGGCTCGGCACAGCATGCCACCCAGAGAAAGTCCTACAAGATAACAGTTATCGGGCAGGCTGCTTGCCATCCAACGCAGTAGGTTAGCCTCTGAAAAATCCTCTAGGGGAGCGCTATCGCCACAGCCGGGCAAGTCCAACGTGTGAGCCTCGCCATAGGCCTTGAGAGACTGCTTAAATGAGCCCCAAATTCGGCTATCCGCGCCCCAGCCATGAATCATCACGATGGGCTGTCGACATTTATCAGGCACCCACGGACTCCAGTGCTTCAAGTAACTGATCCACCTGCTGTTCACTGTGACCTGCCGACAGACAGATGCGTAATCTGCCGCTGCCTTGGGGTACAGTCGGGGGGCGAATAGCGCCAACCATAATGCCTTTGTCTCGCAACTGCTGGCTAATCTCAAGCACCCGCGCATCATCATTAATAAGCACCGGTTGAATAGGCGTATCAGACGCCATTAGCTGCAACCCAATCTGCTGTCCACCCAGTCTAAAGCGTTTAATCAGTACATTGAGATGATCGCGACGCCATTGTTCTTCAGTCAGTATTTTTAGACTGGCACTGGTGGCGCAGGCAATTGAGGGTGGCAGTGCAGTGGTATAAATATAGCTGCGGGCAAACTGAATAAGGCTGTCGATCAAAACCTCGCTGCCCGCCACAAAGGCACCAAAGGTACCAAAGCTTTTGCCCAGAGTGCCCATCAGGATAGGTACCTGTTCTAAGGCGAGATTTTGCTGTTCAACAATGCCACCACCAGTGGCACCCAGCACACCAACACCATGGGCATCATCAACCATCAACCAGGCACTGTGTTCGGCGGCTATGGCGCTGATTTCAGACAGTGGCGCTATATCACCGTCCATACTAAATACGCCATCCGTGACCACCAACTTACGGCTGGCTGAGCTCTGTTCAAGCTGAGCCTGCAAATTTGACAGACTGCAGTGTTTATAGCGTTTGAAATCGGCGCGTGAAAGGCGCCCGCCGTCTAACAGCGAGGCATGGTTAAGCTGATCTTGAAGGACCAAATCATGACGTCCCACCAAGGCATTAATAATGCCCATATTAGCCATATAGCCACTGCTAAAAAGTAATGCGCGGGGACGGCCGGTAAACTCAGCCAGCTGTTCTTCGAGCTTTTTATGAGCAACTGAATGGCCGCTTATCAGGTGAGATGCACCGCTGCCGGTACCGTAGGTATCCACGCCCGATTTTAGCGCCGCGGCAATATCTGGGTGCCCAGCTAAACCTAAGTAATCATTGCTACAGAAGTTAATAAGCGACTGGCCATCGACCACCAACACTGGTCCGCAGCCAGAGGCCACATTAACTCGCTGACGGAAAAGGTGCTGCTGACGCCGCTCATCCAGCGCCGCCTGCAAGGTCGCATCTAAAGACTTCACCCCGGGAACTAGCCGGCTCGATAAAACATTGAGTCGGTCTTGGCCTCGGCAATACTTTGGTGCAGTTCAGCTTCCTGCTCATCGCTATCTTTATCCACCTGATACTCTTCAGGAGCAATACCTAAACGTTCAAATAGCTGCATATCGGTATTGGCTTTAGGGTTGGGAGTGGTGAGTAATTTTTCGCAGTAGAAAATAGAATTGGCACCGGCCATAAATGCCATGGCCTGCATCTGCTCATTCATATCTTCGCGGCCTGCGGATAGACGCACATAAGACTTGGGCATCATCAGCCTCGCTACCGCAATGGTGCGAATAAATTCAAAGGGGTCGAGATCAGCCTGATCGGCCATCGGTGTGCCCGCGACTTTGACCAGCATATTGATGGGCACAGACTCTGGATGAGCCGGTAGATTGGCCAGTTCCATCAATAGACCGGCGCGATCCTTTTGCTCTTCGCCCATTCCCACAATACCGCCTGCACAGACTTTCATACCCGAGTTACGCACATTAGATAATGTATTCAGACGGTCTTGATAGGTGCGAGTAGTAATCACATCGCCATAGAATTCTTTAGAGGTATCCAAGTTGTGGTTGTAATAATCGAGTCCGGCGCTGGCCAACTTGTCGGACTGTTGTTCCGATAACATGCCAAGAGTCATGCAGGTCTCCAGACCCAGCGACTTCACCTCGCGAATCATCTCAGCCACCGCGGGAATATCTCGATCACGGGGGGAACGCCATGCTGCGCCCATACAGAAACGGCTTGAACCGCTGGCCTTGGCTATTTTCGCCGCCTCAATTACCTGCTCAATTTGCAGCAACTTCTCTTTTTCAAGACCGGTGTCATAGCGCGCACTCTGGGGGCAGTACTTGCAGTCTTCCGGACAGGCGCCCGTCTTGATCGACAGCAATGTACTGAGCTGAATCTGATTGGGGTTAAAGTGCCTGCGGTGGGTGACCTGAGCATCAAATAGCAAGTCGTTAAAAGGCTGGTTAAATAAAGCGAGTACTTGTTCGCGCGTCCAGTCGTGACGAACGACAGATCCTTCTTGGGGTGACATGGCCAAACTCCGGTATCTCAAGGGCTAAGGAGCAAATGATAGGGCCAGAATTTACGTTGTCAACCAGACAGATAAATTAAGGTTAACAGTGGTAGGGTTTTGAAACCACCGTCCTGTCAGTCTGAGCACTCCAACCTGTCATCCTCAGCACCCCAACCTGTCATCCTCAGCATCCCAACCTGTCATCCTGAGCGCCCCAACCTGTCATCCTGAGTGTAGCGAAGGATCTTTTTAATTCAGGCAAAACCACAAAGAGATCCTTCGCTACACTCAGGATGACTGGGAACGTTGAAGGAACGGCTCAGGATGACTGAGAACGTTGAAGGGGCGGCTCAGGATGACTGAGCAAGATGAGAAAGATCGCAGGAACGGCGGGCATAATAGCTAATGACCAACAAGATAGCGGAGAAAGTCAGCTTACTTACGCTTACTCAGCCTCATCACCCTAGCAAGATCTTTTTTGGCATTTTTAAACCACAGGCCCCAAGACAGGCGATACATCCAATACATACCACGCCACCAACCGGGCACAATAATAAGCGGCACATTCGCAGCCACCTTATCCAGCGCCTCGATAGCAAAATCTTCCACCGGCATGGGCTTTAACTTGGCCCAGTAGGCAGCGGCTTTTTCACGGGTTATGCCTTTGGGTAGACGGCCATAAACGCCACCGGTCAGTAGCGGTGTATCGATGGCGCCTGGGCACAGGGCACTCACACGCACTCCTTTCATCTCAGCCTCGACACGCAGTGCCTGAGTGAGACCAGACACAGCAAATTTGGTGGTGCTGTAAGCAATCTGACTCGCGGCAGGCACCAGACCCGCCATAGAAGCTGTGTTTACAATATGACCAAATCCCTGAGCTACCATAGTTCGATAACAGGCCTGAACACCATTGGTCACACCGCGCAGATTCACATCGATGGTGGTATTCCAATCGCTGATCTCATACTCATCAGCAAAGCCACCAAGGCCGATACCTGCATTATTAAACATATAGTCGAGACGACCGGTCTTGGCGACGGCTTCATCGACTATGCTCTGCATCAGCTTATAGTCACAGACATCAAGTTCCCGGGCCCAGGCATCACCGCCATGTTTCACAATCTCGGCGGCAACCTCTTCGGCCAGTGCAATCTGTCTGTCGGTAAGAACCACGGTGCAACCGCGATTGGACAGCTCTATTGCCAGCGCCTTACCTATGCCGGTAGCAGCACCGGTAATGACAGCCGTAGCGCCCTTAAAGATTCTTATTGTCATTATTATTATCGATTTAAAGAGTGAGTTATGCAGCGCCAGTGCTAGGCAATAATATGATCCTTCATAAATTGATGCACCGCAGTCTGATCATTGGCCAGCACCGTAAAGCGCTCCTCTCGCTCAAAGAGATCAGCCATATGGGCTGGCAACTCTGGATCATGGGGGTATCCCGCTTGCTTCACCGCATCTGGGAACTTGGCCGGATGCGCTGTGGCCAGTGTTACCATCGGCGTTTCTAGATTGCGGCGACATTGACGGGCCGCTTCAAGACCAATGGCCGTGTGCGGGTCGAGTAGATAGTCGCTGTCGCGATTAACATCGCTAATAATTTTAAGCATGCCCTGATCATCGCAGCGATAGCTGGAAAATAACTTGCGGGCTTCCACTAAGGCACTGTCACTCAGATTCATATGACCTGCTTTCGCATCTTTCATCAACTCGGCAATGACATCGCCATCGCGATCATAGAGATCAAAGAGCAGGCGCTCAAAATTGCTTGAAATCATAATATCCATACTCGGCGCCAAGCTCTGCTCTAGGGGTCGAGTACTGTGGTCATTGTCGCTAATGCAGCGATGCAAAATATCGTTTTGGTTGGTGGCTATCACCAACTGCTCAATCGGCAGACCCATTCTATGGGCCAGATAGCCGGCAAATATATCGCCGAAGTTACCGGTGGGCACTGAGAAAGATACTTTGCGCTGGGGCCCGCCCAATGACAGAGATGCCCAAAAATAATAGACAATCTGCGCCATGATGCGCGCCCAGTTAATTGAGTTAACCGCGACCAACTGGCGGCCATCGGGCAAAAATGACTGATCAGAAAAGCTGGCTTTGACCATATTCTGGCAATCATCGAAGTTACCCTCGAGGGCCAGATTGTGAATATTATCGGCCAGTACAGTAGTCATCTGGCGACGCTGCACATTAGACACACGCTCGTGGGGATGCAGAATAAACATATCCACATGCTTGCTGCGACGACAGCCTTCAATCGCTGCAGAGCCCGTATCACCTGAAGTAGCACCCATAATAACCACTTTCTGGTTGCGCTTTTCCAAGGTGTAATCGAGCAGATTACCCAAAAACTGCAGGGCAAAATCTTTAAAGGCCAGCGTTGGGCCATGGAACAGTTCCAGGATCCATTCGTTGTGGCCAGTCTGCACCAGTGGCGCTATTCCGCCATGGCGAAAGGTGGCATAGGACTTATCGATCAACTGCTTTAAATCGTCTTGGGGAATGGCCCCATCGACAAATGGCGTCATTATTTTAAGTGCCAGCTCTTCATAGCTAAGGCCAACCCAAGAGGCAATTTCTTGCTGGCTAAACTGGGGCAACTGCTCTGGCACAAACAGGCCACCATCAGCGGCCAGTCCGGTGAGAATGACATCTTCAAAACTTTTTGGCTCAACACCGCCACGGGTACTTATATATTTCATTTACTGGTCCAGATGCTCTACACGGATAAAGTTTACGCTGCCGCGCACTGTTTCAAGTTGTTCAATGTGTTCGACCGCCTCATCGAGATACTTCTCTTTGGTGACGTTGGTCAAAATAATCACATTGACGTACTGCTCACCGGCGGGTTGCTCTTTTTGGATAATGGCTTCAATACTAATACTGGCATCGCCCATAATCTTGGTGATATTGGACAGCACACCCGGCTTGTCCAGCGCCGAGAAGCGAATATAAAAACTGGTTTCTATATCCTGAATATCCATCAGTTTTTGACTTTGCAATGCAGAGGATACACAGCCCAGTGCCGGCACCCAAGAATCCGGGCTCGACTGCAAGGTGCGGGCAACATCAACAATATCGGCAATCACTGAGGATGCGGTTGGCTCGGAGCCAGCACCGGGGCCATAGAATAAGGTCGTACCCACAGCGTCGGCATTGACCATCACCGCGTTAGAGACATCGTTAACGCCAGCGATTAGACAGCTCTCTGGCACCAGAGTCGGATGCACCCGCAACTCAACGCCCTCTTCTGTTTGACGGGCAATACCCAGATGCTTGATGGCGTAGCCCAACTCACGAGCGTAAGACACATCTTGCGGCTCCAGCCTGGTAATACCATCGGTGAAAATACCGTCGAGGCTCAGCGGCATAGCAAATGCCAGAGATGCCATAATCACCAGCTTGTGGGCGGCATCGATACCTTCAACATCAAAGGTGGGATCCGCTTCGGCATAGCCTTTTTGCTGCGCTTCGGTGAGCACATCGGCAAAGTCCCGGCCCTTGCTGTTCATCTCGGAGAGAATAAAGTTGGTGGTGCCATTAATAATACCAGCCAGCCAGTTGACACGATTAGCCGACAGGCCCTCGCGCAAAGCTTTGATAATGGGAATACCACCAGCAACGGCCGCTTCATAGGCGACGATAAGATTGCGCGACTCAGCTTGGGCAAATATCTCAGTGCCGTGAGCGGCGATCAATGCCTTGTTGGCGGTGACTACATGCTTACCCTGCTGCAGGGCTGTCATCACCAGATCGAGGGCCACGGTAGTGCCGCCGATCAATTCGACGACTATATCAATATCCGGGTTTTTAGCGACGTCGAAAATATCGCGTGACACCTGCGTGCCAGAAGTATCGCAGCCCGGATTGTCGCGACGAGCGCCAATCTGAGTTACGCTAATGTTGCAGTTAGCCCGCGCATAAATAGTATGTGAATTGCGGCCTAACACGTTGAATACGCCTGCACCTACTGTGCCTAGTCCGCAGATGCCGATATTTACCGATCGCACCTTAAATTTCCTCGAGAAAATGACTGTTAACGCGGCCTCGCAATCGACGCCGCTTTTGAAGGCAGTAATTTTATACTATTACAGAAATTATTCAGGGTTATTTTTAGCTGTTGGGCTTTTCCAAGCCAAAGATTTTGGCAAGATCTGCCGCTGGCTGGTAACCGGGAATCATAGTGCCATCCATTAATATAATAGAGGGAGTTCCCGAAACGCCCAGTTCACGACCCAGAGCAAAGTGCTCGGCCACCGGATTATCGTCACAGACAGCGGTTGGAATGTTTTCCCCATTCTTCACCCGTGTAAAGATATCTTGCTTATCATAGGCGCACCAGGCGGTGGCTATCTTGTTGTATGACTCCGAGGGAATACCAGCGCGAGGATAGGCCAGATAACGCACCTCAATACCAAAGGCATTGAGTTCGGGCACCTCGCGATGCAGCTTGCGACAGTAGCCGCAGTCGACATCGGTAAATACATTCATTACCGCTTTAGTCTGGCCGGCGGGCTTAAAAATAATCATATCGCTGGTAGAGCGGGTGGCGAATAGAGCCTCGCGTTCGTCGTTGAGACGCATATCGCGTACATTCACAAACTGACCCGCTTTGACCTGATACAGGCTGCCATCGAAGAAATGTTCGCCATTGGCCGACACATATAGCACCGGCCCATTCTCCACTTGAACCTCATAGAACCCCTCAATAGGTGCCCGCCCAATAACAGAGTACCTGAGGTCAGACCGACCCGAGGTCAGTTTGTCAGTGATGGTATTGACCACCGCGCTGGGCACATCGGCAGTGGCCAATGAAGAGGATAAAACAAGCGCGGCAAGCCCAGCTGCAAAGGTTAGTTTGGCAGACAAAAAATTGATGTTAAACAAAATAGAGTCCTGATTAAGAATGGTTAAAGCCTTGGAGTTGCGAATGCTGTGAGGGTTCCACATTTAAATAGCAGCCTGCTTTTGTCAGCTGCTATTCCTGGACAAAGCCAAATAAAACCCCAGCATTTAAGCGCTGGGGTGTCCTGCTCTATATAGGTAGTACCTGTCTAAACAGCTTCTTCGCCAGTTTCACCGGTACGGATGCGAATCACTTCGCCCAATGATGAGATAAAGATTTTACCATCGCCAATTTTGCCAGTGGCAGCTGACTTGGTTATCGCTTCAACAATGCTGTCGACCATGTCCTGAGCAACGGCAATTTCAAGTTTGATTTTAGGCAGAAAATCCACCACATACTCGGCACCACGGTACAGCTCTGTGTGGCCTTTTTGACGACCAAAGCCTTTTACTTCAGTAACAGTTATGCCCTGCACGCCAATATCGGCTAGAGCTTCACGAACATCATCAAGTTTGAACGGTTTAATAACAGCGGTAATCAGTTTCATAGTTCTCAGTCTTCGTTGTGGTCTTTGTTTATTTTAGATGACAGTAAAGATACCTGTTTCTAAAATAAATTGCATCTATGCAACTATAAAACGATGGACATAAAAAAAACCGGGACCAAAAGGCCCCGGCTAAAGCTACAAGGGAAATACCTTACGACTTAGAACTGACGAACTCGGGGTAGGCGTCAATTCCGCACTCAGATGCATCAACACCTTCGTACTCTTGCTCTTCGCTGACACGGATACCCATAGCCAGTTTCAGAATGTACCAAACAATGCTACTAGTCACGAAAGTCCAAGCGAAGATAACCACTGCACCCGTTAACTGAGCTATAACAGTGACATCAGAGTTGATGGTTACTGCTAATAGACCCCACAAACCAACAACACCGTGGACAGAGATAGCGCCCACAGGATCATCAATTTGGAGCTTGTCAAAGAATCGAACCGACAACACTACAATCGCACCACCAATGGCACCGATAAATGTTGCCATGCCACCAGTGGCAGACAGTGGGTCAGCAGTGATAGCAACCAGACCAGCCAGTGCACCGTTAACTGCCATAGTCAGGTCAGCCTTGCCGTACAGCAATTGCGCCAGAACCAGTGCAGCCAGAAGACCGCCAGCAGCTGCAGCGTTGGTGTTAACAAACACGCTGGCAACGTTGTTAGAAGACTCAACACTAGAAACAGCTAATTCAGAACCGCCGTTGAAACCAAACCAGCCCATCCACAGGATGAACATACCGATGGCTGCTAAAGGCATATTGGCACCAGGCAGAGCATTTACTTTGCCGTCTGCGCTGTACTTGCCCTTACGGGGACCTAGGAAAAGAACACCAGACAGAGCTGCAGTAGCACCGCAAAGATGCACAATACCGGAACCTGCATAGTCAGAATAACCAACAGTCTCACCCAGGAAACCGCCACCCCAAGACCAAACGCCTTGCATTGGGTAGATAAAGCCAGTCATCACAACAGCAAAGGTCAGGAAAGCCCAAAGCTTCATGCGCTCAGCAACTGCTCCAGAAACAATAGACATAGCCGTGGCCACGAATACTACCTGGAAGAAGAAGTCAGAAGCACCTGAGTAATAGGTATCGCCGCCGCTAGCTAGTACTTCAGCAGTGGTTGCATTACCGATTGAGTTACCGAACCAAGCGTCAGGGAAAATCAGATCGGCGGTGCCGCCGTACATAATGGAATAGCCCATTACCATGTACATGCAGCATGCGATTGAGTACAACGCTACGTTTTTAGTCAGGATTTCAGTGGTATTTTTAGAACGCACCAAGCCAGCTTCTAGCATAGAGAAGCCAGCAGCCATCCACATAACCAAAACACCGGACATCAAAAAGTAAAAGGTGTCGAGTGCGTATTTAATTTCAATAATATCGTTCATTAGGATCTCCAAGTTTATACGGCTTCGACGCCGGTCTCACCGGTGCGAATACGAATAACGTCTTCAAGGGTGGAAATAAAGATTTTGCCGTCGCCGATTTTTCCGGTTTGAGCAGCCTTAGTAATTGCCTCGACAGCGCTATCGACCATTTCATCGGCCAAAGCGATTTCAAGCTTAACCTTGGGCAGAAAATCCACCACATACTCAGCACCACGATACAATTCAGTATGGCCTTTCTGACGACCAAAACCTTTCACTTCTGTTACCGTAACGCCTGCTACGCCCAGATCGCCCAGTGCTTCACGCACTTCGTCGAGCTTGAACGGTTTTACAATTGCAGTTACAAGTTTCATGTTTAATCTCCAAAGGGTGGCCGAGACCACCCAGGTTTATTAGCAAGATAGGTTTTCAGTAATTACAGAGACTTAGAAATAGTCAGAACAAATTCGTTGTCGGCAAACAGGCCGCCATTTTCAGACGAGTCGATCCAGCTCAGATCAAATCCAAGGCCAGCAGCTTCAGTGCTCAAAGAGATAGAGTAATCATCTGCTTCGTTAGCATCGTCGTCTGCAGACATGGTGCCGTAGTGGAAGCCAAGGCTGAAGTCTTCGCCAAGAGCCATGCCATAATCAAGGTACAGGTAAGTAGATGAACCTGTAGATGCGTAGTAATCATCGGAGATAGCGAAACCTACAGTCGCGTCAGCAAATGAAACGCTGCCGTAAATTTCTTCAAATTCTTCTGAGCTTGGACCCTGTGGGTAACCGTAAAAAAGGTAACCAATGTCGTAGCTAACGCTGTCAGAGAATGAACCACCGTAACCAGCGTAGTAGTCAAGTTCCAAACCACCGCTAAAATCGATGCTTGATGCCCAGGTACCTACGTAGAAGCCGCTGTCGAATCCAACGTCAAATCCACCAGATAAAGCTTCACCGCCAGCCTGATCAATACCACGGAAAAAGTAGTCAGATCCAATCGCGACGTTTCCGGAAACTTCCGCAGCCATAGCAGTAGCGCCTGTCATCATAGTTGCAGCAAAAATTGCAGTTTTTAATACTTTCATTTGTATATCTCCCAAGATATGTAAAGTTAAAAAAGTAAATTTTCATTTAAAGTTATGTGTCTCGTTTAGGTAAATGCATATTGCGTGCCAACTTACAAAAACAGTATATTTACCGTTTTAAGGCCGCCAAACTGCTCTGTTTGATCCATTTTGGTGCAAATTACTGGGGCTCGATAAATAATCGCGCACCAAATTGGCACTGATAGCCCCTAACCTTGATACAAGGCGCACCAAACTGAGATAGGCCGCGATCAACCGATCAATGTTTGCTAAAATCCGCTTATCAATGGAGCCCCCAACATGAATTCAGACGATCTGTACGACCAATTTTTTCAGCAACTCAACCAGACATTGTCCGGTGCACAGGCCATTAGTGGCGAACTTCAGCAGCATCTGCGCTCAGCCATGATGAGCACCTTTAGCAAGCTAGAGCTTGTATCCCAAGAAGAATTTGATACCCAGCGCGCAGTGCTGATGCGCTCGCGGGAGAAAATCGACGCACTCGAGAAGCAACTCGCAGAACTCGAAGCCAGTCTTAAAGAGCAGTCAGACAAATAACTCACCGCGACAATGCCAGATGTCTGCACGAGTCCTAAGTCTCTCGTCGCAAGTGAGTAATCGCACAACACAGGGAAGGTGCAATGTCACTTGCCGTGGTGCAAACCAGAGCCAAACAGGGAGTACAGGCGCCCTTGTTATCTGTCGAGGTCCATCTCTCTAATGGTCTACCCGCTTTCCATATGGTGGGCCTGCCTGAAACCGCGGTTAAAGAAAGTAAAGATCGAGTGCGCAGCGCCATCATTAACTCGCACTTTGAATTTCCAGCGCGCCGTATCACCGTCAACCTAGCCCCCGCCGAACTCCCCAAAGAAGGCATCCGGTTTGATCTGGCCATAGCTATCGGTATTCTCAGCGCGTCCGGGCAAATCCCTGCGGATAAATTGTCAGACTATGAATTTATCGGTGAGCTGGCACTGTCGGGAGAATTGCGCCCTGTTCCAGGAGTACTGCCCTCAGCACTGGGCTGCGCCTCAAGGGGCAAACAGCTTATTATCAGCCAGGGCAATGCCTTAGAGGCTGGCCTGGTAGAACAATTATCAACTCTACCCGCCAACCATTTGTTGGAGGTATCGGCTCATTTACATCAGGCACAGCCATTACCGCTGTGGCAGCAAACCGCACTACCGGCCCCACCAACCAGTCTTCAGCTCAATTAGGTGATCGGCCAACATCATGCCAAACGAGCACTGGAACTGGCTGCCACTGGTGACCATCATCTGCTGTTTTACGGCCCACCGGGTACTGGCAAAACCATGCTTGCCAGCCGCCTGCCGGAGATTTTACCGCCGCTGACCAATAGCGAAGCTCTGCAGGTTGCCGCCGTCCATTCCGTGGCGGGTAAGGGCCTGCGCACCAATATATATAGCAGGCCCTTTCAGTCACCCCATCACAGTGCATTAGCGGCAGCGCTAGTTGGCGGTGGCAGTACCCCCAGGCCGGGGGAGATTTCACTGGCGCACTGCGGCGTATTATTTCTCGACGAGCTACCGGAGTTTTCACGCAGCGTATTAGAAGTATTAAGAGAACCATTGGAGTCAGGTGAAATAATGATATCGCGAGTAGCTGCACAGACCCGCTACCCAGCCAACTTTCAATTGATCGCCGCCATGAACCCCTGCCCCTGCGGTTATCTGGGCACCCAGCGCTGTCTCTGCACGCCGGATCAAATAGGTCGCTACCGCAATAAAATCTCCGGGCCGTTAATAGATCGAATTGATCTGCAGGTTCAGGTGACCGCTATTGAAAATCATCAGCTGTTAAATCAACAGGCATCTAAACACCAAGCCGGCGATAGCAACCACCAAATTCAGCAGCGGGTAGGCAGCGCCCGGAAACGACAGATAGACCGACAGGGCAAGATCAATGCCCAACTCAGCAGCTTAGAGCTGCGGCAAGTTTGTCCGCTCGACTCGGAGCAGCATCAGTTAATGGATCGGGCAATCGACAGGTTTGCCCTTTCCACCCGGGGTTTTTATCGTGTATTAAGAGTAGCGCGCAGCATTGCCGATCTGGCGGGACGGGAGAAGCCGGACCTAGCCCATTACCAAGAGGCGCTCAGTTACAGACCTACTGTCGCCGCGCAGCAAAAGCTCTAAATATTTTGGTCGGGTAGCGTCACGCCACAGTGATAGCAAAATTCCGCCTCAGGATGATGGCCAGTGCGCTCACAGACATTGCAGCGGCGAATACTAGTCTCAGAATGCATCTCGCGGGCAATTTCCGCGGTAAATATGCCGGTGGGAATGGCAATGATAGAGTAGCCCGTCAACATCGCCATCGTGGCAATCACCTGCCCCATCGCCGTCTGAGGTGTGATATCGCCATAGCCAACTGTGGTGATAGTCACAATGGTCCAGTAGATACTGCGCGGGATACTGGTAAACCCATGCTCCGGCCCCTCAACAAAAAACATCAGGCAGCCAAAGATCACACTCAGCACCAGAACCACCGTGAAAAAGACAAATATTTTACGCCGCGACGCATACATCGAACGCAGTAAAACATTGGCCTCAGAGAGATAGCGCACCAGTTTAAGCACGCGGAAGACCCGCAGCACTCGCAGTAGGCGGATAACCAGCCAATAGTTTGCGCCGGGGAAAAACAGCGCCAGATAAGTGGGCAACACCGAGAGCAAGTCCACCAGACCATAGAAACTAAACACATAGTGCACAGGCTTGGGAGAGCAATAGATACGCATCAGATATTCCAGCGAGAACAGAATAGTAAATAACCATTCCAGACGGAACAGCCAGACTCCGTATTGGCTATTAACCGCTTCGATAGAATCCAGAATAATCGCCAGCACGCTAAGCAAAATCAGATAGATTAGCGCAATATCAAAACGCTGACCCGCCGGGGTATCGGTGCCAAAAATAACGCGGTAGATTTTATCTCGCAGAGAGACTTCAACCATCTTTAGTTTGCCTATAGTTAATAATCATTCCATTATGCTGAGGCAGGTATTATTACATTATTTCGTCAGGCTACAACTCACGGAGAAATTTATGGACCTCTATCAAGGTTTACTCCTAATCACCTCAATACATCTGCTAGCCGCAGCCGCGCCAGGTCCAGATTTTGTGCTGGTATCGCAGCAAACCCTATCCAATGGCAAACGCGCGGGCCTTCTGTGTAGCCTCGGCATAGCTCTTGGTCTATCTGTCCATATCCTGTATTCATCCTTTGGGCTGGCCGCCATTATCGCCAACTCCTCATCGGCCCTGTGGGGTATTAAAATACTTGGGGGCGGATACCTGATCTATCTCGGTATAAGTGGCTTAAAAGCCAGAGCTCGCAAGTCCGAAACAATCTCGATACCAAGTACTGCAAAGCGATCCGCACTAAAAACCATCGGACTGGGATTTCTGTGCAATGCACTCAACCCCAAGGCACCCATCTACTTTGTATCACTGTTTACTATCGTGTTATCTCAACAAACCCCTGCCGAGCATCTATTAATCTACGGTCTGTGGATGATGCTACTGCAACTTGCCTGGTTCTCTTCCCTAAGCCTGTTGTTATCTAGGCCAAGAGTCACCCAACAATTTCAACGCATGGGCCACTGGATTGACCGCATTGCCGGTGGTGCTATGTTACTGTTGGGTTTCAAAGTATTGGCCACTAGAGCCAACTAAGCGGTATTTGGGGTTTATTCAATGATCAATCAGCGTATGGGCACTAAAGACTGGGCAATGCTACTGCTGCTGTCACTACTCTGGGGCGGCTCATTCTTTTTTATCAGTATCCTGGTCACAGAGCTGCCACCGCTCACCATTGTTCTATTAAGAGTCGGTATTGCCGCCATCACATTGTGGACAATACTGCTTATTGCTGGCTACGAAGCACCAAAATCCCTAGGTCTATGGGGCGCCTTCACTACTCTCGGGCTACTCAACAATGTTATTCCATTCAGCCTGATTGTCTGGGGACAAAACCATATCGGCGCAGGTCTTGCCTCTATTATTAATGCCACCACGCCCCTTTTTACCGTGCTGATTGCCGGTGCCTTTTTATCCGATGAGCATATGAGCCCACAAAAAATTATTGGTGTGCTGATAGGACTGTTCGGCGTCACTGTGTTAATTGGCCCATCATCGCTTTTGGATTCAGGCCCCAATATGGCAGTAGGCACATTGGCACAGCTGGCTATTATTGGTGCCGCCATCTCCTATGGCTGCGCCTCGGTCTTTGGTCGTCGCTTTAAAGCGATGGGCGTTACCCCATTCAATACCGCCGTGGGTCAGGTAACATCGTCCAGTATTATTCTCTTACCGCTGGTACTTTTGATTGAGCGCCCAGACCAGCTGCCCAGCCCGAGCCTGCAGGGATGGCTATCGATTTTGTGCCTTGGCATATTCTGTACCGCGCTGGGGTATATCCTGTTCTTTCGTATACTGTCCTCATCCGGCGCCACCAATGTTGTATTGGTAACCTTTCTAGTGCCCATTAGCGCCAGCTTCCTAAGCTGGCTAATACTGAATGAACAGCTGCATGGCAGATACTTTACCGGTATGACCTTTATTGGCTTGGGACTCGCCGCAATCGATGGGCGACTTTGGAAAAAACTTAAGGTCATCGCACGATAATGACAATTGCCTCAGCACTCGCGCTCTACAGCACCATGATCGTGCTCGCCCTGATTCCCGGGCCCGGCGTTATTGTCGTGGTTGCTCGCGCATTAGATTCTGGCTTTCGCCAAGGCCTGGCCACTGCCATGGGCGTTCTCAGTGGCGACTTTGTATTTATTACCCTGACTGTATTTGGCCTGGCGGCCCTAGCCGAACTTATGGGCAACCTCTTTGTGGTTATTAAGTATATTGGCGCTGCCTATCTTATATACATGGGCTTCACTCTGATCACCGCTAAACCCCTGAGCGAAGAGCCCCAGATATCCAAACCGGTCAATCATTCAACCAACTTTCTGGTTGGCTTAATGACCTCAATAAGCAACCCAAAGGTCGTGTTGTTTTATTTCAGCTTCTTTCCCGCCTTTATTGATCTAGATAATCTATCCCTGACAGATGTCGCTGCACTATTTTTTATCGCCATATTTTCAGTCGGCACGGTGATGGCAGGCTATGCTTATGTGGCAGCAAAAACTAAATCCTCATTTGCCGCCTCTCCCAAAACCCGGTATCTAAAACTCGGCTCTGGCGCATTACTAATCGGTGGTGGGGTGTTTATTGCGTTGAGAAATTAGCCCGTATCCAGCTAAACTCACGCCTACTAAAAAAATAAACTGCGAGTACAGTCAGCAATGAGCTTACCCTCAACACAAACCAGTATTGAAATCACCGAACCCGGCACGCCCGAGGTGTTAAAACCCGCCTCCAGAGCCGTGCCAAAACCCGGCGATAATCAGGTGCTGATCAAAGTCGCTGCCGCGGGTATCAATCGACCCGATGTGTTTCAGCGCATGGGCTTTTACCCACCGCCTCCTGGAGTAACCGATATACCGGGACTTGAGGTATCGGGCACCGTGGTCGCCACTGGTGCGCTGGTTGAAGACTGGTCTTTAGGCGACCAGGTTTGTGTACTTCTCTCCGGAGGTGGCTATGCCGAATATGCCATTGCCGAAGCTTCTCTATGCTTACCTGTCCCAGCCAATCTATCGCTGGCCGATGCCGCCGCCCTGCCGGAAACCTGCTTTACCGTGTGGCATAACCTGTTTGAGCGGGCCGAATTAAAAGCTGGCGAATGGTTGCTGGTGCATGGCGGCTCTAGCGGTATAGGAACTACCGCGATTCAAATGGCCACAGCGCTGGGAGTCAATGTCATCACCACCGCGGGCTCTGATGAAAAATGTGCAGTATGCGAAGAACTCGGGGCCATTAAAGCCATCAACTATAACCGCGATGACTTTGTTGAGGTCTGCAAAGAGCTCACCGAGGGCGGCGTTAATGTAGTGTTGGATATGGTCGGCGGTGACTATGTGCAGAAAAACTTCAGCGCCTGCGCACCAAAAGCCAGAATAGTTAATATAGCCTTTTTACATGGCTCTAATGTGCAGGTCGATTTACTGCCCCTAATGCTTAAGCAATTGGTATTAACCGGCTCCACATTGCGCGCCCAGCCGCTAGAAAATAAAGCGCGCATTGCCGCTGGTGTTGAATCACAGGTGTGGCCATTAATTTCACAGGGAAAATTTAAGCCCATCATTCACAGCAGTTTCCCGCTAGCGCAGGCAAGTGACGGACATGCATTGATGGAATCCAGCCAGCATATTGGTAAGATCATCTTAGTCAATTAATCGGGACCTTCCATGGCTAATAAAGAATCGCGACTGGTGTACTCAACCAATGCCGGACGCATTACTCAGACCGAGTTACCACAAGCCATAGAGACCGATGGCACTGTGCGTATACGCCGCGAAACCAAGGGTCGCAAAGGCAAAGGGGTAACCACAGTATCCGGAATTGATCTGCCAGAACCGGCACTCAAAACCCTGGCCAAGCAGCTCAAACAAAAGTGCTCAACCGGCGGCACAGTGAAAGAGGGCGTGATTGAAATTCAAGGCGATCATCGCGACAAGCTCAAAGCTGAATTAGAGAAGCTTGGCCATACTGTAAAACTGGCAGGCGGCTAATATGGCACCCAGTAAAAAACCCTATGGTAGCTGGCCATCGACCATTAGCGCCGAACTTATTACCCGCGCGGCACCCAGCCTTAATTTTGTGCAGTCCTATGGCGATGCTCTGTACTGGGTTGAAGGTCGCCCCTGGGAGTCGGGCCGCAGCGTGATAATGCGTCGCGACGGCAGCGGTCATATTTCCGATTTACTGCCCGCCCCTTTTAGCCATTACAGCAAGGTACATGAATATGGTGGTATGGCCTATGCTCTGGATGACGGCAACCTATACTTTGTCAACGCTGCTGATCAGCGCCTCTACCAGCTACCACTGGATAATAAAAGTACACCGCAAGCGATCACCGACGAAGGTCCATGGCGCTTTGCAGACCTGATAGTGGACAGCCAAAACCAGCGCTTAATTGCTGTTTGTGAAGAGAGTAGCGATCAGCGAGAACCTGAAAATTATTTGGCCGCCATTTCACTCAACAGTGAACACCCAATTGTTGAGAAGCTTGTTTCCGGCGCTGATTTTTATGCCTATCCGCGACTGAGTCCAGATCAGAATAAACTTTGCTGGATCGAGTGGAATCATCCCAATATGCCCTGGGACGCCACCCAGCTTTGGCAGGCAACTATTGCTAATGGCGAGCTTACCGAGAAAACACTGGTCGCTGGCGCCGACAATAGCAGTGCTATTTTTCAGCCCCATTGGTCACCAGACAGCACGCTTTACTATGTGTCGGATAAGAATAACTGGTGGAATATCTATCGGCTGGAAAATGGTACCGCTATCCCAGTACTAGAAATGGAGGCCGAGTTTGCCACCCCATTATGGCAACTGGGCATGACCACCTTTGACTTTATAGATGCCAACACCATCGCCTGTGTCTGGACTGACAGTGGCCTGTGGCACAGTGGCTTTATCAATATAACCGCTGGCGCACTCACCATCGCCGACCACCAGTACAGCAGCCTACAAGCCGTTGCCTGCCATCAGGGTTCGGTGTATATGGTCGCTGGCGCCGCTGCCTTGGCCAATCAGATTGTTGGCATTGATGGGTCAACCCAGGTGACCTCCGTGTATGCGCCCTCAACCCTAGACGTCGATCAGGCCAATATTGCCCAGCCCGAGTCTATTTGGTTTCCAAGCGGCAACAACCAACAGGTGCATGCCTTTTACTACCCGCCCACCAGCGCACAGTGGGTGGGTCAAGACAATGAGCAGCCCCTGGTGATAGCCATGTGCCATGGCGGCCCAACCGGCGCCACGAGCAGCGCGCTCAACCTAAAGATCCAATACTGGACCAATCGCGGCTTTGCCGTGGTTGATATCAACTACCGCGGCAGCACAGGCTTTGGCCGTACCTATCGAAAGGCATTAGCGGGCGCCTGGGGTATCGCAGATGTTGAAGACACCCAAAGCGCAATTCGCTATCTGGCCGAGCAACAAAAGATAGATCCAGAACGCTGCTTAATTCGGGGCGGCAGTGCCGGTGGCTACACCGTACTCTCGGCACTCACCTTTACTGACACCTTTAAAGCCGGCGCCAGCCTCTATGGCATTGGTGACTTAGAAACACTGGCAACCGATACCCATAAATTTGAATCACGCTATCTGGATAGCCTTATTGGCCCCTACCCGGAGCGCAGAGATGTATACCTAGGGCGCTCCCCCATACATCATGCCGAGGGCCTTAACTGCCCCGTGATATTTTTACAGGGGCTGGAAGATAAAGTAGTGCCGCCCAATCAGGCCGAAATGATGGTCAAGCTACTCGAAGACAAAGGCATTCAGGTTGCCTATGTGGCATTTCCAGATGAAGGCCATGGCTTTAGAAAAGCCGACAATATTATTCGCGCCATGGAATCAGAACTAGCCTTCTATCAGGATGTATTTAACCTAGTAGGTAATAAGTAACCATGGGTCGCTACCTTCCACCCAGACCCAAAAGCTCCCCCTATATCACCGGCGAAGGTGCAGCAAAAATGCGTGCCGAACTGCGTGAACTATGGAAAGTGGAACGGCCCAAGGTCACCCAAGTAGTGCATGAAGCGGCAAAAAATGGCGATCGCTCAGAAAATGGCGACTATATCTACGGTAAACGCCGCCTGCGAGAAATTGATAGCCGCGTGCGCTACCTGACCAAACGGCTACAAGACGCCACCATTGTCGAAGACAAACCCAGAGACCCCTCCAAAGTATTTTTTGCCGCCTGGGTCACTGTAGAAGATGAAGAGACTGGCGACCAGCAAACCTTTAGGCTCGTAGGCTCCGATGAGATAGATCCAACACAGAACTGGATCAGCATCGACTCACCCATGGCCCAGGCCTTAATTGGTAAAGCCATTGACGAAGACGCCTATGTAAAAACACCGGCTGGAGACCGATGCTTTATTGTTACCGCCATTAAATACTAGCCCCCTCTAAACCAACCCAAAAAGTACCTTGTTAATTTATTGGCCATTAGCGCCAATCCTCCTTGTATCGCAGTGGCTACGGGCTTGCACAGATGTACTAAAAACAAATTTAAACAGTTTATTTGGGTCTGGATTTTTATGTGATTATTTATTATTGTATAAGGGAAATTTGTGCCAGAAACATGCCGACATTAGCTGTTATTCACTAGGCTATTTAGCCTCGCAGAATGGCAGTAATCAAAATATCGACACTTAAAGCTGCACAAGTAACCCTCCAGTGAGTAGTACGCTCACACGGAGCAATAAAATGGACAACTTGTTTGATAAATATGGCGGTGTAGAGGTTATGTGAGAGCTCATTAAAGAGTTCTATGCGCAAATATATTCACGACCTAAGTTGAAAACCTATTTTGTCAACAGTAACCTTCAAAACCTCATCGAACATCAGTACAAGTTCTTTGCCTATGCCATGGGCAAACCCGCTGAAGAATACAAAGATGAATGGCTATAAAGAGGCCACAGAAATAGAAAAATTACTGAAGATGATTTCCTCAAAGTCGCAGGTCTTCTCAGGGGAATACTGATTGACGCTGGTGTCGAGAATAACGATGTAAAAGACATCATGGTTGCCGTGGCATCCAAAAGACGTCAAATTGTTAATCTGTAAACGCTTGCCAAGAGCACTCCAGCGACAACAGAGACCTCAAGCAGAAACAGCACGCCTTTCTCTTAGTTAGGGCGACAGTCGGGTTATGCCCCAAATATTATCTTCACGGGTAAAACAAAACCGGTCATGGAGCCGATTTTCACCGCCCTGCCAAAACTCAATCTCCTCGGGCACCACGCGATAACCACCCCAAAAATCCGGTAGCGGAATCTCACCCTGAGAAAACTTCTCTTTAATCTGGGCAAACTGCGTTTCCAGCGCCTGGCGAGAATTAACCCGACTACTCTGCTTAGACGCCCAAGCAGCCAACTGGCTACCCTTAGGCCGACTCAAAAAGTACTTCATTACATCCGTCGTCGACAGCCGCTCAGCACGGCCACCCACAATCACTTGCCGATCTAGCTGCAACCAGGGAAAGTGCAAACTCACCTGAGCATTGCCCTCAATCTCAGTAGCCTTGCGACTGCCAAGATTAGTATAAAACACAAAGCCTTTATCGCTAAAGTCTTTAAGCAGCACCATGCGCTGCCATGGCTTGCCCTCGGCATTAACCGTAGCAACGCTCATGGCAGTAGGATCCTGAATATCCGCCTCAATCGCCTGATTCATCCAAAGAGAAAACTGCGCAAACGGATCTTCCGCCAGCGACTCGCGGCTTAACTTACCGTAATCATATTCCCGTCGATTATCTTCTAAGCTCATACCCTCTCCATACCTGCCATGATCACAATCTTACATACGGCCTATAGACTGCCCGCCATCCACCGGCAATGCAACACCATGCAGATAAGAACCCACATCGCTGGCCAACAGCAAAAACGGTGCCGTCATCTCATCCATACCACCCGGACGGCCCGCAGGCGAAGAGTTCAGGTAAGCCTGAGCTTCCGGCGAATCAAAGGCCGCAGCCGTCATCTCAGTTAAAAAGTAGCCGGGGCAAAGCGCATTAACCCGCACACCTTTGCCCGCCCATTCCAGCGCCAGCGACTTAGTCAGCTGCACCACCGCCGCCTTAGACGCAGAATAACTAGACTGCCCAAAAGACACCCGCAGACCCAAAATAGACGCCGTATTAACAATAGCACCCTCAAGCCCCGCTGCAATCATGCGCCGAGCCGCCTCCTGAGCCACAATAAACACGCCCTTTACATTGGTATCAATCATCTGATCCCAGCTGGCTTCATCAATCTTAAGCGCCGTTTTCATATCCGCAATACCAGCATTATTAGCCACCACAGTCACCGTGCCCATACCTGCTTCAGCCAGATCAAAGGCCTCAACAATAGACGCCGCACTAGTGACATCCATAGGCACAGCCATAGCTTCGCCACCGGAAGCCTTAATCTCAGCCACCAAAGACTCAAGACGGTCAACACGGCGCGCCGCCACAACCACCTTAGCGCCACGGGCCGAGAGGATTTTTGCAAAATGCACCCCAAAGCCGCTAGATGCGCCGGTTACCATGGCGACTTTGCCGCTCATATCAAATTCTGTAGTCACTGTTCGATTCC
>JAQWUP010000028.1 GCA_029242085.1 Porticoccaceae bacterium
CATGGCAACGATCAACCAGTTGGTTCGTAAGCCGAGAAAACGCAAAGTCAGTAAGAGTGACGTACCAGCACTTCAGGCCTGTCCGCAGCGCCGTGGTGTATGTACCCGCGTTTACACAACGACTCCGAAGAAGCCAAACTCTGCACTTCGTAAGGTTTGTCGTGTTCGTTTAACCAGTGGTTTTGAAGTTACTTCATACATTGGTGGCGAAGGACACAACTTGCAAGAGCACAGCGTTGTCTTGATTCGTGGTGGTCGTGTAAAAGATCTTCCAGGTGTTCGTTACCACACGGTACGCGGCACATTGGATACAGCGGGTGTCAACGGCCGAACTCAGCGTCGTTCTAAGTACGGCACTAAGCGACCTAAAGCGTAATATCGGTTAACAACCAAGTAAGGCTAGGGCCTATCCCTAGAAAAAACCTGAAGAGAAGGGCAAAACGATGCCAAGAAGAAGAGTAGCAGCAAAGCGTGAGATTCTACCGGATCCAAAATTTGGAAATGTCACGCTAGCCAAGTTTATGAACCACGTAATGGTCAGCGGCAAGAAGTCAGTTGCTGAGCGGATTGTCTACGGCGCACTCGACATTGTCGAAGAGCGTTTAAAGAAGAGTCCCGTGGAAGTGTTTGAAGAAGCGCTAGATAACGTAGCACCGCTGGTCGAGGTTAAGTCTCGCCGTGTTGGTGGTGCCACCTATCAGGTACCAGTTGAAGTTCGTCCATCGCGACGCACTGCACTGGCCATGCGTTGGTTAGTAGATTATGCGCGTAGCCGTGGTGAGAAATCGATGCCACAGCGTCTTGCCGGCGAACTGATTGATGCAGTTCAAGGTAAGGGCGGCGCAGTTAAGAAGCGTGAAGATGTACACCGTATGGCAGAAGCCAACAAGGCGTTCTCGCACTTCCGTTTCTAATAAGGTTAAGTTTGATTTAAACCTATCGCGAAAAGGTGGCTTTAATAGCCGCCTTTTTTCGCTTTTAAAACAAGGAAATTATTGTGGCCCGTAAGACTCCCATCAGTCGCTATCGCAACATCGGCATCTGTGCACACGTAGATGCAGGCAAAACCACCACCACAGAGCGAGTGCTGTTCTACACAGGCATGTCCCATAAAATTGGTGAAGTGCATGATGGCGCCGCCACCATGGACTGGATGGAGCAGGAGCAGGAGCGGGGTATTACCATCACCTCCGCCGCCACAACATGTTTCTGGAAAGGAATGGATGCGCAGTTTGAAGATCATCGCATCAATATCATCGATACCCCGGGCCATGTGGACTTTACGATTGAGGTAGAGCGCTCATTGCGGGTGCTCGACGGAGCCGTTATTGTGCTCTGCGGATCTTCTGGCGTGCAGCCACAAACAGAAACTGTATGGCGCCAAGCCAACAAGTACGAAGTCCCGCGTATGGTGTTCGTCAATAAGATGGACCGTGCCGGCGCCGACTATATGATGGTTGTCGAGCAGCTTAAAGAGCGCTTGGGCGCCGACGCAGTGCCACTGCAGTTGACCATTGGTGCTGAAGAAGAATTTAAAGGCATCGTCGATTTGGTGAAAATGAAATCGATTCTGTGGAATGAAGACGACCAGGGCATGACCTTTGAATATGGTGAAATTCCCGAGGACATGATCGATGAGTGTCAACAGCTGCATGAAAATCTGGTTGAATGTGCGGCAGAGGCCACTGAAGAGTTTATGGAGAAGTACCTCGAGGAAGAGGCCCTAACCGAGGAAGAGATTAAACAGGGATTGCGTATACGCACCCTCGCCAATGAAATAGTCCCGGTGTTAGGCGGCTCCGCATTTAAAAATAAAGGCGTTCAGGCCATGCTAGATGCCGTGGTTGAATATCTGCCATCCCCCACCGAAGTCAAAGCCATTGAAGGTGAATTAGACAGTGGTGAACAGGGTACCCGCGAAGCGGATGACAATGCGCCCTTTGCCGCTCTCGCCTTTAAGATTGCCACCGATCCCTTCGTGGGAACGCTAACCTTTATGCGTGTTTACTCCGGCACCCTGGAGAGTGGCACCGCCGTCTACAACTCGGTAAAAATGAAGCGTGAGCGAGTTGGCCGAATGGTCCAGATGCACGCCAACAGCCGTGAAGAAATTAAAGAAGTACTGGCCGGTGATATTGCCGCGGCAATCGGCCTTAAAGACACCACTACAGGTGATACCCTCTGTGCTGAAGGCAGTAAGATTATCCTCGAGCGCATGGAATTCCCGGAGCCAGTGATCTCAGTGGCGGTAGAGCCGCGCACCAAGGCCGATCAAGAAAAAATGGGCGTCGCCCTGGGTAAGTTGGCCCAAGAAGATCCTTCATTCCGAGTTAAAACCGACGAAGAGAGTGGTCAGACCATTATCTCTGGCATGGGTGAGCTGCATCTGGATATTTTGGTCGATCGCATGCGCCGCGAATTTACTGTTGAAGCCAATATCGGTAAGCCGCAAGTGGCCTATCGAGAAACCATCCGCAATACCTGCGAGATCGAAGGCAAGTTTGTGCGCCAGTCTGGTGGTCGCGGTCAGTATGGGCATGTATGTCTTAAATTTGAGCCCGCTGAAGACTCAGGCGCCGAAGGCCTGGAATTTATCAATGAAGTGGTGGGTGGCTCAGTGCCACGAGAATATATCCCCGCGGTATCCAAAGGTATCGAAGAGCAGATGCAAAATGGTGTTCTTGCCGGGTACCCGCTGCTCGGTGTTAAGGCGACTCTATATGATGGCTCCTATCATGATGTGGATTCCTCGGAGATGGCCTTTAAGATCGCTGGCTCCCTGGCCACTCGAGACCTCAAAGATCAGGGTGGCGCCGTGTTGTTAGAGCCAATGATGAAAGTCGAGGTGGTCACCCCGGAAGACAATATGGGTGATGTAGTCGGCGACCTAAATCGTCGTCGCGGGATAATTCTGGGTATGGCCGATAACGCCTCAGGCAAAGTTATTGATGCCGAGGTTCCCCTAGCCGAAATGTTTGGTTACGCCACCGATCTGCGCTCAGCCACACAGGGCCGGGCAACCTTCACCATGGAATTTGAGAAATATAGCGAAGCACCAAAAAATATCGCTGAGGCTATCATGGCTAAGAATATGGGGTAGTAACCTTATAATGCGCGGGCGCTCTTGAAACGCTAGGCAGTAAAAAACCCCGCTGGTTTGCACCAGCGGGGTTTTTTTATAGCTCTTAAAAAGGCGCCTTACTTAGCTTCTTTAAGTTCCTTAGCCGCAGCAATAACATCAGTAGCAATGTTTTGCGGGCAAGGCAGGTAGTGAGCAAATTCCATAGAGAACTGACCGCGACCTGATGTCATAGTGCGCAGGTGACCAATGTAGCCAAACATTTCTGACAGGGGAACATCTGCTTTGATGCGCACACCAGTTACACCAGCTTCCTGATCTTTGATCATGCCTCGACGACGGTTTAAGTCACCAATAACATCACCAACGTGATCTTCTGGTGTGTATACGTCGACCTTCATAATTGGCTCGATGATCTGTGGACCAGCTTTAGGCATAGACTGACGGAAGGCGCCCTTCGCAGCGATCTCAAAGGCAACTGCCGAGGAGTCAACGGCGTGGAAGCCACCGTCATAGATTTCAACTTCTACGTCCAGCACAGGATAGCCAGCCAGAGGGCCTTCATCCATCATGCCCTTAAAGCCCTTCTCAATAGCTGGGAAGAATTCTTTAGGCACGTTACCGCCGACAACAGTCGAGGCAAAAGAGAAACCAGAACCGGGTTCACCAGGGCGAATATGGTAGTCGATCTTACCAAACTGACCAGAACCACCAGACTGCTTCTTGTGCGTGTAGCTGTCTTCAATCGGCATAGTGATGGTTTCGCGGTAAGCCACCTGAGGCTGACCAACGATCAGATCAACACCGTAGGTACGGTTGAGAATATCAACCTTAATATCCAGGTGCAGTTCGCCCATACCTTTTAGGATTGTTTCACCGGAATCTTCATCAGTTTCAACGCGGAACGAGGGATCTTCTGCGATCATCTTACCGATAGCCACACCCATCTTCTCAGATCCGCCCTTATCTTTAGGCTTCACCGCAATAGAGATCACTGGCTCAGGGAAGATCATCGGCTCTAGAGTTACCGGATGCTTGGCATCACACAATGTGTGACCCGTCTGAACATTTTTCATGCCGACAATTGCGATAATGTCGCCAGCTTGAGCGCGATCAATCTCGTTGCGGTCGTCTGCGTGCATCTCAACCATGCGGCCAATACGTTCAGTTTTGCCGGTAAACGAATTAAGGATGGTGTCACCCTTCTTAAGTATGCCAGAGTAAATACGCACGAAGGTCAGAGCGCCAAAGCGGTCATCCATAATCTTAAATGCCAGCGCTTTTAATGATGTATCGGTAGTCACGATTGCTTGCTCACCGGTTTCTTCGCCAGATTCATCAGTCAGCGGCTGTGGCTTAACGTCAGTTGGGCAGGGCAGGTAGTCGACAACGGCATCCAGTACCATCTGTACACCTTTGTTCTTAAACGCAGAACCGCAGTAGGTAGGGAAGAAATCCAGTGCGATAGTACCTTTGCGAATACAGCTCTTAATGTCGTCAATAGAGGGCTCTTCACCTTCCATATAAGCCATCAGCAGGTCATCGTCCTGCTCAAGAGCTGTTTCGATCATCATCTCGCGGTATTCTTCAACCTTGTCGACCATATCGGCAGGAATATCAACCACTTCAAAGTTCTCAGGAAGACCAGAATCATCCCAAACATAAGCTTTGCGCTCGAGAAGATCGACCAGGCCAACAAAATTTTCCTCGATACCTATAGGCAAGCACATCACCAGGGGGTTGGCGCCAAGCACATTTTTGACCTGACCTACGACGCGTAAAAAGTCTGCACCCATGCGATCGAGTTTGTTAACGAAAATAATTCGCGCAACTTCTGATTCGTTAGCATAGCGCCAGTTAGTTTCAGACTGAGGTTCTACACCGCCGGATCCACAGAATACGCCAACGCCACCATCAAGCACTTTCAGTGAGCGGTAAACTTCTACGGTAAAGTCAACGTGACCCGGGGTATCAATGATATTAAAGCGATGGTCTCTCCAAAAGCAGGTAGTCGCAGCGGACTGAATAGTAATGCCGCGCTCTTGTTCCTGTTCCATAAAGTCAGTGGTCGCTGCACCGTCGTGCACTTCACCGGTTTTGTGAATCTTACCCGTAAGCTTAAGAATTCGTTCGGTAGTAGTGGTCTTACCCGCATCAACGTGGGCAAAGATACCGATATTTCTGTAGTGAGTTAAATCAGTCATTGGTCTGCTCTGTTTAAAAAATGGCTTGTTT
>JAQWUP010000044.1 GCA_029242085.1 Porticoccaceae bacterium
GCTGGGCTAACCATTGCACTAATGGGTTCCGACCTCAGGTTTAACATCTTCAATACAGACAACAATAGTTTGGTGTCTGTAAACCAGCAGCCTATCAGCATGCAACAACTCAACTTTGCAGCACAGCGGCTCACCGGGGCCTCTGCCGATAGTCTTGATGCCGAACAGAAAAATACCATCATTAAATTACTCATCGATGAAGAAGTATTATTACAACGGGCTGAATCACTGGACATTGCCCATTCAGACCCCGGCATTCGCAAGGCGCTGGCGCGAGCGGTGATCAATCAGACAGCTGACGATTTTTTAACGCAAACCATTGCGCCTCAGCAACTGCAGGATTTTTACCTTGAGCATAAGACCCTATTCGCCCAACCAGAGCGCATTCAATTGCAGGTCTACAAGTTTGCGGAACTCGCTATGGCACAACAGGCCATTGCATCTAATCAGTCCCTGACCGATCAGGGGTCAGTGCTGCCGCCATCAGCACTGCCCATCCATATGCTGCGGCGCTATCTGGGAAACAGCTTAACGGACATTGCCCTAACCCTTGAAGCAGGAGAGAAAAGTCAGCCTATCTCACAGACCGATGCTGTCTATGTTTTGAATATTATCGATAGACAACCTCAACAACTTAGGCCATTTGAGCAGATAAGCTCTCAGGTGGAAGCCGAGTACAGGCGCCGCGGTCGCGATACTGCCCTGCAAACGCAGCTAGCGGCTCTGCGCCAACAGGCTAAAATTATCATCAATCACAGGCAGCGTTTAGAGGTTGGTGATGAATAGCATTGGAAATCAGCAATCACTCAGAATTTTGGCCGTCGGCGCGCTGCTGGGTATCCTCTTGGGCGCACTCAATATCAGTGGCTGGATAACCCCAAGTCAACCACTCAGTGAGACATCCATTGCCTCTGTAAACAGTACCCAGATTCGTTTACTGGAATACCAAAGGGCGATTAATATGCTCGCCAGTGATAAGCGCAGTGCCATTACCGAACAGGACCGCGATCTGGTATTGCAGCGTCTAATTGATGAAGAGCTACTGGTCCAGCATGGTATTGACTCGGGGTTAATACGCTCCGATTTAACCGTCCGCGGCATGGCGTTGCAGTCCGTTCTGGCTGGAATAATGGTCGAGATAAAAGCTGGCAATAACCAGCAAGGAACACTGGAAGACTATGTAAACAGCTTAAAACGGTCCGCCGATATTGAATGGTCTGCAAGTTGGGAACAGCCATGACCAGATCAAAAGCTACAGCGACCAGTTTTATACTATACCTAATGCTGCTGAGCCTCGATAGCAGTGCCCACAACCGCAGCCAGTCTTTTTCTGCATGGACCTTCGATGGGCAACAGGTCGATATGGTTTTCACTGTCAAAGCGCGGGAGGCAACCCGGCTGATGGCTGTGGCGCAACTACCCGCGGAAACCGCTTTACTCCGCCACTTGCAAAGTAATATTTATATTCAGGCAAATTCTCTACCCTGCCCACTTTATGGCAAGGGGAAAATACTACCAGCTACCTCTGGTTATCTGCGTGCCAATCTCAAATTTATCTGCGAGCCAATCCTGGGCAATGTAAAACATGATATTCGCCTAGATAGCTTCTTCGACAGCGTACCCTCTCATATTCACTACGCCCGCATCGCCATCAATCCGCACACCTCCATTGAGTATCTGTACACCGATGCTCAGCGCAGCCACCAACTAAATCAGCGGCAGCTACTCAGTACAAACAGCCTCTCTCGCACAGTCGGTCAGTACACTAGTCTGGGCGTGGCGCATATTTTTGGCGGTATCGACCATATCGCCTTTCTGCTGGCGCTACTGCTTTTGCTGCGCGGCTTGCGCGACATAGTATGGATGGTCACCGGCTTTACACTGGGCCATAGCATTACTCTAAGTCTGTCAGTGCTGGGCGTTGTAACGCCGAATATAGCCGCAGTGGAAGCCATTATTGGTTTTACCATCGCGCTGGTCGCAGCGGAAAATATCGGCGCCAAAGTATCAGCCAATCACCAGATTGCCATGGTATTTGTCGCTGGCCTATTCGCCATGTTACTGACCGCGATGATCTGGGACATTGGTTTGGCGGCACTGAGCTGTGCCGGATTAATTATTTTTACCCTGGCCTACCTGCCCCATTCCAAAGATCGACAAAATGCAATTGCCATGCGCCCAGTATTGAGTCTGATATTTGGTTTAATTCATGGCTTTGGCTTTGCTCAGGTACTCACTGAGATAGGACTGCCCAGCAATCAGCTATGGCCAGCTTTGTTCGGCTTTAATCTGGGTGTCGAACTAGGACAGCTTATTATCGTAGCTCTGGCCTGGTTGGCTGTAAATTGGCTACCCAAATTTATCAGAGCAAAAAAGTCTGCTGTCGTTTTGGATATTGCATCGGCCCTACTCTGCAGTTTGGGTCTGTATTGGTTTATTGCCCGCAGTTATGGGGTTGCTTAAAATGAGACTAAAAAAAATATTAAGAGGGGTCACAAAATGTTGAAACGGATAGTAATCAGTCTATTCAGCCTGACACTGGTCTTGGCTATAGTTTTTACTGGCCATGCACCAGAGCCAGTCTACAAACTATTTCCAGGCTATTTTGCCGACCCCAACAATGCCTGGCATGAATCACCTCTGGTGTTCGGTACCGTCACAGAGGCAAGGCTGCCCGAAGCGGTGATCGAAGACCGCAGCAATCGCCAGGCCAGGGCTCGAAGCCTGCAATCTGTAGATCAGGACCGGCAGATACTCTTTGGTGACACCCATGTGCACACTACTAATTCAGCAGATGCGTTTATGTACAGCCTGCCCATGATGCACGGTGCCTCTGGCGCCTACCCCCCAGCCTATGCCTGTGACTATGCGCGCTTTGTTTCACAGCTCGACTTTTACTTTCTTACCGATCATGCCGAGAGCTTTACCTACAGGCAATGGCGCGATGGTATCGATTCGGTGCAGCAGTGCAACCGTCTAGCGGGCGACCCACAGAACCCGGATATTGCCGCCTTTATCGGTTGGGAATGGACCCAGGTTGGACAGGTTGCCGAAAATCACTACGGTCACCACAATGTGTTATTTAAAGACGATACCCCAGAGATGCTGCCCAGCCACCCGATTGCCGCTGTCGGCATGGGCGTGGCCACCATTGCCGCGCGTTCGGCAGAGGGTAAACAATCGTCGCTGCTGCGTCTGATTGATCCCCGTCACCGCGGTTACTACGCAGCCTACAATAACTGGGTTGAGCAAATGGCCGCGACACCAGCCTGCGACCCAACAGTGCCAAGTCCAGATCTGCCCGCCGACTGCTATGAAAGTGCAGCAACCCCCGGTGAGTTATTTAACAAATTAGATCAATGGGGCTTCGATAATATCGTGATTCCCCATGGCACCAGCTGGGGCTTCTACACACCGCCCAATGCCAACTGGTCTCACCAGCTAAACGCCGCGAATAGCGACGAGCAAAAAACCAGACTTATCGAAGTCTATTCTGGCCACGGTAACTCCGAGGGCTTTCGCGATTTTAGCGTGCGGCGCAAAGATGATGCCGGTCTCTGGTACTGCCCCCAGCCCCAGGCTAACTACCTGCCCTCCTGTTGGCAGGCCGGAGAAATTATTCGCGATCGCTGTCTGGCTACAGGTATGGATACCGCGGAATGTGAAACTCGAGCCATCGAGGCGCGACATAATTTTGTACAGGTTGATACGGTTTATGCCTTTATGACCGTGCCCGGCAGCACCCCTGAAGAATGGTTGGATTCTGGTCAGGCGCGAGACATATATCTGCCCGCATTTAACTACCGACCACAGAAATCTGTGCAATATGGTTTAGCCATGCAGAATCATGAGGATCCACAGAATCCGCAGCGCTATCGCTGGGGTTTTGTCGCGTCTACCGACACCCATTCTGCCCGCGCTGGCCATGGCTTTAAGCAGGAGCAGCGCACCAACACCACAGATTCAACAGGCCCTCGAGATCAATTTTGGAATGATGTATTTGCCAGTACCGCAGAGATCACCAAGGCCGCGCCTCAGTCCCTGCGCGCAGATCAAATTGATCCCGTGGCGGCGAAGATCTATGCCTCAGAATTTGAGCGTACCACTTCGTTTTTAAATACTGGTGGACTAGCCGCCGTGCATTCACGGGGCCGCAGTCGCGAAGCCATCTGGGACGCGATGAAACGTCGGGAAACCTATGGCACCAGTGGCCACCGCATACTGCTGTGGTTCAATCTATTGCAAGATGACAATGAGTTACCCATGGGCAGCGCCGTCGCCCAGAATAGTAATCCGCGTTTCCGCGCCAAGGTAGTCGGTTCATTTAAACAGCTGCCGGGCTGCCCCGAGTATGTGGTGGAAACATTGGACGCAAGACATCTCGAAAAAATGTCCTTGGGGGAGTGTTACAACCCCTCGGATGAACGCTATCTGATTGAGCGCATTGAAGTCATTAAAATTCGCCCACAGGCATTTAGTAGCGAAAACATAATTCCGTTGATCGAAGATAGCTGGCGCAGCTTTGACTGTGAGCCTTCACCAGAGGGCTGTACCGTCGAATTTGAAGATCCGGATTTTGCCGCAGATGGCCGCGATGCTCTGTACTACATTCGCGCACTGGAAGAACCTGTGGCTACCATTAATGGTGACAATCTGCGTACGACCTTTGATAGCAATGGCAAAGCCATTAACACTGACCCCTGCTTTGGCGACTTTAGAACAGCCGAACAAGACGACTGCCAAAATCCCGGCAGCCAGAGAGCCTGGTCTTCGCCGATTTTTGTCGACTATAAAAAATAATAAAAAAGGACAGTAACATGAGTAATAAAACTGCATTGGTAACCGGCGCCTCTGATGGAATAGGCCTTGAATTTTGTAAAATTTTAGCCGCCAAAGGTTACGATATTATTTTGGTGGCGCGACGCAAAGCCAAACTTAATGAAGTGGCCAAGAGTCTCTCAAAACAGCATAAAAATATTAGCTGCACAGTCATTAGTAGCGATCTTTCTAAGCAACAAGCAGCCCAAAAACTGTTTGCTGCCACGGTTGCAAAAGACCTGCAGGTAGATCTTTTAATTAACAATGCCGGGCTTTTACAAAACGGCTTTTTTACTGACCTAGACCTGACCACACAAGAAAACATGATCGCCGTCAACATCTCGGCTCTGACTTCGCTAACCCATTTATTTGCCAATGATATGGGCTCCAGAGCCGGCGGGCATATTTTGAATGTTGCCTCTCTGGCCGCATGGGCACCGATCCCCAATCAGAATGTCTATGCTGCTACCAAGGCCTATGTGCTGTCGTTTAGTCAGGCCCTGCACAATGAACTCAAGGCTGCAGGCAACGGCGTCTCTGTGACTGCCCTATGCCCGGGCTACACCGCTACCAAAATGATGGATAACCCAGATCAGGGTGCAAAACTATCGGTTCCAGACGGCTTGCTGCAACCGGCGCAGGAAGTGGCAGAACAGGGTATTGCAGCCTGTCTAGCGGGAAAGCCAACTCTGGTCACAGGTTTTGCTAATCGTGTATCAGCAACTATGACCCATCTTTTTTCAAGGATGACGCTGGCCAATATTGCGGGTAGCTACTATCGCAAAAACCTGAACTAAATAATCGGAAAAAACTATAAAAAGAGGTTGTTATGGGCCAGAAAAAACCCAAAAAAGTATTGATCACCGGTGCCAATGGCTTTATTGGCAATACATTAATGCACTACTACAAGGCGCAAAAAGTCTCTGTGGTCGGTGTCGATCTCGTCGGTAATAACGATGATATTATGAAAGGTGATATTGGCAATCCAGAAACCATCAGCCACCTTCTTGAGAGCTGCGATGTGGTTGTCCACACTGCAGCGCTGGTTTCAAATTCGATTGCCGATGCAGATATGTGGCGCGTCAATGTACTGGCTACCCGCAATCTGATTGCCGCTGCTGAAAAATACAAGGTGCGACGTTTTGTGCAGCTGTCGTCCATTGTTGCCTATGGTAATTCTGCCTCCGGCGAGCTGGACGAAGACCAACCTGTGCACGCCGATGGCGGTAGCTATGTGCTGACCAAGCTGGCCTCAGAACATACGGTACTGGCCGCTCAGGCCAACAGCTCACTAGAGCTGGTGATTATTCGTCCCGGTGATGTCTATGGACCGGGCAGCAGACCCTGGGTCATTCTGCCTTTGGAAGCCATAGATAAGCGTCAGTTTATGCTGCCTGCTAAGGGCGAAGGGTTTTTCCGCCCCGTCTATATTGATGATCTGGTGCGCGGCATTGCGCTGGCGGTGTCCACTAAAGAAGCCAGCGGTGAAATATTCAACCTGTCCTGTGAAGGTTATATAAGCACCAGAGAATTCTTTAGGCATCACTACCAGTGGAAAAACAAACGCGGGCCATTGCTCGTATCGACCAAATTGGCGCTGGTAGCGGCAGCGGCCGCCACCAAAATTGCCAATCTTACTGGTGGTGTCAATGAAGCCTCAACAGCAACAGTTACCCAGCTGTGCACCAAAAGCTGGTTTAGTATTGCCAAGGCCGAGCGTATTTTGGGCTGGAAGCCTGAGATAGCGTTTGATGAGGGTATTGAACGCTCGAGACAGTGGGCACTGGAGCAGGGGCTTATTAAGTAGCCCGGTAAGAACCCGCGGTGCGTCCGGTCCACTGTTTGAAGCTACGATAAAAAGAGCGCGCCTCGGCATAGCCCAATTCATAGGCAATACTGTCTAGGCTCAGTGCTGTATTTTTTAAAAAATACAGCGCTAATTCTAGGCGCAGATCATTGAGTACATCCTGATAATGGGTGCCCTCTTCCCCTAACTTGCGCTGCAATGTGCGGCTGCTCATACCCAGTTTCTCGGCGATCACCTGACTTGAAGGCGGCTGCTGCTTAAGCATCAGGCGCAGTATATTTTTAACCTGATTGGCCACACTTTGGTGCTTATCAAGGCCTGCCAATAATTCAGTCGCATGTTCCAGTAAGGTCTGCAAAATCTGTTCATTGGCCTGAGGCAATGGCATATCCAATACAGCTTCACGAACACGAATACCACTGGCGGGCTGATCAAATAAAACCTCGCAGCCAAATAGCCTTATATAGTCGTCTAAAAGCGTCGCATCCTCGGGGGCAGAATGCTCAAACCAAACCCCATCCCAATCATCAAAATTGAGAAACTTACGTGCATAGGAAACCCAGGAGCCCAGCACATTTTCAACCTCGTGACGCCTTACCTCCGGGTCACTAAAGGCACAGGCCCAACGCTGCAGTGCATAACCATCGGCCACTTCAATAGAGGTGACTCCCATGTCGCCGACAATTTTTTCGTAAATGGGAATCTTGGCCTGAATCATACGCAGGGTTGAACAATTCATCGATATATAGCCGAGCACCGAATAGGATGCGGCTTCAACAAAACGCGCCGAATGCAGGCCAAAACAGGGATCATTGCTCGCCGGAATAAGTAGCCCTAAAAAGCGTTCCATGGCAGCACCTTCAATATGCTTATTATTGTTTTCCAATAACAGAGGATCAATGCCCGCAGCCACCAGCAGCGGCCTGTAGTCTACCCCACAAGACTGAGCAGATTTTAAGTACTGGGTTACCGCTGGCACAGAGGCCAGACCAGTGTTCACAGCGTTGTTTAGGGTTTCATCCATAACATATACAGCAGTCGGGCTGCTGGCCGAAATAGTGATTCAATTGTCCAGTCATGACAGTGAATATTTTTACCTGTACATTAGTATAACGATGATTAGTTAATCCAAACATATAATTTTAATAAGGGGATAAGCATGCGTCTGTGGAATGGCTGGGGCAACGAAGACAGTGAACTGAGCATGGAGCTTAACAGCGGTTTACGCATGCTTTTACAGGCCCTTGTAGGTGAGTCTAAAGGCCTGCCAGAAGCAACATTGGAACAGGTGACCGCAAAGGTGCCAGTCACCAAACTGGCGGCGCACCCGCTGATTAGCCTCGATCCTGAAACCCGAGTTCGCCACGCCCGCGGCCAGAGTCTCCCAGATTGGTTGGCCATGCACAGTGGCGAGGTCGACAGTTTCCCCGATGGCGTGGCTTTTCCAGAATCTGCAGAGCAGGTGCGCGAATTACTGGCACATGCCAAGGCTAATAGTATTGATGTGATTCCCTATGGCGGGGGTACCTCAGTGGTTGGGCATATTAATCCAGACCACAGTGATCGGCCCATACTGACCATTGATATGGGCAAAATGAATAAGCTAATTAAGCTAGATCGTGACAGTCAGTTGGCAACATTTGGTGCCGGCACAGCCGGGCCAGAAATTGAAGCCCAACTTAAAAAAGAGGGTTTTACCCTCGGTCATTTTCCTCAGTCTTGGGAGCTTTCAACCCTGGGTGGCTGGGTCGCCAGCCGCTCCAGTGGCCAACAGTCCCTGCACTATGGTCGTATCGAAAATATGTTTGCTGGGGGCAGTATTGAGACTCTGACCGGCAGCTTGGATATTCCCACCATTCCCGCCTCGTCCGCTGGCCCAGATATTCGCGAGATGATTCTCGGCTCTGAGGGCCGCATGGGTATTATTACCGAGGTGGTAGTGCGAGTGACACCAGTGCCGGAGAAAGAATCTTTTCAAGTGGTGTTCTTCCCCTCCTGGGACGTTGGTCTAACAGCCGCCAGAATGCTTATTCAGCAGCGCACACCGCTATCGATGGTGCGCTTGAGCAACCCCATAGAAACTACCAGCCTTCTGTATATGGGCGCAGGGGAGGATATGAGCGGTATTGTCGCTCTGGAGGAAGCGCTGGCGGAAAAAGGCATTGGCTCGGGTAAAGTCATGATGACCTTTGGTGTGACAGGTTCTGCCAAACACTGCGCAGTTGCCCATGAAATGGCCATTGATCTGTGCACCTCAATAGGCGGTGTGGCCGATCAGATTGGTCTGGGTGATAACTGGGCCCATGGACGCTTTCGCGCTCCCTATTTGCGTGATCCACTGGGAACGGCAGGCTATGCTGCCGACACCATGGAAACTGCCATGGACTGGTCACAGGTACCCCATGCAGTGGATAAAATTGAAACCGCTATTCGCACAGGTCTTGCCGACGAGGGTGAACAGGTACATGTCTATACCCACCTGAGCCATGTCTATGGTCAGGGTTCCAGTATCTATACCACCTATCTGTACCGTTTTGGCGACAGCTATCAGACTGCACTGCAGCGCTGGAAAAAACTCAAGGCAGCTGGGGCCAATGAAATAGTCGCCTGCGGTGGTACTATTAGCCATCAACATGGAGTGGGCAAGGATCATCGCAGCTACCTTCCCGCAGAAAAAGGTTCGCTGGGTATTGCCGCCATTCAGTCTCTGTGCCAACTATTTGATCCCAAGGGTCAAATGAACCCAGGCAAATTACTACCGGACAGCAAATAATCTATGAATAGTTCAGGCGCTCATTTACTCGCCCAGATGCGCAAAGGCGAGCAGCTCAACTGGGATATTATTGTGGTGGGTGGCGGCATTACCGGCGCCGGTGTGCTGCGTGAGGCGGCAAGGCGCGGTTACCGTGCACTGCTACTCGAACAGCAAGACTATTCCTGGGGCACCTCCAGCCGCTCATCAAAAATGGTCCATGGCGGTCTGCGCTACCTGGCTGCTGGCGATCTAAAACTTACCAAGCATTCGCTACTTGAGCGTGAGCGCCTGCTGGCAGAGGCACCTGGCTTAGTCGATCGAATTACCTTTTACTTTAGCCTTACCAAAGGCCTATTTCCCGGCCGACTAGCTATGTCGGTGATACTGCTGATCTACGATTTTATCGCCGGAATTAGAGACCATCGCTACCACAACAACAGGGCACTGCAAGAACGCTTTCCCGGCCTAAATGACAAACACCTTAAAGGAGCCAGCGCCTATACCGATGCCATGGTGGATGATTCGCGACTGGTATTGCGAGTGCTGCAAGAGAGTATTGCCAATGGCGCCTCTGCGCTCAATTACGCTAAGGTTACCAATCTTTTAGTTGAGCAGAATCAGGTAGTTGGTGCGGTGCTGGACGATCCCGAGAGTAACAGTACAATCGAGCTGCGCGCTCCTGTGGTGATGAATGCCACGGGCGCCTGGGCAGATCGCCTGCGCAATCAACTCATTCCTGAAAAGCGTGTGCGCCCGCTGCGTGGCAGTCACCTCATTATTGCCAAACAGCTAATGCCAGTCACCGATGTATTGACCTCTCTTCACCCAGAGGATCAACGCGGCGTCTATGTCTACCCTTGGGAAGGCACTACCGTGATTGGCACTACCGATCTTGATCACAGTGAAGATCTGGATATAGAAGCCAGTATCGTCCAGAGTGAAGTAGACTATCTGATCAATGCCTTTAATGTTCAGTTTCCCCATGCCCAGATCGGCGAGAGCGATATTATTTCCTCTTGGGCTGGCGTGCGTCCGGTAATCGGATCGGAGAAATCCAAGGATCCCTCGAAGGAGCGTCGCGACCACGCGGTATGGTCCGATCAGGGTCTGATTACGGTGAGCGGAGGCAAACTCACCACCTTTAGATTAATCGCCTTAGATGCACTAAAGGCAGCCGAAGCGCATCTGCCAGAACCACAGCCGTTCACTGATGACAGAGTCTTTAGTCGACCCAATATCAGCGCCGAGGCACTGGTGCCCAGCAACCCTGTCTGGGGTCAACGGCTGTTGGGGCGCTATGGGCCAATGGCAAAACAACTATTGGATGATGCCGCACCAGCAGAGCACCAGCGTATTGGCGTCACCGATTTTTGCCTTGCCGAATGTCGCTGGGCACTGCGTCATGAATCAGTACAGCATCTCGATGATCTGTTATTGCGACGTACCAGATTGGGGATGGTATTGGTTAATGCCGGTGAGGAACTATTTCCCACCCTAGAAAAAATGTGCATGAATGAATTGAATTGGAATAGGCAGCAGTGGCAAGACGAGCTGGCGCGCTACCAAGGAATTTGGCAGCAGTTTTACAGTCTGCCAAAAAAAAATAATAAAATAAAAAGAAAAACCCCATGAAACATTCAAACTACGTACTGGCTATCGACAACGGCACTCAAAGTGTTCGCGCCATAGTTTTTGACAGTCATGGTCAGTTGGTCGTCAAATCCAAAGTAGATATAGAACCCTATTTCTCCACCCAGCCCGGTTATGCAGAGCAACAGCCGGACTATTTTTGGTCTGCACTTTGCCAGGCCTGCCAAGAACTATGGGCACAGCTGGATTTTCCACGACAAAATATTAAAGCAGTCTCGGTCACTACCCAGCGCGCCACCGTGGTACCCATGGGTAGAGATGGCAAACCTTTGCGCGCTGCCATTAGCTGGCTGGATCAGCGACAGGTCGATAGCAAGCCGCAGCTAGGTGCTCTTGAATCAATACTATTTACACTGGTTAAAGCCAAGGATTCTGTCGACGCCTTTCATGCTCAGGCCGAAGCTAATTGGATTGCCCAGAAAGAGCCTCAGCTCTGGGCCCAGGTGGATAAATTTTTATTGTTATCTGGTTACCACAACTATCAGCTGACCGGCTGTTACACAGATTCTATCGCCAGTCAGGTGGGCTATGTGCCCTTTGATTTTCAGAAACTGGAATGGGCGCAGGGCAAAGATTGGAAATGGCGCGCAATACCGGCGATTACTCGAGAAATGCTGCCCGAGCTATTGCCAGCAGGAGAAACGCTAGGTCATATAACCGCAGCGGCCAGCGCGCAGACCGGTATTCCTGAGGGTCTGCCATTAATTGCCTGTGGTTCCGATAAAGCTTGTGAGGTGCTGGGCACTGGCAGCCTCGACAATCAAACCGGCAGCCTTAGCTATGGCACCACCGCCACCTTTAATATCACTAGCGACAAATATCTCGAAGCCATTCCATTTCACCCCGCTTACCCTGGTGTTGTCCCCAATACGTTTAATATAGAAATGATGGTGCAACGTGGCTATTGGATGGTCAGCTGGTTTAAACAGGAATTTGGCTTGCATGAACAGCAGCTCGCCTCTGAACAGAATGTAGCGCCAGAGTCTCTGTTCGATGATCTACTGGCGCAGGTACCTGCGGGCAGTATGGGCCTTATGCTACAACCCTATTGGGGCGGTAGTATGAATGACTCAGGCCCGGAGGCCAAAGGCGCAATGATCGGTTTTGGTGAAGTTCATACCAGAGCCCATATGTACCGAGCCATGATTGAAGGCCTGACCTATGCTCTGCGCGAGGGCAAAGAGCGTGTCGAAAAACGTAGTGGCCAGCCATTACAACGCCTAATGGTATCCGGTGGTGGCTCGCAGAGTGATGAGATTATGCAGATTACTGCCGATGTATTTGGCATGCCGGTAGAGCGTCCACATACCTACGAAACGTCGGCTCTAGGAGCTGCTGTTGCTGCGGCTGTGGGCTGTGGTATCTATCCGAACTTCGCGAATGCTGTGGACAGCATGACTCATACAGGTGACTGTTTTATGCCGGACCCTGAAAACCAAAAAATCTATAATGATCTATACACCAAGGTGTATAACAAAATGTATCAGAGCCTAAAACCGAGTTATGAAAATATCAGGTCGATTACAGGTTATCCGACTTAAGGTATTTTTTTCCTGCAAAAAAAGACAGAGTTATTTTTATCAATCTATAAAAATAACTCTGTCTAAATATCTCTCTTACTTTTTATAATTATGCTGCAGAGGTAGTATGCTGATTTTGCACCTGATTATAGTAGGTAATAATATCACTGGTGGTCCCCTTGGCCGTTGCAGTCTGAACCTCGGCCGATGACATACCCACCGTCAGTTGAGCGTCATTTACATTTAGCTCGAGATGCAGAGCACCGGCTTGCTTATAGGCCGCAGCCCATTCGGTAATCGCATCATCAATATCTGCAGCTACGGCGCTAAAGTTGGCTGAACTACTGTCGGCCGTTGCAGTTTTAATATCGGTTACGGCATTGGCAACATCAGCATCCAACGCTTGCCACTCAACGAGAATCGCCTGCAGGTTGGTTTCAATTTCTACAGTCTGTGCAGACATAGCAGCAAAGTTTTTAGACAGTATATGCAGTGTAGATACATCTGCTGTTAAGCCTATAATCTGTGCTTCATCGGCTTTAATCGCTGCGTTATCGGCCTTGATTTTCAAACCGTCCATAGCGATATAGGTACTGGCAACCGCAATTGCGGGTCCAAGTACAAACCATACTAGCGCACCTTCAGGGAAAGCCGCTATCGTGGCGACAATGCCCAGAGTCAACGCAATACCATCGGCAATACCCAGGCCAATAATAGCCGCTGTCAGGCTTTTTATTTCATCATGAAGTTTGTCGATATCAGCATTAAGCTTATCAATCTGCGCCTGATCGGCATTAGCTGCTTTGGTGGAGTCAGTGGCAATAGTCTGTAAATTAGTCGCCAGTGATGGCAACTCATCTTTAAAACCTTTGATCGCATTTAGGGCACCAGTGATAAAGGTATCAATTAGTCCCAAGGTGCTGCTGATGTTAGTTAAGTCTGAATTTAATGCGCTCAGTGCGCCTTTGTTCGTTGGATCTACCTCTAACGACTCGGCCTGCATCTTAGCGTTAGCTAATAATTGGGTAATACTGTCATTGTAGTTCTTAACCTCATCGGGCACATTCAATAGACGCGCCATAACATTATTAACCCAAGTCAATGCGCCTGCATCAGCGGCTTCATAGGCGGTTACAAATTTGTCCCAGTCTGGCGGGTTTTGATTAAGGGTGGGTAAGCTCGACGAAAGCACACTGGTAACCAATGTATTTACCGCTACTACATTTTGTTTATAAGACGTTTGTTTTACTGCAAGTGATAGAGCATTTTTTTGGATAGCTTTTGCAAGAGCCATGATGGCGTCCTCTGTGATTAAGTTTATTGTTGTGCTTCTTTCACATCTAAGCGCGGCCAGACTAATGACTTGAAAAAGTAAAAACCGGAATTAGAGCTCAGTTTAGAAGCCATCAATCAGAGATAAGAGATGTAACACAGAGAAGTTATGACAGCGTAGGCATTGCGCCTGCAGAAGTGTGACTTTAAAATAATTTTTTAGTTTTCGCAGAGGCATTTTTAGTGGAACAGCTTCTGTTACCCCCATGATCTTGATCCCTAACCCTGTCATCTTGAGCCCTGCCATTGTCATCTTGAGCCCTGCCACTGTCATCTTGAGCTCTATCACTGTCATCTTGACGAGCTTAGCGACGCAAGATCTACTCAAACTAGCGTACAAACCCTAACCTCTACACCAATAAATTCTCTTTCTTACAGTGATCAAGGGTCGCATCCAATGCGATAGCTACAGCAGCCATCATTTCATCAATCTGTTCAGTGGTAATAATAAGTGGCGGGCAGAAACCTAAACTGGAACCTGCCACTGCACGAATTAGCAAGCCATTATCCTGAGCCACTTTTTGTGCGTAACCACCCACGGCTCCGCCGACAAAAGGCTGCCCTGTTTCTTTGTTAGCTACCAACTCAAGGGCACCGATTAAACCACTGCCTCGCACCTCACCCACCAGAGGATGGTCGCTAAACTCGGCAAGACGCTTTTGTAGATACTCGCCGGTTACTGCGGCGTTTTCAAAGATATGGTCGCGGGTATAAATTTCTAAGGTCTTGAGGGCAACCGCACAGGCCACGGGGTGGCCCGAGTAAGTATAGCCATGACCAAAGGCGCCAGCATTGGCGCTCTGATCAATCATTGCATCATATATTTCGCGACGGATCGCTGAGGCACTTATGGGCATATAGGCCGAAGATAGCTGCTTGGCAAAGGTCATCATGGCAGGGGAATCAATACCCATGGTCGTACAGCCAAAGTCTTTACCTGTGCGGCCAAAGCCAGTAATGACTTCATCGGCCCAAAACATAATGTCGTATTTATTGAGCACCGCCTGAACCTTTTGGTAATAACCCGGAGGCGGCACAATAACGCCGCTTGCACCGGTGATGGGCTCGGCGATAAAAGCGGCAATGGTCTCTGGGCCTTCACGCACAATCATGGCTTCAAGATTGCCGACAATACGATCGACAAAATCTATTTCAGACTCTTCATCCTGTTTGCCACGATAGTAGTGCGGGTGATCGGTGCGCAAAATGCCCAGCGCATCCACCGGCAGATCGAAATGATTCTGTGTCACTGGTAATCCAGTTAGCGAGGCCGCCGCCACGGTCACACCATGGTAAGAGCGTTCACGAGCAATAATTTTGCGACACTCTGGTTTACCTATGGCTTCATGGTAGTAACGCAATAGTTTGATATGGGTATCATTGGCATCACTGCCGGAGTTACCAAAAGATAACACTGCGTCTTGCATGGGAATCATAGCCGCCAGTTTGTCGGCCAAATCAATGGCGACCTGGTGAGTCTTGCCACCAAACATATGGCTAAAGGTCAGCTTGCTCATCTGCTCGGAGGTGGTATCAATCAGTTCCTGATTGCCATAGCCCAGCGCTGTGCACCAGAGCCCAGCCAAACCCTCTAGATATTTATTGCCCTCTTTATCCCAAACATAACAGCCCTCACCCCGCTCAATACTGATCTGTTCGATGGCTTTAAAATTAGTCGTTGGGTAAATTAAATGTGTCATTGGCAACTCGCTCTTTTTATTATTCTGCTGCTCTATGTCTTCTACGATGGTACTGAAAGTTGCTGATAGCTCTAGCTTTCAGCAGCTCTACTGTTCAATACCACCGACACAGATATATTTGATCGCCATATAGTCATCCATCCCGTATTTGGAGCCTTCACGGCCACTGCCGGATTCCTTAATGCCGCCAAAAGGTGCCATCTCATTGGAAATAACACCTTCGTTAACACCAATAATGCCGTACTCAAGTTGCTCCGAGACTCTATAGACACGGCCTATATCCCTTGAGTAAAAATAGGCGGCCAAACCAAATTCGGTATCATTGGCCATCTGCAGCACTTGCTCTTCGGTTTCAAACTTAAACAATGGGGCTACTGGACCAAAAATTTCCTCAGAGAACACCCGCATATCAGAGCTGACATTGGTCAGTATGGTCGGCTCAATAAAGCTGCCGCCCAACTCACTGCGCCCGCCACCCAGAGTCACTGTTGCACCTTTTGCCACTGCATCATCGATAAATTCACAGACCCCATTGGCAGCGTTTTCATCGATAAGCGGGCCTATGGAGACCCCCTCTTCGGTGCCGTTGCCAACCTTTAGGCCGCTCACGGCCTCGGCGAGCTTGGCGCTAAATTCATCGTAAATGCCCGCCTGAATAATCAGGCGATTGGAACAGACACAGGTCTGACCGGCATTGCGATATTTGGAGACCATGGCACCCTGAACAGCGGCATCAATATCGGCATCATCGAAGACAATAAATGGCGCATTGCCACCCAACTCCATGGACGTGCGCTTAACAGTTTGCGCGCATTCTGCCATCAGCTGCTTGCCCACAGGGGTAGATCCCGTAAAGGTCACTTTGCGAACAATTGGATTGCTGGTAATTTCGGCACCAATTTCGGCGGTACGACCAGTGACTATATTCACCAGTCCCTTTGGAAAACCTGCTCGCTCGGCGAGCTCTATCAGTACCAGCGCAGACAGGGGCGTGGCATTGGCCGGTTTACACACCACCGCACAGCCCGCGGCAATCGCCGGTGCAATTTTTCTGGTCAGCATGGCATTGGGGAAATTCCATGGGGTAATACAGGCCACCACACCCACTGGCTGCTTGATCACCATAATTCGTTTGTCACTGGTGGGGGGGGCAATAATATCGCCATATACGCGCTTGGACTCTTCGCTAAACCACTCGACATAGTTAGCGCCATAGGCGACTTCACCGCGTGCCTCGGCCAGGGGTTTACCCTGCTCTGCCGTTAAAATCTGAGCCAGATCTTCCTGATGCTGCATCATCAGATTAAACCAGTTGCGCAGCATTGTCGCGCGCTCTTTAACGGTAGTTTTGGCCCAGGATTTTTGTGCAGCTTCAGCGGCGTTAATCATGCGCCGGGTTTCTGCGGTGCCACATTTGGCCACAGCGGCGATAGCTTCACCAGTGGCCGGATTGGCCACCGCAACTGTTTCGCCATTGTCGGCATCTACCCATTGGCCATCAATATAGGCCTGAGTTTTTAGTAGGCTGGGGTCTTTCAATTTAAGCGTCATTGGACTTCCCGTTTTATCAATCAATACTGTGTTTTAAGGTCACAGCATAGTCGATTTTTGTTTCAATATAGAGGTCTTGATGCAATATCAGCAATACCCATGATTAGGTAGTATCAACGTTGCTTTTCACGTATAACGATTAATCTAACTTTAAATTTTCGCCACTCATATGTCGGATTCGCCACTACATTTTATCCGCACCGGTATTCACACTCATCTGGTGCTACCGGCCCCAAGCCTATGCGCTCTGGTACCTCAGTTAAAGGCGTATTTTGGTGATTACAAATGGCTGCGAATTGGATGGGGTGACTATCATTATTATGGTAATGAACAGCAGACCAAACTAATGGGACTGCGCGCGCTGTTGCTACCTACATCATCAGTTGTGGCCCTGCTCGGTATTGACGATCTGCAAAACGATCTGGCAGAGAATTCCGTGCTTTACAGTATTGCTATTGATGAGAGGCTGATGGATTCTATGGCGCTATTTGTCAGCCGCTACTTCAAACTGGATAGTAGCAATCAGCTTACCAAGGTCAGGGAACGTGCCAATGGCGAGCAGTTCTTCAAATCTCGAGGCGTCTACACCATTGCCAACACCTGCAATAATTGGACTTCTTATGGCCTGCGCACTGCAGGTCTGAATTTAAATCCCCTATTAAATATTTTCCCCGGTCAGGTAGAGCGCAGCGTTCGCAAAAACGGCTACTTGCCTCTGGATCGTTAGATCAACCTTACCCAGTTGAGGGTATTAGCCTTTTTTCTAGTGATCAGTACCCTGATACCTATTCTTCGATAGTAACCAATTAGGTGCAATATGACGGTAGTAAATCGCAGCTCTAATATTGATTTTGATCAATATGATACCGATGCAATTAATCGGCAAGATAAGGCACATTTTCTTCATCCCTGGCAGATTTTCGATACCTTTGCCGACGAGGGTGCGCTGCCTATAGCCGTCGCTGATGGAGCCTATATCTATGATAGCAATGGCACCCGCTATCTAGATGCGGTGGGCGGCCTCTGGTGTACCAATATTGGTATGGGCCGTGAGGAAATGGCCGATGCCATTGCCGATCAGGTGCGGCAGATGGCCTATGCCAGCCCCTTTGTCGATATGACCAATATTCCCGCTGCGACTCTGGCCGCAAAACTGGCCGAACTGGCGCCCGGCGATCTCAACCATGTGGCTCTGTCTTGTGGCGGTTCAACAGCCATAGACACAGCCTACCGGATGATTCATTTTTATCAGAACTGTCGGGGCAAGCAGGACAAAAAACATATTATCTCGCGCGTGAACTCCTACCATGGCTCTACCTATGCCTCTATGTCGATAGGTGGCAAGCCCGGCGATCACCCCCCTGAATTTGATTATATTGAGGATACGATTCACCATATTTCCTGCCCTAATTTTTATCGGGCAGAAGCAGATATTAGCGAAGCGGACTTTCTGGCCGCTAAACTTGCAGAGCTGGAAGAAAAGATTCTTGAAGTCGGGGCAGACAACGTAGCTGCCTTTTTTGCCGAGCCGGTATTTGGTGCCGGTGGGGTTATCGTGCCCCCTGCAGGCTACCATCGCGGCACTTGGGAAATCTGCCAAAAATACGATGTCCTCTATGTCTCAGACGAGGTAGTTACCGCCTTTGGTCGCCTCGGCCATTGGTTTGCCTCGAAGGAAGTCTTTGATTTTCAGCCGGATATTATCTGTTCTGCCAAGGGCCTGACCTCTGGCTATCAGCCTCTGGGCGCGACAATTTATTCCAGTAAGATTCACAATGTGATCAGTGAACTGGGCGAGGGGCGCTGTTTTACCCATGGCTATACCTATTCTGGCCATCCTGTAGCCTGTGCCGCAGCGCTAAAAAATATTGAAATTATGGCGCGCGAAAAACTGCTGCCCCATGTGCAAGACATAGGTCCCTATTTTCAGGCGCAATTAAAAACCTTGGCCGACCTGCCTATTGTGGGTGACGTGCGCGGTATTGGCCTGATGGCGTGCGTGGAGTTTGTTAAAGACAAAGATTCCAAAACACTGTTTCCGGAAGAGTTAGATATTGGCAAATGGATTTCCAATCAGGCGGACAGCAAAGGTCTGATCGTGCGCCCTATCGTCAACCTGAACGTGATGTCACCCCCACTGATAATCAATCGCGAGCAGGTCGACTTTATTGTCAGTACCTTGCGCGAAAGTATTCTGGCCTGCATTGAGGATCTAAAACAGCATGGGCATTTGTAGCCGGGCCAAATAAATAGCTACTGGCATTGTAATTTCTACGACAGGCCCCATCTCATACCCAAGCAAAGAAATGTTTTAGAGGGTGTAATTAAGATGGAACAATATCGTGGAACAACTATTTTGTCGGTGCGGCGCAATGGCAAAGTCGTGATTGGTGGTGACGGTCAGGTCAGCTTGGGCAATACCATTATGAAGGGTAATGCTCGCAAGGTGCGCCGCCTGTATAAAGATCAGGTGATTGCTGGCTTTGCCGGTGGCACCGCCGATGCATTTACGCTCTTCGAACGCTTTGAAGCCAAGCTTGAACAGCATCAGGGCAATCTCACCAAGGCTGCGGTTGAGCTGGCTAAAGACTGGCGTACTGACCGTATTCTGCGCAAGCTGGAAGCACTTCTGGCTGTTGCCGATGCTGAGGCCTCGTTAATTATTACCGGCAATGGCGATGTTATTCAGCCCGAAGATGACCTCATTGCGATTGGCTCTGGCGGACCCTTTGCCCAGTCAGCGGCCCGTGCACTGCTGGATAATACCGATATGGGTGCTCGAGATATTGTGGAACAGGGTCTTAAGATCGCTGGCGATATCTGTATCTACACCAACCATAACCGAACTATCGAAGAGCTCGACTCAAATACTTAAGCGTCTGCCTATTAGAGCAGCTAGGAATTCTTATGTCTCAAATGACTCCCCGTGAAATTGTTCACGAGCTCAACCGCCATATTATTGGGCAAGATGATGCCAAGCGCGCTGTGGCCATTGCTCTGCGCAATCGCTGGCGCCGGTCGCAGCTCGACGTCGAGATGCGCAATGAGGTAACGCCCAAGAATATCTTGATGATTGGCCCCACCGGTGTGGGTAAAACCGAAATTGCGCGCCGGCTGGCGCGCTTGGCCAATGCACCCTTTGTTAAAGTCGAAGCCACTAAGTTTACCGAGGTAGGCTATGTGGGTAAGGATGTTGAATCTATTATTCGCGATCTCGTTGAGACCTCAGTTAAGCAGCATCGTGAACTAGAGATGACCAAAGTCGCTCAGCGCGCTATGGACGCGGCCGAAGAGCGTGTCTTGGATGCCCTGCTGCCCGCGGCACGCGGTGCTGATTCCGCTGATGATAAAGACACCAGCACGCGGCAGATCTTCCGTAAAAAACTCCGAGAAGGCGCGCTTAACGATAAGGAAATTGAGATTGAACTCAGCCAAACCCCAGTCGGCGTAGAAATTATGGCCCCCCCTGGTATGGAGGAGATGACATCGCAGCTGCAGGGTATGTTTAGCAGCATGGGTAAGAATAGAACTGCCCCACGCAAGGTCACTGTCGCAGAAGCTCTTAAACACCTCAAGGATGAAGAGGCCGCCAAACTGGTCAATGAAGAGGAAATCAAAGCCGGTGCCATAGAGGCGGCAGAGCAAAATGGTATTGTCTTTCTCGATGAGATCGACAAAGTCTGTCGCCGCGGCGAGGCCAGTGGTGCCGATGTTTCTCGGGAAGGTGTGCAGCGCGATCTACTGCCATTAATTGAAGGCAGCACAGTGTCGACCAAATACGGCATGATCAAAACAGACCATATTCTATTTATTGCCTCTGGTGCCTTTCACCTTGCCAAACCCTCTGATCTAATCCCAGAACTGCAGGGCCGACTACCTATTCGCGTGGAGCTCAATGCTCTCGAAATTGGTGATCTGGAACGTATTCTCACCGAGCCCAAGGCCTCGTTGACCAAGCAGTATATGGGCCTGATGGCCACCGAAGGCTTAATTATTGAGTTTACCGAGGACGGTGTGCGACGCATGGCTGAGATAGCTTTTGAGGTTAATGAGGGTACAGAGAATATTGGTGCCCGTCGTCTACACACTATTTTGGAGCGTCTGCTTGAGGAGATTTCTTTTGATGCCTCAGATCTCGGTGCCAAAGGTGAAACCATCTCCGTGGATGCCGCCTTTGTTGAGAAGCATCTGGGTGAGTTGGCGAGCAATGAAGATCTAACTCGATTTATTCTGTAGTGCCTTACTATGAGCTTTGATATGCCTGTTCCCAGCCGCATCGTCGTCAATGAATCTAAAAATGCCCTGCATATGGAATATCAGGGGGATGTGCGTTTTCAACTGCCAGCCGAGTACCTGCGCGTTTTTTCCCCTAGCGCGGAGGTGCGCGGCCACGGCAAAGGTCAGGAAGTCCTGCAGACCGGCAAGCGCCATGTAGGTATTAGCGGGCTGGAGCAATCTGGCAACTACGCGATTCGCATTACCTTTAGCGACGGCCATGATAGCGGCATCTTCTCCTGGGACTACCTGTTTGAATTGGGCTCTAACCAAACCGATAACTGGGCCGACTACCTGCAAAAACTGCACGCCGCTGGAGCATCGCGGGATCCCGATGTTCAGGTGGTTAAACTCTCCTAAAAATTCCCTTAATAGCCCCAGTGCCGCTACAATAGGTCGCTGAATTTACGGAGAAAGCTGCACCAATGTCAGACAAAACAACGCACTTTGGTTATAAAACCGTCAATGTTGAAGAAAAGGCCGACAAAGTCGCCGAGGTCTTCCACTCCGTAGCTGCTAAATACGACCTTATGAATGATCTTATGTCGGGTGGCGTACATCGGCTGTGGAAGCGCGTCACCATTGAGATGTCTGGTGTGCGCCGCGGCAATAAGGTGCTCGACATTGCTGGCGGCACCGGCGATCTAACGGCCAAATTTTCCCGCATTGTCGGCCCTGAGGGTGCGGTGGTGTTAGCTGATATAAATGATTCGATGCTCAAGGTTGGCCGTGACCGTTTAATCGATCGCGGCGTGGTCACCAATGTAACTTTCTCTCAGGCCGACGCTCAGCATCTGCCGTTTCCCGACAATACCTTTGATGTTATTACCATAGCCTTTGGCCTGCGTAATATTACCGACAAAGACTTGGCACTGCGCTCTATGCTGCGAGTTTTGAAGCCCGGGGGGCGCCTGTTGGTACTGGAATTTTCTAAGCCCGGCAACCCCTTGCTATCAAAGGTATACGACACCTATTCATTCAGCATACTGCCCAAGCTGGGCAAGCTGTTCGCAGACGACGCCGATAGCTATCAGTACCTGGCCGAGTCAATTCGCATGCACCCAGATCAGCAGACATTGCAAACCATGATGGATGATGCTGGTTTTGCCAACACCGACTTCCATAATATGACCGGCGGTGTGGTTGCCCTGCACCGAGGAGTAAAGCCCTAGTGTTATTTACGGCGTTACAGTCAACGGCACTGGAGGGCGTTGAACAGCTGATCAATGGGGCATTGAAATATGACCCTGCCTCGAGCCGAGGTTTGGCCGCGCTTCAAGGTCAGATTATTTTACTCGACAGCAGCATGCCGCCGCTGTCTATCGCTCTTGAGCCCACCGCTGACGGCATTCTGTTACACAATAATTGGCAGGACAATGCCAGCATCACCATAGAGGGGACCCTTGTTTCTATCGCTAGCATGGCGCTGAATTCTAGCGACACGAAGTCGCTATCCGGCACCGGGGTGAATGTTAGTGGCGATCTGGAAACCTTGCGCCAGCTCAATATTATTATGGCTAACCTAGATATAGACTGGGAAGCAGCGCTGGCGGAATTATTCGGCGATGTTGCAGCACATATTTTCTGTTCCACTATCCGCAACTCCGCGGAGTTTCGCGCCAGCACTGCACAGCGTGCCAAGACGACTCTAGTGGATGTTGCTCAGAATCAGTGGCAGCTGACGCCAGATCGTGCTGAGTTCGAACAGTTTGTGCAGCAGGTGCGCAGTATAACCACTGACACAGATCGTCTTGCCGCACGGGTTGAACGATTGCGCAAGTTACTCCCCACTAGAGGCCTGAGCCAGTGATGAGACTTCGCCGCCTGAGTAAAATAATGCGCGTCGCGGGTAAATACCGCCTCGATGCTCTGCTGGACAAAAGCCAGTTACCACTGAGCCTGCGTCTGCTGTTGGCGCCAGCGGTACTATTTGGTTCCAGCGACAATAAAGGCAGCCGCGGTGAACGCCTGCGCAAAGCGATGGAAGAGCTGGGCCCTATCTTTATTAAATTCGGTCAGTTGCTGTCGACCCGACCTGATCTGGTTGCAGACGATATTTGCTCCGAGCTGGCCAAGCTACAGGATAACGTACCGCCCTTTTCATCTGCCCTGTTTAAGAAGAATATCGAGGCAGCTCTCGGCGCTAGCGTCGATGATGTATTTAAAAGCTTTGAGCCTGACCCTCTGGCCTCGGCCTCTATTGCCCAGGTCCATGGCGCTGTTCTAGCTGACGGCACCCAGGTGGTCGTGAAAGCCGTCAGACCCGGCATTGAAAAAACCATCCGCAAAGATATCGCTCTGATGTACACAATGGCGCGGCTATTGGCTAAATACAGTGAAGATGGTCGCCGTCTGCACCCAGTAGAGGTTGTCAAAGACTATGACCATGTCATTCTTGAAGAGCTAAACCTGCAGTCCGAGGGCGCCAATGCGTCACTGCTGCGCAATAACTTCGAAAATTCACCACTGCTGTATGTGCCAAAAATTTTCTGGTCTCACTCCAACCAGAATGTATTGGTGATGGAGCGTATATACGGCATTCCCGTGTCCAGTATCAGTGAGATGAAAGCCGCTGGTGTCGATATGCAGGTACTTGCCGAGCGCGGTGTTGAGATATTTTTTACTCAGGTATTTGACGATAATTTCTTCCATGCCGATATGCATCCCGGCAATGTATTTGTCGATATCAACAACCCTAAGCAGCCCTCTTATCAGGCGCTGGACTGCGCTATTATGGGTTCATTATCCAGTGCTGATCAGTTCTATATAGCGCGCAATTTACTGGCGATATTTAATCGCGATTATCGCCAGGTGGCTGAGTTACATATTCGCTCTGGGTGGGTGGCTGCAGATACTCCGGTAAATGAATTTACTGGCGCTATCCGCTCGGTTTGCGAACCGATTTTTCAGCGTCCTCTGGATGAAATATCACTGGGTCATATTCTTATCAGCCTGTTTGATACAGCGCGCCGCTTCAACATGGAAGTGCAGCCCTCTCTGGTATTGCTGCAAAAGACCCTACTCAATATCGAAGGTCTGGGACGTCAGCTCTATCCCCAACTGGACCTATGGACTACGGCAAAACCATTTTTGGAGAAATGGCTTAAAAAGCGCTATTCCCCTAAAAGTGTGATCAAACAGATGAAACGCCATATTCCCGACTGGTTGGAATATCTGCCACAGATACCGCCGCTTATTTATGATGCCCTGCAAAACAGGGAGACGGGCCATAATGTACCTGCGCCTGCTGAGCCTGCGCCCAGTCAATCAAGAAAATTAAGCGGTCACATTGGCGCCGCTGTAGTCGGTGTTGGCGTGGGGCTGGTCTTCCCCCACTGGGCAGAGCCAATAGCACAGTTGCCCGGCAGCAGCTTTATTCTAGCTGCTATAGGCCTGCTAATACTTCTGCTGCGCTAGTTGGGTTATGATGCGAACTTCAGATAAAGATTGGAAAACGGACCCAGTTGTAATGAGCTATCTTGACGATATTCTTTGGAACAACGACGGACTGGCTCCTGCGATAGCGCAGGATGCCGAGACCGGCGTGATCCTCATGGTCGCCTGGATGAATCGCGAAGCACTGCAGCTTACCGTAGCTGAAAACCGTGCCGTATACTGGTCGCGCTCACGTCAAAAGTTATGGCGCAAAGGTGAAGAGTCGGGAAATGTGCAGCAACTTAGAGAGCTGCGCATCGACTGCGATAAGGACGTTATTATGATGCAGGTCGAACAGGTCGGCGGCATTGCCTGTCACACTGGCCGCGTATCCTGCTTCTATCGAGTATTTAAAGATGGCCAGTGGATCGACGTAGATCCCGTTATCAAGAACCCTAGGGAACTCTATCAATGAGCGATACAGTTTTAAGCCAGCTAGCCAGAGTACTCGAAGCGCGCAAGCACTCCTCAGCGGATGATTCCTACGTCTCGAGCCTGCACCATAAAGGATTAAATAAGATTCTTGAAAAAGTGGGCGAGGAGTCTATTGAAACTATTCTGGCAGCTCGTGATGCCGAGGTAAGTGGTAACAATGACAAGTTAATTTATGAAACTGCAGATCTTTGGTTTCATACTCTGGTTATGCTGTCCCACCTCGGCGAAGATGCTGACGCGGTACTCTGTGAACTTGAACGAAGATTTGATTTATCTGGCCTTGAAGAAAAGGCACAAAGGAAATAAAAATAATAATTTAGTTTAATTTTAAAATAGGAGAGAAATCGTGGGTTTTGGATGGCAAGAATTATTAATTATTCTGGTAATTGTGGCACTGATTTTTGGCACTAAAAAATTACGCAGTATTGGTTCTGATCTAGGTGGTGCGGTTAAGGGCTTTAAAGACTCTGTATCCAGCGATCCTGCAGGCGAAGATGATACTGCTGGTAAAGAGTCGTCTGAAGAGTCAGGCGAGAAAAAAGACGCTGCCGAATAAACCGTGTTCGATATAGGTTTTTCAGAACTACTCATCATAGCCGTAATTACGCTGATTGTGATGGGCCCCGAGCGACTGCCTGAAACTGTGCGCACGATCAGCCTATGGCTCGGTCGCATGAGGCAGATGTTTACCAGTGCCAAACAGGAACTGGAAAATGAAGTAGGCATGGATGAAATTCGTCGCCAACTGCACAATGAAAAAATTCTCCGTGACCTCAGTGATACCAAAGAAAAATTTGAAGACTCAGTCTCAGAGAGCAAAGACAAAATTAAAACCATCTTTGTTGAAACAGAAGCAGAATTAGCCTCAGATCCAAGCCTAAAATCTTCTCAAGAAAAACAAGATGACTGAGCAAGAAACTCTTAGCAGCCAACCTTTTATGGGGCACCTGATCGAATTTAGAGACCGCGTGCTGCGCTGTGTAGCAGCCGTGCTGGTGATCTTTGCGGGCTTATTTTCTTTTAGTAATGAGCTCTATATGTATATCTCTGAGCCTATTCGCGAGTTTCTGCCCGAATCTTCGACCATGATTGCCACTGAAGTTGCCTCGCCCTTCCTAACCCCGTTTAAGCTGACACTGGTGCTGTCCATGTTTGCGTCTATGCCCTATATTCTCTATCAAGCATGGGCTTTTTTGGCGCCGGGCCTTTATCAGCGAGAAAAGAAAATTGTTATCCCGCTATTTGTCTCCAGCGTCATCTTATTCTATGCGGGCATGGCCTTTGCCTACTATGTTGTGTTTCCACTGGTGTTTTTGTTTTTTACCAGTATCGCACCTGAAGGTATCTCGGTCATGCCGGATATTCGCAGCTACCTGGACTTTGTACTAAAACTTTTTTTCGCCTTCGGATTGAGTTTTGAAATTCCTATCGCGGTGGTTATTCTGTCGTGGATGGGGGCTGTAGACCCAGATAATCTAGCCAAGAAACGCCCCTATGTCTTTGTGCTCTGCTTTGTTTTAGGGATGCTGCTGACACCGCCAGATATTATTTCCCAAACCCTGCTGGCGATACCTATGTGGATGCTATTTGAAGTAGGTATCCTATTTGGCCGGCTGGTCAGCCCACCGCAAGCCGACACCTAGCATAAGCACGTATTGATCGCCTGCTAATAATCCAATGGCTACAGGGCCGGCGTTATTTCACCACCTATGTACAACCAGCAGTCACCGCTGAGGGTAAACACCGATTTCTCATGTAGCACATGCTGCTGACCAGCTTCGCGATAGGTCGCTTTAAATTCTACCCAGCCCTGATTATCAGTCGCGCCGGATCCAAGCACCTCAAGCGATACCCACTGCAGGCTCTGCACAGATAGCTCCTCGACAGTTAAACCTTTAGCCATAGGTGCAAACCAAGTTTTAAGCAGATAGCTGCCATAGCCGCCCAGAGCATAGGCACTGAAACGCGAGCGCATAAGCTGCTCTGGTGACTTCGCTCGAATTTTTTCGCTGAGCAGTGGCCCGCAGCAATCGCTGAACGCTCTACCACTGCCGCAGATACAATTTTTCACTATTTAGACCATCTCTAATTAGATTAACAGCGCTACTCTGGTTTAAAATAATAACTCAATCAGCCGCAGGTGAGCCATAGCATGCCCAGTTTAGATATTGTTTCTGAAGTCGATTCCGCCGAAATTCTTAATGCTACTAATAATGCCAGTCGTGAGCTAACCACAAGATTCGATTTTCGCGGCGTCGAAGCCAGTATCAGCCTAAAAGACGATATTGTCACGCTGGTGTCAGAGGCCGACTTTCAATGCCAACAGCTACTGGATATTTTGCGTATTCAACTGGTTAAGCGCGGCATTGACCCCACCGTTATCGAATGTAGTGACGAAGCTCTGCACCGCGGCAAAACTTTTTCACTGCATGTAAGTTTTAAACAGGGTATAGCGTCGGACGTAAGTAAAAAACTGGTCAAACTGGTAAAAGACAAAAAGCTTAAAGTACAGGCTGCGGTGCAGGGAGATGAGGTGCGAGTCAGTGGTAAAAAGCGCGATGATCTGCAAGCCGTGATGGCCGCGGTACGTGAAGCCGATCTGGGTCAGCCCTTTCAGTTTAAAAACTTTCGTGACTAACCTCTCAACCCTCTAGCCAGCAGCAACAAACTTCATAGAGATGCTGTTGACGCAGTGCCTAGTGTTTTTGGCCGTGTACCCCTCACCGTCAAATACATGACCTAAATGGCCGCCGCAATTGGCACAGAGAATCTCCACACGCCGACCATCTGCATCTGGCTCACGCCTGACTGCGCCGGCAATTTCGTCATCAAAGCTGGGCCAGCCGCAGTGGGATGGGAATTTGTGTTGCGACTCGTAGAGTGGTGCGTCGCACTGCTTGCAAATATAGCGGCCACCTTCGAAATGGTCGGTATAGATACCGACAAAAGGCCGTTCGGTACCCTTTTGTTGAATGACGTACTTTTCTTCGGCACTCAAGCTATTGTAACCATCAGTCATAATTTTCTTCCCCTAAAGCTGCACAGCTAACCAGAGTTTATCCATCGCCTGCTGCACTTTAAATACTGGCTGCAGGCTATTTTCTTGACCGCCAGAGGCCGCAAAATCGGCACCAAAAAGCCGCATAAAATCTAAGCTGGGATGCCCCAGTGCCGCATATTCCCAATCGATAATACTGACACCACGAGAATTTTCGATAATATTTTGCGGCACCATATCATGGTGACAAATCACCGGCTGCCAGTCACTGTTGTCTACGGTGGCAGCAATAGTTTCGATCTCTTGTTTTACCGCGAGAGAAACACAGTCGTCCCCTAACTGCTGCAGATAGTGGCGGCAGTATTGCAGGTAATTGCGCGGTAATCCATCGGGCATAGTGACAGCCTGAACAGCCCTTAAAGCCGCGGAGACTGCCTCTATGGTTGCAGTATTTTTAATGCTCTGAGGAGTTAGCTGTTGCCCTTCAATATATTCGCTGACCAACACTTCATCGGTAATATAAAAAACCTTGGGAATAAAACCACTGGGCGCCAATAGCTTGAGTATCTGTGCTTCACGCTGGCGATCAATCCCCAGCGCCTCGCTGATTGGAGAGTTAACTCTAATCACCGCCTTAAAGTCGCCTGAGACGACTAGAAAGGTTTCGTTGGTTCTGCCGCCTAACAGGGCTCTTATTAGCTCTGGGGGCTCTGTGAGGGGCTGCTCGAGATCAATCGACCACTGCTGCCAATCAGACAGGGTTTGCTGCAGTAATGTGCGCGTTCTGTTCGAGATAGTTTTTTCTCCAGGCAAAATACCCAATGGTCGCCAGCACCAGATAGAGGACAAACATTGCCGCCGTTTGATAGAGCTCTCTATCCAGATACAGGAAGATAGACACCGAATTAATAACAATCCAGTACAGCCAGTTCTCGAGCACCTTGCGCGCCACCATCACCGTTGTCAGTATACTGGCCCAAGTGGTAAAAGAGTCAATATAGGGCAACCTAGCCTCTGTTGTCTCAGTCAGTATATAACCTGAAATAACCGTCGCCAGCGCAATCGAGCCAATGGCAAAAAAATGCTGACGAGCCGACCAAACAGACAGTGCGACGCCCTGATTTCCCGGGCCGCCCCGCCGCCACTGATACCAGCCATAAATAGCCATGGCCATATAGTAAATATTTAGTGCCGACTCCATATACAGGCTGACATCACCGAAAATTACCACGTAAATGGCGGTGCTAAAAAAGGCACAGCACCAGCACAGGCTGTTTTCTCTCATCGCTAAAACGAGATAGGCGATAGATAGAACTACCGCCACAGTCTCTAGGTTAACCCAGTCAAACATTATTACAGAGCCTCATAGCCGGGAATTATTTTGGCCACATAAATCGCCATATTAAATTCCTTGTAGCAGGCAGCAATGGTGTCCTGAACTGCTTTCATTGTATGTTCATATTCACCCTGCACCACCGTGCTGGTCGGAAAGGTAGTCACCTTGAGATTATCAAAGCGATTAATCTTTTCAATAAAACTCTGAATCGGTGGAATAAAATCCTCCCGATTAGGGTACATGCTGATATCGATGGTTACTTCCATGTTGCTGCTCCTTGATGATTAAAAATCGTATTTGCCACTCAGCCCAATAACGCGAGGGGCGCCGAGCTGATAGTAAGGCTCTGTGATCCAGCCTTTGCGCGGATCATTACCGAAGCCACCAAAACCACGCACAATGACATCTTTATCCGTGAGGTTACGGCCCCATAGAGACAGTTCCAAATCGCCCAGGCTGCACTCTAAGCTGGCATTGATCAACTCATAGGCCTGCGATTGTTCGCTGTGACTGGATGACAGATAAAATTCATCCTTACCCTCCACATCGACAATCACCGCTAGGCTGTCACTGATCTGTGTCCTGGCACCCAACGCAAATTGGTAGGCTGGCGCATGGGCCTGCTCACGGCTATTTAGGTCTGCGGAAAGCGGAATATCATATTCGGACTCTAACAGGCCAACACTGCCAAATAGTGCCAGAGCTTCACTGGCTAGCCAGTTAAATTCAACCTCAAGGCCATAGTTACTGCCCTTAGCCGAATTGCCAAAATAGTCGGTAAAGGTTGATGCATTGCTATCTTCCCGCGACTGCACCAATGACTGCTTAATCTGAATATCATCGCGCTGCTGATAGAACAGGGCGACTTGTGCCTGCAGTCTATCGTCCAGCCAGCGCCCCTTGGTGCCGACCTCATAATTGAGCATCAACTCAGTGTCAAACTCGCGGTCTTCAGCAGACAGTGAGGCATTACTATTGACGCCACCCGCCTTGTAACCTCTCGAGATCAAACCATAGACCATAGTCTGAGCAGATAACTGATATTGCAGAGCAATACGTCCACCCCAGATATCTTCATCAACATTGTGGGCGACCAGGTCACTGTCGCTATAACTGGCTTGACGATTTTCAAAGCGAATGCCTGTGGTCAGGCGCAGTGCGGCAGAGAGCTGTGAATCCAGCTGTCCATAGACGGCTTGGTTAGTGGTATCAAAATCACTGATAAAGTCGGCGGCTGCAAAGCTGTATTGGCGCAGTAACTCTTCGTCTTGCTCACGCCAATAAACTCCCGCCACCCAATCTGTGGTGCCATTAAGAATTTGGCCCGCATCTGTAGATACCAGCTTGATATCGACACTGCCATTGCTGCGGTCACGCACATAGTTATCCACTGAGCTATAGGGGTCGTTATAGGGGCAAGAAAAATCAACACATAGGGCGTCACCATAGGCCCAATCTTCATCATATCCATACTCAAGATTGCTATCGGAAAAGCTCAATAAGCCAATCAACTCAACAGCATCATTGGCCTGCCAGCTGCTTTGCACTGCCACTGCAGTGGATTCCTGACGGTCATGACCAGGATTATCAGATAAAGTTTGGCGGGTATTATCCAGAGAGAATGCATCGTAGCCATTGTCAGCATCAACATGAAAGATAGTCAGCTTGAGGTCTAAGTTATCGCTGGCCTGCCAGTCAAGAATTGATCGCAGACTCAGCTCATCAATATTATCGGTATCATCGCGCTGTAAAAAATCATTGCGGATATAGCCGTCACTGCTGTGTTGCTGTGCCGCAAAACGATAGCCCAGATTTTCACTTAGAGGCCCACCGATGGCCGCAGAAACTGTCTGCGTATTGTAATCGCCAAGAGTCACTTCCAAATTACCCTGAGTGCGATCAGTGGGCTGATTGGAGCGTAAATTAATCAATCCTGCCAGCGCGTTAGCTCCGTAGACTGTTCCCTGAGGGCCACGCAGAATTTCAACCTGCGCTATATCCATAGTGGTAGCGGCACCGGCGATGCCAGTGAAGTCGATACCGTCGACCAGGATACCTACAGAGGGGTTTAGCGGCTCTATAAACTGACTGCGCTCACCAATACCGCGAATCTGAATAAAGCGACCGCGAGAAGCGCCACTGGAAAAATTCACATTGGGCGCCAAATTTATCAGTTGCTCTAAGTGCCGAGCCTGACGCTGGGCAATAGCCTGGTTATCAAATACGCTAATGCTCGCTGCGGTTTGCAGTAGGCTGGTGTCACGAAAATCAGAGGTCACGATAACCTCTTCAATCACCGCATTATTTGCCAGACTGGCCGTACACATAAACATAGAGGTCGTGAGCGCCAGGGCCCTGTTAATATGAGCCCTGTTAAAAAATTTCGAATGATGTTTAGAGTGGTGCTTGGAGCGGTACATAGGGTGCTTGGAGCGATACATAGAGAGTCTCAGTAACATTAGTTAAGGAGACCCGGAGATAAAGACGAAGTGAAGGGCAAAAAACGCGTTAGTCCTATTCCTACGCCGGCATAATCCGGATCAGGTTCAAAGGGTGCATCTCAGGCCTATTCCACGGCCGCCCCTTAGGAAACGAGGGCATAGTAACACCGCGCTAAAAAAAGAAGCAAAAAACGTGATAATTTTTTAACTTTCAGCAGAGAATCTCGCGAAAAATTGATGCAAATCATCTCCTATACGTTTCATAGGG
>JAQWUP010000061.1 GCA_029242085.1 Porticoccaceae bacterium
CTTTATCCAACACATCGGGACGGTTAGTTGCAGCAATAACAATAACGCCTTCGGTGCCCTCAAAGCCGTCCATTTCAACCAACAACTGGTTCAGCGTCTGCTCGCGCTCGTCATTTCCGCCGCCGTAGCCACCACCGCGATGGCGTCCCACCGCGTCAATTTCATCGATAAAGATTATGCAGGGAGCCTGTTTTTTAGCCTGCTCGAACATGTCGCGCACACGGGACGCGCCCACCCCCACAAACATTTCAACAAAGTCAGAGCCCGAAATAGAGAAAAATGGGACCTTGGCCTCACCGGCAATAGCCTTGGCCAGCAATGTTTTACCCGTACCCGGGGGGCCTACCATTAATACACCCTTGGGAATGCGACCACCGAGCCGCTGAAATTTGCTAGGCTCGCTGAGAAACTCTACCAGCTCGGCCACGTCTTCTTTGGCTTCATCTACACCGGCCACATCGGCGAAAGTCGTTTTAATTTGATCACCGGTCAGCAGTTTCGCCTTGCTCTTTCCAAAGCTCATGGGGCCGCCTTTGCCTCCACCACCGCCCTGCATCTGACGCATAAAGAACACAAAGATCGCCAGAATCAGCAGGATTGGGAACGCAGCTACTAGCAACTGGGATAGCAGACTTGGAGTTTCTGGCTCCTTACCAATAACTTTAACATTATTATTGATCAGATCATCCATTAGGCCGGGGTCCTGCACATTGGGTCGCACCGTTCTAAACGAAGTGCCGTCCCGTCTCTCACCTGAGATAATAAGACCATCAATGGAGACGCTGGTAACACGCTCGTTTTGCACGTCCATTATAAATTCAGAATAATCGACGCTCTTGTCTTCAGGCGGCGGCGCAAAGCTATTAAAAACCGACATCAGGATCGCGGCCAGAATTAGCCATACAATCAAATTTTTTGCCAAATCGTTCAAAGTTTTGTCCTCTTAATTGGCCTTTAGGCCCTTGGCTACCAGATACACTTCCCGAGACTTAGCTCTGGAAGCATCTGGTTTCTTCATACTGACACTATTAAACAACGTTCTGACATGACGCACAAACTCGTCAAAACCTTCTCCCTGAAACAACTTAGCGATAAACACCCCTTCGGGCTTCACCACCTGACAGGCTAGATCGATGCCTAATTCTGCCAGATACATCATGGCGGGCTGATCTACTGCCTTCGCTCCTGTTAAGTTGGGGGCCATATCTGAAATTACAAGGTCTACGGGACGATTCCCGATAAGTTCGACCAATTGTTCAAAAATAGCCTGTTCAGTAAAGTCACCTTGAATGAAATCTACTCCGGCAATCTGGTCCATCGGCAGTATGTCGAGCGCGTGGACTCTACCCTCATGGCCGACCATTCTCGCCGCGACTTGCGACCAACCCCCTGGAGCTGAACCTAAATCTACGACCGTCATGCCCTGGCGGATCATGCGCTCTTTTTCAATAATTTCGAGGAGTTTATAACTGGCACGAGAACGATAACCGTCCTTTTGTGACTGTTTGACGTAGGGATCATTGAGATGCTGTTTGATCCAATCACGATTTTTAGATTTCGCCATGAGAATGTTTTCGTTAGAATGGCCAGCTTACACTTAAGAGCTGGGCATTATGACAACTTCTAACGAAGATAAAAAACATTTACGTCGATTGGGTCATAATCTCAAACCCGTAGTGACTATTGCCGGCAAAGGCTTAACTGAAACCGTAACGGCTGAGGTCGAGCGCGCGCTAACTGATCATGAGTTGATCAAAGTTAAGCTGGCCGTTGGTGATCGCGATGCCAAAAAGGCCGTTATCGAGGGCATATGCGGCAACCATAACGCAGAGATTGTGCAGTCCATCGGCCATGTTGTGTTGCTGTTTCGCAAGGCTAAAAAGCCCAACCCCAAACTATCCAATTTATTGCGCCAGTGACATTTATGACTGTTGCCACAACAACTGAGCGGCTGGGTTGTAAGTTGTGCCATAATCTGCCCAGTGCAATGGGAAACTGGCGTGATAAATAACCAACAGATTCGCAGTATTATTTCATTTATGGGCAAGCCGATTTTAATCGGCCTGTTTGTAGCTGTCGTGTTGATGCTGATTTTTCCTGAATTTCGCAATCAGCCCAATAGTCTGTCTAAAAGCGAAACACTCGATTTGCGCGACAGCAACGTGGCCCCTGGCTGGGCTGGGCCAGTATCTTATTCTGCTGCAGTCAGTCGTGCGGCACCCTCAGTGGTAAATATCTACACCCGTACTGTGACTAAAACTACAAAACGGCCTCTGTTAAATGATCCATTTGTTGGACGCCTGTACAACCGTCAGCAACAGCGAATTGAACCCTCCTTGGGTTCTGGCGTTATTATGCAAGCCGATGGTTTTATTATGACCAACCATCATGTTGTCGATGGCGCCGATCAAATTTTAGTTCTGCTTTATGATGGTCGCACCGCAGCGGCTGCGGTGGTTGGCACTGATCCTGAAACTGACCTAGCTGTACTAAAAATCAACGCTAGCGATCTACAGCCTATTTCGATTGGCGAACCAGCTCAGGCGCGCATTGGCGATGTGGTACTAGCTATTGGCAACCCCTTTGGGGTCGGCCAAACTGTTACCCAGGGCATTGTTAGCGCCACTCAGCGCAATGGTATTGGCCTGAATACCTTTGAGAACTTTATCCAGACCGATGCTGATATTAATCCCGGCAACTCCGGCGGTGCTCTGGTCGATGCCTATGGCAACCTTCTAGCCATTAATACCGCCAGCCTCAATCAGTCAGGTTCTGCAGGCATAGGCTTCGCTATTCCCGCAGACTCTGCAGAGAAGGTGCTCAAAGACATTATTCAATATGGCCGTGTTATTCGAGGCTGGCTGGGAATGGAAGCATTTCCCCTCACCCCGCGGCTATCCGAGCAACTCAACATTGCGGTTAATAATGGTTTATTGGTTAGCGCCGTTGCACAGGGCGGGCCGTCTCATAAAGTCGGCATTCAGGCTCGCGATATTGTTATCAGGATCAATGACTCGCCTGTGACTGATAGGCAAACTAGCGTCAGTCAAATTGCCGATGTCATGCCAGGCAAGACCATTAATTTAAAGATACTGCGCCAGGGGAAAACCTTTGATGTCACCGCTGTTGCCGGCATTAGACCGCCGCGTTAAGCGCCGAGAATGACCGCCAGGGAATCAAGTAAGAGTGCATTGTGCTGCTCAGTACCAATAGTAATTCGCAAAAACTCGTCAATACGTGGCTTTTTAAAGTGACGCACAATCAAGCCCTGTTCACGAAGTGCCAGAGACAGCTCCTCGGCCGGCCTGTCACTGTGACGGGCAAATACAAAATTGGCTGCTGAGGGCATTACTTCGAACCCTAGCTTTTGCAGCTGCTCAGAAACATGCTCACGACTGCTGATAATACGCTGGCAGGTCTGTGAGAAGTAGTCGTAATCTTGAAATGAAGCTATGGCCGCCGCAATCTGTAGCTGACCCAAAGGAAACGGATTAAAACTGTTTTTAATCCGCTCAAGCCCCTCTATCAACTCCGCAGAACCCATACCATAACCAATACGCATGCCGGCCAAAGAGCGAGACTTAGATAGGGTGTGAACGACTAATAAATTGGCATATTTATCAATCAGGGATACGGCACTAGCACCGCCAAAGTCGATGTAGGCCTCATCAACCACTACCACAGAATCCGGATTTGACTGCAGCAACTGCTCAATCGCCTCCAAACCTAGTAGTCGGCCGGTCGGTGCATTGGGATTGGGGAAGATAATTCCGCCATTAGCACGATTATAATCGTCCAGATTAATTGAAAAGTCATCGGCGAGGGGTATCTGCTCGCTATCAATGCCGTACAGCTGACAAAATACTGGATAAAAACTATAACTAATATCTGGGAACAGCAATGGCTTCGACTGCTTTAACAAGCCATTAAAAGCATGGGCCAATACTTCATCTGAACCATTACCGACAAAAACTTGCCCCTTCTTCAGGCCATAATAATCGGCAATAGTCTGCTTGAGGTCATCAGCATTCATTGGCGGATAGAGCCGCAAATCATCGTTCGATTGCTGCACCATAGCAGCCAAGGCCTTTGGTGAAGGTCCGTATGGATTTTCGTTGGCATTTAGTTTGGTGATATTGGTTATACCTGGCTGCTCTCCCGGAACATAGGGTTCAAGCTGGCTAACAAAATCACTCCAATACTTACTCATATACAACTCTCTTTAGGCCAAGACAGTATTTTGAATCTTTTCCTTTAAGGATCCCTCTAGTCGGGACTCTTAATCCTATATTCGGCAGAACGGGCATGGGCTGTGAGCGACTCACCACGGCCCAACACTGACGCGACCTTACCCAGGTCTGATGCTCCCTGCTCTGAGCAGTAGATCAAAGAGCTGCGCTTTTGAAAATCATAAACCCCAAGCGGCGAGGAAAAGCGCGAGGTTGCCGAAGTAGGCAACACATGATTTGGACCCGCACAATAGTCCCCGAGCGCCTCTGCGGTATGACGACCCATAAAAATAGCACCGGCATGGTGAATTTTAGGTAGCCAGACCTCCGGCTCTTCTACGGAAAGCTCTAGGTGTTCAGGTGCAATGCGATTACAAAGGCTAATTGCCTCTTCAGCATCAGCAACCTGAATAAGTGCTCCGCGGTTAGCGAGTGACTGAGCAATAATTTCGCGGCGCTCCATCTGGGGTAGCAGGCGCTCTATGCTCTGCTGTACCTCGTCAATATACGCGGCGCTCCAGGCGATTAAAATCGACTGAGCATCTTCATCGTGCTCGGCCTGAGAAAATAAATCCATGGCTATCCAATCTGGATCAGTTTTACCATCACAAACCACGAGTATTTCACTGGGTCCGGCCACCATATCTAAGCCCACCGAACCAAACACCATACGCTTGGCAGTGGCCACATAGATATTGCCCGGGCCTACAATTTTATCGACACGAGGCACACTTTCGGTGCCATAGGCTAGGGCAGCAATTGCCTGCGCACCACCTAAGGTAAACACTCGATCAACTCCAGCAATTGCAGCAGCAGCCAGTACAATAGGATTGAGCTCATTGTCTGGCGCCGGCACCACCATAATCACTTCCTCGACACCAGCGACCCGCGCGGGAATACAGTTCATTAGCACTGATGAGGGATAGCTCGCTTTGCCGCCGGGCACATAGATGCCCACTCGCTTCAGGGGTGTAACCTGTTGACCTAAAACAGTGCCATCCGCCTCAGTGTACTGCCAGGACTCCTGCACCTGATGACTGTGATACTCCCGAATTCTGTTAGCTGCAGTTTGTAGGGCTTCACGAGTTATCACATCCAGGGACTGCAATGCTTCCTGCAGATGCTCTGGGCCTAAACAAAATGCTTCAAAGTTTGTGCAGTCACGCCGATCGAAGCGATTGCTGTATGCAATTAACGCGCTATCGCCTTGGACTCGAACCTGCTGTAAAATCTCTGCCACAGCCTGTTCAACGTCATTATTAGAAACCCCTTCCCAGGCAATCAGGTTTTCTAATGTCGCATCAAAGCCCGCATCGCCTGAATTTAGCTTGGTAATTGAGACGGCCATTAGGGTTTTAACACCGCGTTTTGAAATGCATCTACTATTGCCTGGATTTCAGTGTGCTTAGTTTTCATTGCCGCCTTATTGACTATCAGCCTTGAACTAATATCGGCAATCTCGCCACAGGGTACAAGGCCATTGGCTTTTAAGGTATTACCTGTATCGACAATATCGACAATTTCGTGAGCAAGATCAAGAATCGGAGCTAGCTCCATAGCGCCATAGAGCTTGATAAGATCAGCCTGACGACCCTGCTCTGCATAATACTGCCGAGCTACGTTAATGTATTTAGTGGCGACACGCAGGCGCCCTGTCTGAACTGGGGCTCCAACGGGTACCGCCGTCATTAATTTACAACGAGCTATACCCAAATCAAGAGGCTCATAATAACCATCGCCCTGATGCTCCAATAAAACATCTTTGCCTGCTATACCTATATCTGCCGCACCAAACTGAAGATAGGTCGGCACATCCGAACCGCGCAAGATTATCAGTCGCACACTATCTCGGTTAGTCTGGAAAACCAGCTTGCGGCTGGAAAAAATATCCTCAGCCGGCACTATGCCCACCGCTTCTAATAGCGGCAGGGTTTCCTTCAGTATGCGGCCCTTGGTTAGGGCTATGGTAATCTGTGTCATCATTTTAACCTGGTACTCGCTTAATTTTACCGCCAAGTTGCTGCAGCTTTTCTTCAATACATTCGTAGCCACGATCTATGTGGTAGATCCGGTCCACAACAGTTTCACCCTCAGCCACCAAACCTGCAATAACTAGCGCAGCTGAAGCACGTAAGTCTGAGGCCATAACCGGCGCGCCTCTAAGGACCTCAACCCCAGTCACTATAGCCGTGTTGCCTTCAACCGCAATGCTGGCCCCCATACGGTTTAACTCCTGAACCTGCATCAATCGATTTTCGAAAATAGTTTCAGTAATAGTGCCCGTGCCCTCAGCAACTGCATTCACCGCGGTTAGCTGAGCCTGCATATCAGTTGGAAACGCTGGATAGGGAGCAGTTTTTAAATTAATCGCTCTTGGACGCCTGCCTTGCATATCCAATTCGATCCAGTCCTCACCCTGTGTAATCACAGCACCAGTCTCTTCCAGCTTAAGCAATACGGCGCCCAAGCTAGATGGATCAGTTTGCGTGGTTTTCACCTTGCCGCCTGTGGCGGCAGCTGCCGCTAAATAGGTCCCAGTTTCAATCCGGTCTGGCATCACCTTAAAGTAGCCGCCGCCCATTCGCTCAACGCCATTAATGATCATGGTGTTTGAGCCCGCACCCTGCACATCGGCACCCCAGGCATTCATACAGTTTGCTAGGTCCACTATCTCTGGCTCGCGGGCAGCATTCTCGATGACTGTAGTGCCCTCGGCTAATGCCGCGGCCATCATTAAATTCTCAGTAGCACCGACAGATACCACGTCCATTAGGATATGTGCGCCTTTAAGACGCCCATCGCTGCGAGCCTTGATATAGCCCTCATCGATATTGATCGTTGCACCCATAGCTTCCAAGCCCCGCAAGTGCAGATCTACAGGCCGACTACCAATGGCACAGCCGCCGGGAAATGACACAGTGGCTTCACCATAGCGAGCCAACATCGGACCCAATACAAGTATGGATGCACGCATGGTTTTTACTAAATCATAGGGCGCGATTAAGCTATTCAGCGTTGAGGTATCCACCTCCAAACGCATCTTTTCATCGATGCTAAGGGTAATACCCAAGGTACCTAACAACTCAATCGTTGTCGTCACATCCTGCAGATGGGGCAGATTGCCAATAGTGACTATTCCCTCAGATAACAGACTCGCCGACAAAATTGGTAGCGCCGCATTTTTGGATCCAGAAATCCATACCTCGCCTCGGAGTACTGCACCCCCCTGTATAATCAGTTTATCCATTAGATTGTCTCAGAAAAGGAAAATTAGGTGCGATTTTCCCACTCAGTTTGAGTGAAGGTTTTCATATTAACGGCGTGAATTACACCGGAGGAAATTTTTTCGTTGAGGGCGCCATAAATTATCTGCTGCCGCTGAACTGGACGTTTGCCTTCAAACATGTGGCCAACGGCAACAATATTGAAGTGACCACCATCGGTAGCCACTTGAAACTGACAATCTGGGAACGCTCCCTCAAGCAGCGCCTGTACTTCTTCTGGACTCATTTAATACACTCTTTTTAATTAGGTTGATTCTGAGGACCATCCGGCGATGACTGCATCAATATCCCCGCCCGCTCTCTGAGCTGACTGAACGAATTGGCTACGAAAAGTCTTGCCTAGACTAATGCCGTTAATTGTCATATTTATGACCATCCACTCACCGGTTTTTTTTCGCGCCATACTGTAGGCCAGAGGATATATACCATCGTCACCACGAATTTCTTGCCTGACGGTCACGCGGCGCTGGCTAGGCGTTAAAGCGTCATGGGGTAACAAGATAATTTCCTGATCACTATAGCCGATCAACCCGCGGCCATAGGTCTCAATGAGACCTTCGCGAAATTTTTGTGCGAATCTTGCACGCTGCTCTGAACTGGCCTTTTTTGCATAGGGGCCCATGACAGATCTAGCGATAAATTTAAAATCTACGTTAGCCTCTAGCAACCCTCCAAGCGCCGCGAAGTACTCTAGCTCATTAGCTGGGTATTGTTCAGCGTGATTACCAATAACATTTAGCAGCTCAACAGTAATTTTCTCAACCTGAGCATGGGGATCTGCCAGCGCCTTAAACTGATCATTCTGTGCGAGGGTCGGCGCTGCAAAAAATACTAGTGCTAGGGCCAAAATACTGCTGCGCAGTCCGCGTTTTTCTCTATCCATAGCTTTCGTCCTAAGGTAAATCTTAATCTTTGACAACAGCGCAACAATCTCGTGCTTTACTACTGACATTCTAAGTAGAGCACTATACCATTCTCGGTTTATTGAATAAACGACCTTAGCAAACAAAGCCTACCGTCTCAGGAGACAATATGTCCGCAATGTACCTCCCTATTTTGGCCCTTTTAGCCGGTGTACTCGGCCTACTTTGGGGTGCTGATCGTTTTGTCGAGGGCAGTGCAGGAGCGGCGCGCAACTTTGGCATATCTCCTATGATTATCGGCCTCACCGTGGTCTCTGTAGGCACCTCAGCTCCAGAAGTGATTGTCTCTATTAATGCTGCACTTAAGGATGCAGGCCAACTTGCTGTAGGTAACGCTCTGGGCTCTAATCTAGCGAATATTGGTTTAGTGCTGGGAATAACCGCTTTGGTAGCACCGCTTCCGGTACAAAAGCATCTGTTGCGCGAGGAGGGACCCGTGCTTTTGCTGATTACCGCTTTAGCCGGATTATGCCTCTATGATGGCTGGCTACATCGAGGAGAGAGTATAGCCTTAGCTTTGCTGGTGATTCCTCTGTTAATGTTAGTAGTGAAATACAAAGGCAATAACACTAACGTAGACGCGACTGGTGAGACCGAAGAAATTCCCAAATTCTCCATGGGCACAGCAATATGGTGGTTTTTGGCGGGTTTAGTAGTCTTGTTAGTCAGTGCAGAGATCACAGTGTGGGGCGCTAAATCGATTGCTCTCGAACTGGGGGTGAGCGAATTAATCGTCGGTTTGACCGTCGTTGCAATTGGCACGAGTCTGCCAGAATTAGCGGCCTCAGTAATGAGTGCGCTGCGCGGTCACCACGATATCGCAATTGGTAATATTTTCGGCTCCAACCTGTTCAACCTTATGCTGGTAATGGCCTCTGCCGGTGCTATTGCGCCAATGGCTCTGACGCCTGAGGTATTTACTCGAGATTTTGCAGTTATGGCGCTTATGACTATTATGATGGTGGCGATGATTGCATTGGCCCTGCGACAAGCGACAAAAAATAACGCCCCGGCGCGACTGACAAGATCCGTAGGCCTGATGTTTTTAGTAGCCTATGGCTTTTATTACGTGCTGCTGTGGCCATCTGTATAAAAATTTACCCTATAATGGCGAAATAACGAGCAGTAAGTGAAGCGGGAACGCATCGTAAAAATCTGCCTACTATGACCAGAGCGCGACAAGCAAATTATGGCAACAACAGATTTTATTACCTCAGGCCTAAGAACTGTAGAAATGGAAGCACGGGCCGTAAGCGCCATGCTTCCCGGTATCAATGGCGACTTTAGCCTTGCCTGTGAACTTATTCTGGCCTGTGAAGGGCGCGTTGTAGTCACAGGCATGGGTAAATCTGGCCATATTGGCAACAAGATAGCCGCTACTTTAGCCAGTACCGGCACGCCAGCATTTTTTGTCCATCCGGGCGAGGCCAGCCATGGTGACCTAGGAATGATCACCAAAAATGATGTGGTTATTGCCATTTCAAATTCTGGTAGCACTGCCGAGGTCATCACTATCTTACCGCTGATTAAGCGCCTAGGCATTCCCCTTATCAGCATGACCGGCGACCCTAAATCTGTGCTTTCACAAGCGGCCCACGCCAATCTAGACGTGAGTGTCAGTAGCGAAGCCTGCCCCTTAAATCTCGCGCCTACCACCAGCACTACCGTGACCCTAGTTATGGGTGATGCCCTAGCCATAGCCCTGTTGGAATCCCGTGGCTTCAGCGCTGAGGATTTCGCGTTTTCCCATCCCGGTGGTGCCCTGGGCCGCAAGTTACTGCTCCGAGTGGAAGATATTATGCACAAAGATGGCGAGGTCCCCAGAGTGAAGGCCAGTCAACCCCTCCATGATGCTCTGCTGGAGATGACCCAAAAAGGGTTTGGTATGACCACAGTTGTGGGTGCTGATGAAAAGCTTTTAGGTGTTTTCACTGACGGCGATCTGCGCCGTGTGATTGATCAGAAAATTGATATTACCAAGGCTACTATGGCTGATGTCATGTCCGCTAATCCGAAAACTATTAGCAGTGAAATACTTGCCGCCGAGGCGCTGAGCATTATGGAAGACGCAACGATCACTGCGCTTATTGTTGAGGACGGAAATCAGCACCCAGTAGGCGTACTCCATATGCACGATATTTTGCGCGCGGGAGTTGTGTAAATGAATATTCCGTCAAAGATAACCACGGCCGCTAAAAGAATCAAATTGCTACTGCTAGATGTGGACGGCGTACTTACTGATGGTCGCCTTTACTATGGCAATAGCGGTGAAGAAATGAAAGCCTTTAATATCCAAGATGGCCTGGGTATTAAACTTCTGCAACAGGGCAATGTGCAGGTGGGCATTATTACTGGGCGTGTGTCTGCGCTGCTGCAGCGTCGTGCTGATGAACTGGGAATCAATCCAATAATTCAGGGCCGCGAGGATAAACTGACGGCATTGGATGAACTGCTAGAAACCATGGACATTGCTATGGATGAAATAGCCTTTATGGGTGATGATTTACCAGATTTAGCCGTTGTCCAGCGTGTGGGTCTGGGCATTACCCCAGCCAATGGTAGCAGCACATTAAAACAACAGGCTCAATGGCAAACAACCAACCGAGGCGGCCATGGCGCAGTGCGTGAAGTTGCCGAGATGATCCTTCGCGCTCAGGGGTCATTAGATAGTATTTTGGCAGCCTATCGATGATTCGTCAGTTTCTGCTGGGCACTAGCCTGATAACAATAGTAGGCCTGTTTTTGCTGGTTTGGGACTCTCGCCCACAATCCTTTTTGCGCAAACAGCCCGGTCAGGTTGAAAAAATTCCCAGCGCCGATAGCTATATGAATGAGGTCATTAGTCATAGGTTTTCTAAAGACGGCGCTGAACAACTGATAATCAGCGCTCCAAAAATACAGGCATTTTCTGGAGATAAGGGTGTTGTAATCTCCCAGCCTAGCGTGACTAACCTAGATAAACAAACTGGCACTAGCGCCGTGACTCTCGATGCACAACTGGGTTTGTTATCCCATGACGGCCAAACGCTTACCCTCAGTGGCGATGTTGTTGCGGTGGTTAAAGGAGAGCGAGGAAATACCAAACTGAGTACAGCGAGTTTAAGCTACCAGCCAGCAACCAACATTGCCAGTACCGAAGACAACTTTAAACTTGTGACTCCACAGGTTAAAATTTCTGGACAGGGGTTAGATGCTAATCTAACCAAAGAGGTCTTCACCATCAAATCAAAGGTCCACGCCGTCCATGACCCTCTTTAGAATTTTTGCCACCATCGCTATTTCATTGTGGTGCCTGCCTGTTCTCGCCCTGACCAATGATCGCAGTGATACTATAACTATTGAATCTAACTCAGCCGAGCGGGACGAAAAAACCGGCCTCACTCAGTACCAGGGCAACGTGGTTATTAAACAGGGGTCACTGATTATAGAAGCTGATAAGGTGACAGTTTACTATTTGAATAATCGAGTCAGTCGTATTCTTTGTCTTGGCTTGCCTGCAAGTTATCAGCAACAGGCCGCAGAAGACGGTGGACTGATTGTAGCCAAGGCAGAGACCATAGAATATATTCTTGCCGATGATGAAATCAACCTAAAAACCGGTGCAGTACTGTCGCGTAATGGCACCCTTATCAAGGGAGATAGCATTAATTACGATCTGAAAAATGAAACATGGAAAGCTAAAGGTAACAATCGAGGCGAACAAAAACGTATTCAGTTAGTTATACCGCCCTCAACTCAAGAGGCCAAAGACTAATGGCACTGTTAGAAGCGCGCAATCTGGCAAAAGCCTATGGTAAGCGGCCCGTTGTAAAAGACGTATCTATCTCGGTAAAGCAAGGTGAGATAGTTGGCCTACTCGGACCTAATGGCGCAGGTAAAACTACCTGTTTTTATATGATAATCGGCCTGATCAGTCAGGATGGCGGCACCATTACCGTGGACGGCGCAGATATTACTACTCTGCCTATGCATGGGCGGGCACGCCGCGGGCTCGGATACCTACCCCAGGAGCCTTCAATTTTCAGGAAGTTAAGCGTCGAAGATAATATTCTGGCAATTTTGGAAACTCGCAAGAACCTAAGTCGCCAGCAGCGCAACCAACAGCTCGAGGAGCTGCTTCACGAATTTCATATCACCCATCTCGCTAAAAACACCGGCATGAGTCTTTCTGGTGGCGAGCGCCGACGGGTTGAAATTGCCCGAGCCCTAGCAGCATCACCGCAGTTTATTTTGCTTGACGAACCCTTTGCCGGTGTTGATCCTATTTCCGTTAACGATATCAAGAATATTATTCGCCACCTTCGGGACAAGGGAATCGGTGTTTTAATAACCGATCACAATGTTCGCGAAACATTGGATATTTGCGAGCATGCCTACATTATCGGTGAGGGACATGTTATCGCCGAGGGATCAACTGAACATATTCTCAGTGATGAAAAAGTTCGTAAAACCTACCTAGGTGAACATTTTAAGTTGTAATAACGCTTCATTTAGGCAATTGGTGATTGCCAGCCCATCATGTCGGCACTAAAATTGCATCTTGTAAAGTTAAAACGATAACTCTTTATGCGCCCAGGCTTACAGCTAAAAATCAGCCAGCAACTAACGATGACGCCTCAGTTACAGCAGGCCATTCGGTTATTGCAACTGTCGACTCTTGAGTTGCGCCAAGAGGTGATCGAGCAACTTTATAACAATCCGCTTCTGGAAATAGACGAAGACAATCAGCGCCCTTCAGACGGTAATGACACAGATGGGCACAAAGAAAGTGATGCCGCCGCAGAGCGACCCAGCGAGATAGATGTCGATTTCAACTCTGATGACCCCAGTTTACCCAGTACCGCCTCCGACGCATCTGAAACAACCGTAACCGCAGCCGAAGATGATCGCACCTGGGAAAACGAAGCTACGGCAGACCTACCTGTAGATGCAAACTGGGATGAAGTTTACACTGCACCAGCGCCCGCCAGCAGTAACAGTGAAGTCAATCTTGAACAGATTTATCAGGTTACAGAATCCCTGCAGGATCACCTACACTGGCAACTTAACTTAACGCCCTTTACAGACCGTGACCGGGAAATTGCCGAAGCCTTTATAGATTCTATCGATAATAGCGGCATGATCGGCGATAACTTAGAAGATATTGTCGCCCATATACAATACGAAGACCCTGAAGAGGCCCTTCAAAGTGACGAGCTAATTGCTGTTCTTCATCGTTTGCAGCAGTTTGACCCTCCCGGCATTTTTGGCCGCGATGTAAAAGAAAGTCTCCTTATCCAACTCAACCAAATGAGTCTTGATACACCCCATATTGTCGAAGCAAAGCGGCTGGTCAGTGAATTTTTGCTCGATATTGCGTCCATTGATTTAACTCGCCTGACCAAAAAGACCAACTATAGTGCCGATCAGTTGCAGGGCGCTCTGTTATTGATTCGTAGTCTAAATCCCAGACCGGGAGAAGCACTGGCAACCGATGATGCAGAATACATAGTGCCGGATGTATTTGTAGAAAAAGTATCGGGGCGCTGGCGGGTACAGCTCAATGATAGCAATATGCCGAGACTGCGTATCAATGACACCTATAGCAATATGATAAAACGCTCAGATAACAGTGATGAAAATCAATTTCTCAAGAACAATCTCGCTGAGGCGCGCTGGTTTTTACGCAGTCTCGAAAGCCGCAATGAAACCCTAATGCGGGTGGCTATGACTATTATTGATCTACAGCAGGGTTTTCTCGACCATGGGCCAATTGCCATGAAACCAATGGTACTGTCGGATATTGCCAATAAGCTGGATTTACATGAGTCAACTATATCCAGAGTCACCACCACAAAATACCTCGCCACACCACAAGGTATTTTTGAATTAAAGTACTTCTTTTCTAGTCATGTTGGAACTGCGGGTGGTGGAGAGTGTTCATCGACTGCAGTTTGCGCTATTCTTAAAACAATGATTAGCGCAGAGCAGGCTGCAAAGCCATTAAGTGATAGCAAACTAACCTCACTCCTAGAGGAACAGGGAATTCAAGTTGCTCGACGAACTGTCGCAAAATATCGCGAAAGTATGGGAATCCCCTCGTCTAGCCAAAGAAAACGATTTGAAAACGCCAAGTAGAAGGAGCACTGCATGCAAATGACCATTAGTGGACACCACTTAGACCTTACTGATCCAATTCGCGAGTATGTCACTACCAAACTTTCCAAGCTGGAAAGGCATTACGAACAAATCACTAGCACCTCGGTAATACTCACTGTCGATAAACTCCAACAAAAGGCTGAAGCTACCGTTCATGTAAGCGGCGCAGAGCTATTTGCCAATGCAGAGCATGCAGATCTCTATGCAGCGATCGACGCATTGAGCGATAAACTAGACCGCCAGCTAATCAAACATAAAGAAAAACATCGAGGCCACTAGCTGCTCTAATGAAAATTACTGATGTGCTTACCCCGGCTATGACTCAATGTGATTTACCGGGCGGCAGTAAAAAACGCGTGCTTGAAAATCTGTCTTCTTTTATCACCGAACAATTGGGCGGCGACTCAGAGCAGACGGATAACCTATTCCACAGTCTAGTCGCTCGCGAGCGGCTCGGCAGCACTGGAATAGGCGAAGGCATAGCCATACCCCATTGTCGCGCACCCGGCTTTAAGCGCATCCATGGCTGTCTGATCAAACTCAGTAATCCAGTTGATTTTGACGCCCTCGATGACCAGCCCGTCGATCTGATTTTTGCTCTGGTGGTACCAGAGGAAAAAAATGATGAGCACCTGGCTACATTGGCCAGAGTCGCGGCGCTGCTACAAGATGAAACATCGCGTCAGTCGCTGCGCCAGTGCAATAGCAATGAAGAGCTGTTCAACACCGCTATTCAACTCGAGAGTTCGGCCTAAGTTATGCGCCTTGTCGTTATCAGTGGCCGTTCAGGCTCGGGAAAAACCTCAGCACTCAATATTCTTGAGGATGTAGGGTTCACCTGTATTGATAACCTTCCAGTCAGCCTGCTCTCCGACCTGATAACCAAATTAAAATCGGAGAATTTGAGCGACAATCTCAGGCTCGCAGTCGGTATTGATGCCCGTAATCTGTTCGGCGATCTGAGTCTGATACCGAAAGAACTAGAAACGATCGAAGCTCGCGGTATATCAGTTAACGTGTTATTTCTGCAGTCGCAACGCGCCGACTTACTCCGCCGCTACAGCGAGACTCGGCGCAAACATCCATTGAGCAGCACAGAGGTAAGCCTCAAAGAGGCCATTGACCTTGAAAAAGACATTCTGGCGCCGATCGCCGAGATTGCAGATCGCATCATCGATACCTCGGGTCTGTCCCTGCATCAGTTGCGAGATTTAATAAGAAATACTGTCGTACCCAAAGACACAGAGCATATGGCCATCTTATTTGAGTCATTTGGCTTTAAGCATGGGGTGCCGTCGGACGCAGATTTTGTATTTGATGTGCGCTGTTTACCCAACCCCCATTGGAAACTCGAACTGCGCGCACAGACTGGTAATGATCCCGCAGTGATAGAATTTTTGGAGAGTCAGGTCGACGTCGCCTCAATGCTCGCCGATATTATTGGCTTTTTGACCCGCTGGATTCCCAAACATGAGGTCAATAACCGCAGCTATCTGACCATTGCAATCGGCTGTACCGGCGGCCAACACCGCTCAGTCTATTTAGCCAACCGGCTCAACGAGCATTTTTCTCAAACCTATCCGCTGGTGCAGGTAGTGCACAAAGAATTCTCCCCAGTGAAACCCGCGGAGATTTAACAGATGATTCGCCGCGAACTGACCATTATTAACAAACTGGGTCTCCATGCCCGTGCCGCAACCAAGCTGGCCAGTGCGGCTGGACACCATCAATGTCGTATCCTTACCGGCAAGGAGGAACCATTGGTCGATGCTAAAAGCATTATGTCGCTGATGTTGCTGGCAGCCAATCAGGGCAGCGTCCTTATATTTGAGTTTGATGGCCCAGACGAGCAGGCCGCCTGCGACAAAATCACTGGTCTGATAGCCGACTATTTTGGTGAGGGCGAATAATTTCAGTATCCGTCAGTAGCATAGCCCGCTAAAATGCAGCATTTCTTTTCAGCGACTTAGTTAGGGAAGATACTCATGACCACAGAAACCAACCTGCTTGCACGACTGGGCACAGCGATAGATTCAGGGACATTGAATCAGGTTCGGTATATTCTCAATAATCTCTCCCCACCAGATATTGCCCACCAGCTAGAAACTGCACCACCCAAATTTCGCCATATACTCTGGGAGCTGGTTGATCCAGATAACTCCGGCGAGGTCCTGCAAGAGTTATCGGATGAAATTCAATCGGAATTCCTCAATGAGATGGATGGCCAAGAAGTCGCCTCCCTCACTGAGGGTCTGGACGTCGATGATATTGTCGACATTCTTCAGCAACTGCCAGACCAGATGATTCCGGAAGTATTAAAAGCCATGTCCTGGCAGGATCGCCAACGTGTAGAGTCAGTACTCACTTACGCTGAAGATACTGCCGGCGGTTTAATGGACACAGAAGTAGTGACTATCAGACCGGATATTAATGTCGATGTTGTGCTCCGCTACCTGCGTCGTTTTGAAGAGCTTCCAGATATTACCGACAACCTCTTTGTGGTCAGTCGCAACGATATCTTTTTGGGCATCCTGCCACTGGGCAAGCTGTTGACATCCAGCCCGACAACCAGGGTTAAAGAAGTGATGAATAACGAGGTACAGGCGATTCATGTCAACCTTACCGACTCCGATGTGGCCCAGCTTTTCCAGCGCCATGACCTGATATCTGCGCCGGTAATTGATGATCAAAATCATCTGCTCGGCCGCATCACCATCGACGATGTCGTCGACGTTATTGTTGAAGATGCCGATCATTCATTACTCGCCATGGCGGGTTTAAGTGATACCGAGGACACCTTCTCATCCATAGGCAGAACCGCGCCGCGCCGCGCCGCTTGGTTAGGTGTCAATTTAATTACCGCCATTATGGCATCCACAGCGATCAGCCTGTTTTCAGACACTCTGGACAAGGTCGTAGCACTGGCCATTCTCATGCCCATTGTTGCCAGTATGGGGGGTGTCGCTGGCAGCCAAACACTAACAGTAGTTATTCGCGGCATGGCACTGGGACAGATCGAGCGCGGCAATCTTAGCTGGCTGCTGAGCAAAGAATTTACCGTCGGTGCATTAAATGGTCTGCTCTACGCACTCGTGGTGGGTGCCGTAGTGTCCCTGTGGTTCGACGACTGGACCATGGCAGCCATTATTGGCCTGGCGATGGCAATCAACTTGATGGCCGCCGCCCTGACCGGCACATTACTACCGGTGCTATTGCGCTCACTCAATATAGACCCGGCCCTGGCGGGCTCGGTCATTCTTACCACGGTCACAGATATCGTGGGTTTTGTATCATTCCTAGGCCTAGCTGCGATATTTCTTATCTGATGACTGAACAATCCGAACACCCCGACTACGACGGCCCCAGCAAATCTCAGCTAAAGCGGGACAGCCATGCATTGCAAGAAATGGGCAAGCAACTGGTGGAAATGCCCGAGGGCAAGCTGCAAAAATTTGATCTGCCCGAGAATCTTAGAGATGCCATCTACGAGGCGCGGCGTTTAAAAAGTCGTGAAGCCAAGCGTCGCCATCTGCAATATATCGGCAAACTGATGCGCATCTCAGATACCGACATTATCCAGCAAACCTTAGATATGATGGATCACCAGTCGCAGACCTATCGTCAGCATTTTAAGCAGCTGGAAGATTGGCGCGATCGTATTATTCACGATGGTAACGGCGGTATAGAAGCCTTTATAGAGGCCTACCCCGCCGGTGATCGGCAACAGTTACGCAATCTGCAGCGCCAGGCCAATCGCGAAATTGAGCTTAAAAAAGCCCCTGCAGCCAGCCGCAAAATCTTCAGCTATATAAGAGGCCTTGCTGAATAAGCAGCTACTCTGAGCATAGCCAGATCGCGCCGATAACCAGTGCATTGCGCCAGACCTATAGCTTGCGATGTTGTCCCATCGGCATCTTGGCGCGCAGCTCATCGCTCAGAGCCAAATCAATTTCAGCTACCACAACACCGGCCTCATCATTATCCAGACTGGCGAGCACAGTGCCCCAGGGATCAATAATTGCACTGCCGCCCCAGAGACCGCGGGTTGGATGCGCGCGATCAACCAGATTGGCACCAATCACAAATACCTGATTCTCAATCGCGCGCGCACGCAACAGCACCTGCCAATGATCCTTGCCCGTCGCAGCAGTAAAGGCTGCAGGTACGCTGATCAGCTGGGCTTCAGCATCTGCTAACTTGCGGTATAGCTCTGCGAACCGGAGGTCATAACAGACTGTCATGCCCAGTTTACAAAGCGCAGTTGAAGCCACCACCACACGGGTACCAGCGGCAAAGTCATCTGATTCTCTATAGCTGCTTTGACTGGCATCAGACTGCGCACCCACATCGACATCAAACAGATGAATTTTGTCGTATTCATCCACCGAATCGCCCTGCGGATCAAATAGAAAAGAACGTGCAAATGGCCTAGGTGAGGGTCCAGCGACTGGCAACGTGCCCCCCACCAGCCAGAGCCCATTAGTGCTCGCCTGCTGGGATAAAAACTGCCTTACCAAGCCAGTCTCCTCAGATTCCGCTCGGCCAATAGCGAGGAAATCAGCTTGACCATAATGGGCAAAGTTTTCAGGTAACACCGCTAACTGGGCACCGACAGCTGCGGCTTCAGAAAGAAGCGCCGCAGCATTGGCAAGGTTGTCATCAATAGAGCCTGCGGGTTTAAGCTGAATCGCCGCGACACTGATCTTATTGCTCATAAAAGTCACTCCTTGATAATGCAGGCCTGCCCCCTACTCTGCCTGCTGCTCTTTGGTCTCTTTTTTACTCGGCTGTCTATTTTGTTCTGTGGATTTTAGTTCCGCCGCAAAAATCTTATCGACTGCTACCTCAATATCGTCAAACGGACCTGATAATGTATAGCTAATACTGGACAGGCGATCTACCTGTTTTTCAACCAGCTTACTGGTCAGATAAACCCCGGCCGCCGCGGGCACGCCACCGAGCAGAGCCACTACCCAGGGTAAATTCGTCGCTACAGGCAAGGTAGCAACAAGCTGAGCATCGGCCTGCTCATTGACCAAGTCAAAATCACCCGCCATATTCATGCGACCAGAGGGCATTTTCATTTTCAGAGGGTCGAGTAAACTGGCCACTCCATTTTCAAAGTGCAGGGTGCCCACCAGATCGTTATAGGCGAGGTTCTGACTGGTGACATCTGAAAAATCCAACTGCAAACGTTTTAACCAGTTGGCAAAATTAAATAGGCTAACTAATTTTAGCGCCGCACCAGCACCCCCAGTTGAAGTGTAAAAACTGCCATCCTGTAAATTAATTTGAAAATCACCGGTAATATTTTCCTTGGAAATTTTCCACGGCTGATCCTGCCAGGATAAATCAAACACCATGCTGCCAGACTTGCTGTCCATAACTTTGGGGATATCTAAACCAGAAAATAAATCGCCGATATTATCTACACCAACAGGACCGATCAGACGACTGGAATATTTTTCACCGTCATAACGCCAGAAAAACTCGGTATCGGGCTGTCCCTCAATCAATCCAGGCCTAAGGCCAAACACATCGCCAACAATAGTATTGAACGCCGCGCCAGAGACCTCAGGGCGCAATTCAAAGGCCAGTGAACCCCAGTTCTTGTCACCTACAGTCAGTGAATCAACTGAGAAATCGACAGCAAAAAAGGCGCGGGGATCCAAGCCTTTTTGACCAATTTTCTGCTCCAGCAAAGTACTCGGCAAGCTGAGTCTGGATAATTTAATATCGGGAATAAGACTATCGCTATAAGGTAATTTCAGGTTTCCATCGGCAAGATCACTGGTAAACGCTATATTAATTACTTCCTCCGCCAGTCCAATCTGCGCCGCGATATCAGCTACCTTAAACGTAGCGAGATCCAAGTAATCGAATTTCAAGTCAAACACCGGCTTCCAAGCCGGTTCCTGCTTATCTGACCTACCTGAGAACAGAGCAATAACCGGATTCCATAAATTTAAATCTGTAGTGGGCAGATAACCAGCAATCAATAACTCACCTTCCACAGGCACAGATACTGAGCGATCAAAACTCACCAAACCATGGGTAAGTTCAGTCTGATTAAAACGTAAATCAGTGACGAGTCGTTCACCGATACTGCCTTCAAGTCGATTAAAATTGGGATCAAAATGCAGAGTTATATCCACAGCCCGAGGCTCATTTGCCGCCTTACCCAATGGCTGAGGCAACCTGATCTCAGAATTCTGCATCTGGCTGACCAGCTGCAGCATCACTGGACTTTCTTGATCAGCTGCCGCCCCAATACTTAACAACCCCTCAATCGGGATAGTGCCGGTCAGTACTTTCGTCCAAGGAAACTCAACCAGGCTGTTAAGGTTCTCAGGTTGAACCTCTGTGGTGACTGCTACCTTTTGCTGGCCGCCTGTTTTAAATAATTTGGCCTGTAAAGGTTGCTGCCAAAACTCACCACTTATAGCATCGGCGTACAGACCATCGGCTGTCGAGAAATGCATTTCACCTTCAAGCCGGTTAAAACTGATCGGCGTGTTGGGTATCGTCAGCGATCCCAGATTGAGATTAGTACTTATCTGGTAGTTGCCTGGAATGGTTTTGCCATCAACCTTTTTTAATGGGATCTCCAAATGTACCTGTGCATCAGCATCGCCCTGATACTCCCAACTGGCCAGAGGTCCAATACGATCACGCAGCGGCGACTGAGCGAGTAGATCAATCGCCTCACCCAATCCAGTTTCCACCTGTGCATCGACAGTTAAGATATTTACGCCAACCGCAGGGTCACCCATTACCGCATTGGCCTGCATAATTTTCGTACCACCAACCGCGCCTGCTGTGGCCACTCCCTCGACGTAGGCGTCATCAACCAATGTCAATACATCCGCATCGCGAATGCCCAGCCAATCGGGATGGTAATCCACATCGGTATTTTCGGTTTTAAATAAAAGCTGTGTGGTTCTGGAGGTAATATTATTGCGTGGCGGACTGTGGCGTACCAACATACCAAACTCCTGCACATTGGCAGCCAGTACAGCTGTTTTAAGCCACTTCGATAGCCTCTCAGGGGTTTTATAAGGCAGATATTTATCGATGTAAGCTGCATCGAGATCACGACCACCAATAATTAGATTAACCTCGGGAGGACGACCTTTTGGGGGCCAGGGCTGCTCCACAGAAAACATAACATTAGAGGTGCCAGCATCAATCGTCGTTTTCATTGCTGTACTGCGCGAAATCAGCATGTTTTTCTGCGGCTGCCAATCCACATAGACCGTGCCCTCAGCCTTTTCGACAGGCAGATAATCTTTGTATACTTTGGGGAAAAACACCTCAAAGCCATCGCTGTCAGCAAGATGGAATAGGCCGCCTGAACCCTGCACTTCCAAGTAGCCATTGATGTTTTTGACCCCAGGCACTCCCCGATAGGGGCGCATAGAAATATTATCCAAATTGGCCGAGGCATAATAACCGGCTTCATTTTTTCCCAGTGTTAAGGCGCTTAGATCACCGCGCGGCCGAAGCTCATCAATCGTCTTTAATAATTTCGCTGAGGGAATTTTCGTCTCTCGCAACAGATCAGACAGCACAGTGACGTCTAACTGATTCACCGAGATATCAAAATCCTGCCAACGCGATCCCAGGCGCTGATTAAACACCAGATCCAGTGGCTCAATCTCCGCATCGGACCAATCAAAATCAAAACCCTGTAATCTAGCACCCCAATCCGAGCCAGAGGTAAACCAGCCGGTAAGTGCAGTATTAAGATTTTGAATAGGTGGGACATCGGCTAGCCAGTCCAAGGGTATTTCGGTAACCGCCAGACTACCTTCAAAGTCCAAAGAGCCTCCAGGATGAATGTCAAACCAGACTTCACCGCTGGCATTGGCCTTAAAACTTGACAGATTATCGAACAATTCAGGCAGCAGCGATTGAGAGAGCTCAACAATTGGTTTGGAGATATTAAATTTGTCCAAGCGGAAATATCCGTCCGCATGAAAGGATTCAAGGTCAGAGGGATCACCTTGACCCTCCACCAGAACATAGGCGGGAATCCCCTGATCAGATAATCGCACTGAGAGTTCAGCGCGATGAAAATCAGCGTCATTTTCCAAGGTGACCTCATCGCCACGCACCTGTATGTTTTTGCCTGAGAAAAATTCAAGATCGATTAGCACCAACCTGAGACGTATCAGGCGACTGTAAAAAAGAGGTTCTAAAATAATATCTAAATCTGTGTTTGAACCACCCTGCAGACCTCTTAAATTCCAACGGCCTGACTCGTCCTCAACCATTGCAATAGCAAGCCGATCCACCACCAGTTCGCGCCAAATTGGGCTCAGATATTTGAGACTATTGAATAGATCGAGGTCAGCACGGCCATGATCAAGCACAATTGCTGGCATCTGCCCCTCGGAAGTAATTTCTACTTTTTCAATATCGACTATTGGAATCAGTCTCGGCCACTCACCCTGTAATTCTCCCAGCCTGACCTGCATGCCGGTACTGTCGCTAATAAGCTGTTGGATAGCTGGGCGCAATTCATCGACGCCACTAATGGTCTGACGACCTATCACCACCAGAATAACCGTGCCGATAATTAACATTGCTGCACTCAACCACAGCCAGCGGCTAATTAACTTAACGATTTTTGTAATTCTGCTGTCGGTCATTATCTAAACTCAAACAGGAATAATATCGAACTGTTCACGGGCGAATACATCTTCAGTTCGAAACTGAATAGAACGCCCAATAAACTCTTCAAGATCTGCGACCTGTGCAGAATCTTCATCTAATAATCTCTCTATCACCGCGGGCGATGCCAATACTCGCAGTTGCTCGCACTCATAGGCACGGGCCACGCGAAGAATCTCTCGCAGCACTTCATAACTGACTGTCTCAGCGGATTTAGTCGCACCACGCCCATTGCACGTGGGACAGACTTCGCAGAGTAGCTGACCTAGGCTTTCACTGGTGCGCTTTCGGGTAACTTGCACCAAACCCAACTCAGTGACACCAGACATCGTGGTTCTGGCGCGATCTCTCTCCAGTGCTTTTTCAAATGCGCGCAATACCTGACGACGATGCTCCGCGTTTTGCATATCGATAAAATCAACAATAATTATACCGCCCAAATTACGCATACGCATTTGTCGCGCGGTCGCCGCTGCCGCTTCCAGATTAGTTTTAAAAACAGTCTCTTCAAGATTTCGATGACCAACAAAGGCACCGGTATTTACATCGACTGTTGTCATCGCCTCAGTTTGGTCAATCACCAGATGTCCACCGGACTTTAGCATCACCGAACGCTGCAGTGCCTTGGCAATTTCGTCTTCAATACCATAGAGATAAAACAACGGCCGCTCACCCGGATAATGCTCGAGCAGGCTGGCAATTTCGGGGCTAAATTTATTGGCAAATTTTACCAGTAGATCAAGTACCTCCCTCGAATCGACCAGTACTTTTTCAACCTCTGCACTCGCCATATCACGCAATACGCGTTTATAAAGTGGCAGTTCCTCATAGAGACAGCTGGGTACCTCAGCCTCTAACTGCACTTCCATCAGGTGCTGCCAGACGCGATGTAGATAGCGTATATCAACACGCAGCTCGTCGGCACTCGCGCCCTCTGCAGCTGTACGTAAAATATAGCTGCCACGACGCTGAGGTATTTCAATGGTAGTTTTTTGCCGTTTGACGGGCGTTTCAGCAGCCAGCTCTTCAGTGGTAGCTGCTACTATGACTTTCAGTCGTTCGCGCTCATCCTCATCTTCAATACGTTGAGAAACACCTATGTGCTCGCCACCATCCATATACACCAGATAGCGCGAAGCGACTGAGAGCTGTGCTGTAAGTCGGGCACCTTTGCTGTTAATGGGATCTTTGATGACCTGCACCAGTATTTTTTGGCCGTCGTGGAGAAGGTCTTGGATTTTAGGACTCTCTGATTCTCCCGATTCACCCTTGGTTTTAGGTTTGCTGGCAAGCAGATCGTCAACATGCAGAAAACCGGCACGCTCAACACCTATATCGACAAACGCAGCCTGCATACCTGGCAAAATGCGAACGATTTTGCCTTTATAAATATTCCCAACCAGCCCACTTCGCTGGTTGCGTTCAATCGAAATTTCTTGCGGTACACCGTTGTCAACTAAGGCTACGCGAGTTTCCATCGGCGTAATATTGATTAGGATTTCTCGGCTCATAGGGGTTTCCAATTTTTAGCGGTAACGCTTTTTTTAAATTTTACTGTTGCCAAGTCGGCACATTAAATTTCTCTAATAAACGCTGCGTTTCCAACAAAGGCAACCCAACGACCCCACTATAACTGCCTTCCAGATGGGCAACAAAGGTTGCACCAAAACCCTGAACGGCATAGGCACCCGCTTTGCCTTGAGGCTCCCCGGTTTTCCAGTACCTCAGACACTCATCTACGGAGATTGTGCGGAAAGTAACCGAGGTTTTCGAAATCGCCACCTCCGATCTTTGCTCATTAACTATTGCTACTGCCGATAACACCTGATGAGTAGAGGCAGACAGCGACTGCAACATGGCGACAGCCTCATCACAGTCTGTCGGCTTGCCAAAAACCTTGCTATTCCACAGACCAATGGTATCGGCGCCAAGTACTGGTATCGTCGGCATATGGCGGTGCCAACCGGCCTGCGCTTTCTCTAGAGCAAGCCGCGCCACATAGTCAATGGCTGGCTCTGCGCTCCGTTGACTCTCATCAATATCCGCTGCAGCAATCACAAAATGTACGCCGATCTGCTTCAGCAAATCACTGCGCCGTGGCGAGGCCGATGCCAGTATCAGGTCAGCATTTTTTAGATCAGTTGGTGTTAGAGGAGATAGTGACACGCAGAAAACCTTTAGCGGTAGTACAAGTTGACCCGAGCAATCAGCATGTCGATCAGCGGCCACAACAGCGCAGATGTCAGGCCAATAGCCGGAAGGTGGCCCAGTGTCATGGGAATTTCCCAAACCGAAAATAACATGGCCTGAACTAACTCAGCAAAAACCACTAGCACCAGCACCAAAAACATTCGGTGGAATATCGAAAAATAGGTTAGCCAGCGACTGAGCAGATAAGCCGCAGCGCCGCAGAGCGCAAAAACCAGCACATAATGGCCGAGAATAGTACGAAATAAGGTGTCAGCTAACAGACCCACAGCAGCGGCAAAGCCAATCCCAAACTGCGTCGGCACGTAAAGTATCCAGGCTATAGTGACCATCAGGAGGAAATTTGGCTTCCACAAAATCCAATCCCCGGACGCGGGCAGAAGCTGAAAGATAACAGCAATGACTAATGAGGCGATCATCGGCCCAATGAAATTTATCGGCTTCATTGCAGACCACGAGTTCGGTCGCTACCTGATGTGAAAACCAAAAGCAGGTGTCGGCTTCTATCGAGCTCAGCTGAAGGATCAACCTCGACATAGACAAAATTGGCACCGGGCTTTTGTGCAATACTGGCCACTGTGCCAACGGGGTAACCCACCGGGAAGCGTCCACCTAAACCCGAGCTTACCAGCTGGTCTCCCTCAACAATATCGGCGGTGGGGGAAACAAATCTCAGTGTCATACGATTGTAGTCAGATGTCCCCTCAGCAATTGAGCGGACGCCATTGCGCAGCACCTGCACCGGCAAGGCATGGGTGCTATCAGTAATTAACAGCGCCACACTGTGGCCACCGTAAACAGAAATAATTTGGCCCATAAGGCCCTCGGCATCAAGCAGGGGCTGACCCACATAGACACCGTCATCACGACCACGATCAATAGTCACTGTATGCCCCTGCGGGCTGGGAGAAACACCAATAACCTCAGTCACCAAAACACTGTCCATCAGCAACTCGGTCGCGTTTAATAATTGGCGCAGGCGCAGATTTTCAGCGGCGAGTTCAGACATTCGCTGCAACTGCCCGCGATGAATCAAGCTCTCTTGCTCAAGACGAATATTGTTTTGTTCGAGATCGGCTCTGGAGGTGCCGCTTATTTTTCCCCATTCCTGAATGCGACTGGGGATGTTGGTTATCCAGTAGAGGGGACGAACAGCATTGTCGACAATTTTATAGATAGGGCTAAGCAGACTGGTGTAACTGTCGACAGCCATTAGACCGCACGCAATAAGACTGACGATCAGAAGCTTTCGGATCGGAGAGGATGATTTAGCAAAAACTCTTTTAATAAATCCACTCCCGAATACCAACCAACACCGGGCTGGTACTGATAGTTAGTAAGTGAGCGTATCCAGTCTTCTGTTATCCATCATCTCCAGCGCTTCACCACCGCCGCGCGCTACACAGGTAAGCGGCTCTTCCGCCAGAATAACCGGCAGGCCAGTTTCATGGGTAAGCAGACGATCGAGATCTCGCAACAGAGCACCACCACCGGTCAAGACAACGCCAGTTTCGGCAATATCTGATGCCAACTCAGGAGGGGACTGTTCTAACACCCGCTTTACCGCCTGCACTATGCCAGCCAGAGGCTCTTGCAGTGCTTCAAGGATTTCATCACTGGTCAAAGTAAAGCTCTTGGGAACACCTTCGGCGAGGTTGCGGCCACGCACGTCAATCTCGCGCACCTCTTTGGCTAGATAAGCTGCACCAATTTCCATTTTAATTCGCTCAGCAGTAGTATCACCAATCACACTGCCGTACTTGCGACGGACAAAGTTGACAATAGCCTCGTCAAAACGGTCACCACCAATACGTACCGAATCAGAGAACACCACACCGTTGAGAGACAGAATTGCAATTTCAGTAGTACCACCACCGATATCCACAACCATTGAACCCACGGCCTCTTCGACCGGCAGTCCGGCACCAATGGCAGCAGCCATTGGCTCTTCAATCAAAAATACCTCGCGCGCACCAGCGCTGTATGCAGATTCTTTAATCGCCCGCTTTTCAACTTCGGTGGCCATACAGGGAACGCAGATAAGCACTCTGGGGCTCGGTGGCACCAGACTCTTAGCATGGACCTTCTTGATAAAGTGCTGCAACATTTTCTCAGTCACTTGGAAGTCGGCAATAACGCCATCTTTAAGCGGGCGAATCGCAGTAATATTGCCCGGAGTACGACCCAACATGCGCTTCGCATCAACACCTACAGCTTCCACAATCTTTTGGCCCAGATGCTGGCGAATAGCAACCACAGAGGGTTCATTGAGAACAATGCCCTTCTCACGCACATATATCAGGGTGTTTGCAGTTCCAAGGTCAATCGAAAGATCGCTGGAAAAAAAGCCGCGAATTTTTTTAAACAACATCAACAGAGCATCCTCAGTGGCGGCTCGTGAATAAGGACACAAGCAACTCAAATTTAAGCATCAAAATTTAACAGCGCCGAAGGGCCAGATCAAGCGCCAGCAGGCTGTTTTCTTATAATTGGCAAGGATTCTAGCTGATCTAGAAAAAAACTTCCTACATCTGAGTTAAATCGAGTAAAAAAGGCCAAAAAACCCTCTGAAATGGCTGTATTTGAGCATAACAGCCCGTCGCCTAACCAGACCAGTTGCTGTACTATGCGACTTTTGCGCATCATGTCATTTAGCAAAAGAAATACAAGCAAATAGACTGGCGAATAAACAGGCTAAACAATGAGTATCGAACGACAAGAAATTGAAAAACTGGCAACACTCTCGCGTATTGCAATCAATGAAAGCACCATTACCGAAGTATCACAGCGACTGAGCAGCGTTTTAGGTCTTGTAGATCAGCTGCAAGCGGTAAATACCGAGGGCGTAGACGCGATGTCGCACCCAATGCAGGCCACTCAGCGCCTGCGTGAAGATGAAGTCACCGAGCTCAATCAGCGCGAAGCGCTGCAGGCCACCGCGCCAGAAACCGAAGATGGCCTATTTTTAGTGCCCAAAGTCATAGAATAAATGGGCCCAGATAGAATGCATAACCTCACCATTGCCGAGCTTATTAAAGGGCTTCAGAGCAAAGAATTTACCAGTGTTGAATTAACTCAGCACTTTTTAGATCGTATTGACAGCCTCAATCCTGCATACAATGCTGTGATTACCGTCACTGCCGAGCAGGCGCTAAAAGCCGCGGCTGCCGCAGACCAGCGCTTGGCTGCAGGCGATGCCCCAGATTTATGCGGCGTTCCCATTTTGCACAAAGATATTTTCTGCACTGACGGGGTGCGCACCAGCTGTGGCTCGAAGATGCTGGACAACTTTATCCCTCCCTACAACGCCACCGTGGTCGAAAATTTCGAACAGGCTGGCGCAGTCGTGCTGGGAAAAACCAATATGGATGAGTTTGCTATGGGCTCGTCCAATGAAACGAGTTTTTATGGCCCGGTAAAAAACCCCTGGGCCACTGACTCAGTGCCCGGCGGCTCATCTGGTGGCTCTGCAGCTGCAGTTGCCGCAAGATTGGCACCAGGTGCCACAGCTACGGATACCGGTGGCTCTATTCGCCAGCCGGCAGCACTGTGCGGCGTTAGCGGTATTAAACCTACCTATGGTCGGGTATCGCGCTGGGGCATGATTGCCTTTGCTTCAAGCCTCGATCAGGGCGGCCCAATGGCCCGCACTGCTGAAGATTGCGCACTACTATTGAACTGCATGGCCAGTTACGACGATAAAGATTCCACCTGCATTGACCGCGAAGTACCGGATTACACCGCCGATTTAAATAGCTCGGTAAAAGGTCTGCGTATCGGTGTGCCAAAAGAGTATTTCTCGGAAGGTTTGCATGCAGGCACCGAACAAGCGGTTCGCGCCGCACTAGCCAAGCTGGAAGAACAGGGTGCAGAGCTGGTCGAGATCAGCCTGCCCAACTCAGCGCTATCCGTACCGGCCTACTATGTTATCGCCCCAGCCGAAGCCTCAGCCAACCTGTCGCGCTTTGATGGCTCGCGCTACGGCTATCGCTGTGAAGACCCCAAAGACCTTCAGGATATGTACTGCCGCAGCCGCGCCGAAGGCTTTGGCGAAGAAGTGCAGCGGCGTATTCTGATCGGCACCTACTGTCTGTCTGCCGGTTACTACGATGCCTACTACGGCAAGTCCCAGCAGGTACGTCAGCTGATTCAGCAGGATTTTGTCAGCGCCTTTGAAAAGGTCGATCTGATTATGGGCCCAACCTGCCCATCGCCAGCGTTTAAATTTGGCTCTAAGGGTGATGATCCAGTCGCTATGTATCTGGAAGATATCTACACCATCGCCACCAATCTGGCCGGCCTACCCGGTATGTCGATTCCCTGCGGCATGGTTGAAGACAAGCCGGTTGGCTTACAAATAATTGGCAATTACTTCGATGAAGCGCTCATTCTCAATGCCGCCCACCAATACCAGCAGATTACCGAATGGCATGATTTAGCGCCAGCGGGAGTTGCCTCATGAGTTGGGATACAGTTATCGGGCTGGAGATTCATGTGCAGCTTGCCACCAAAACCAAAATATTTTCTGGCGCCAGCACCGCCTATGGTGCCGAACCCAACACTCAGGCCTGCGCCATTGATCTGGCTATGCCCGGAACACTGCCAGTGCTCAATAAACAGGCGGTTAACTACGCCATTATGTTTGGCTTGGCTATCGATGCAGAGATCGGCCAGGTCTCAGCGTTCGAGCGCAAAAATTACTTCTACCCAGATCTCCCCAAAGGCTACCAGACCACGCAGTTGGAAAAACCTATTGTCGGTCGCGGCAATGTCGAGATACAGCTCGCTGACGGCAGCACAAAAAATGTGCGTATCCACCATGCTCATCTGGAGGAAGACGCTGGCAAGTCGCTTCATGAGGGCAACTTTAGCAGTAAGTTTTCAGGTATCGATTTAAATCGCGCCGGGACCCCGCTGATTGAAATCGTATCCGAACCCGACATGAATAATGCCGAAGAAGCGATCGCTTTTGCCAAAAAAATTCACAGCATTGTCACCTCGCTGGGAATCTGTGACGGCGAAATGTCGCAGGGCAGTATGCGCTTCGATGTCAATGTTTCAGTAAAGCCCAGCGGCACTGATATTCTGGGCACCAGAACCGAAACCAAAAACCTCAACTCGTTTAAATTTATGGAAGAAGCGATTAAACGAGAAGTGGAACGCCAGATTGATGTAATTGAAGATGGCGGTGCTATCGTCCAGGAAACTCGCTTATATAACGGCGAAACCAAAGTAGCACGCTCCATGCGCAGCAAGGAGGAAGCCAACGACTACCGCTATTTCCCCTGCCCAGATCTGCTGCCAGTGATCGTCAGCGACGAACAGGTCGCCGAACTGCGTCGCAATCTGCCAGAGCTACCAGACGCTCGGCAGGCGCGCTTTACTCAGCAGTACAACTTGTCCGACTATGATGCGGGAATACTCAGCAGCGATGCAGCGATGGCCAAGTACTTTGAAGCGGCGGCCTCCACCTGCAGCGACGCCAAGCTAGCCGCCAATTGGACCATAGGCGAACTGTCGGCGCGTCTGAACAGTGAAGACCTCAGTATTACCAACAGCCCGGTGAGTGCGCAGCAACTAGCTGGCCTGATCACGCGTATCGCCGATAACAGCATCTCCGGAAAAATGGCCAAAGAAGTGTTCGAAGGAATTTGGGCTGGTGAAGGCAGCGCCGATGAGATTATTGAAGCGCGCGGACTTAAGCAGGTCTCTGACAGCGGTGCATTAGAACAGATGGTCGCCGATGTGCTGGCAGCTAATCAGACCATGGTAGATGACTATATTAATACCGACGAAGCCAAGCGCAAGAAAAAGCTGGGTGGGTTTATGGGTCAGATTATGAAAGCTTCAAAGGGCCAGGCCAACCCTCAGCAGGTCAATCAAATACTGGCCAAAAAACTTAACGAACTACTTTAAAATTTAAGGAAATCCATGTCACTCAAGAAAGACAAGCAAAAAGTCCTCGGTGAAGTATTTGATGACGAGCGCGTAAAAAGCTTTTTAAATTATGAGGCTCCAGCTGGAGTCAGCACCGACTTTCATCTTTTGGAAAAAGCTTATCGCGGCATGAACGTCGGTAACTTTGCCACCTTTTTAGCCTTCTTTACTCAGGCCGGCCACGACCTCAATGCCACCAATCCCGAGGGCCATACATTAGCCCAAATCGCCAGCCAGCACGGCCACGGCGCTGACTATGTGAGCGCACTAAAAACCGCCGGAGCCCTTTGAGCGCCAAAACCAAAACAGTAAAGACCACGCTGGGGTACCTGCTTACCCTGGCGGACCAATATAGCCCTCGTCGCTTTACCCGCAAATCGCTGAACAGTATCTTTAACTACCTGCCCATTAACAGTCATCTGTCCACCTCCGGCCAGCCCACAGAAAAGCAACTCAGCAGTATCAAAGCTGCCGGATATGAAGTCATCATTAATCTGGCCCCCAATAATGCCGAAAACTCTCTGCGCGACGAAGCCGCAGCGGTGCACGAATTGTCCATGCAATATATCCATATTCCAGTGAATTTTTTTAAGCCATCGGAACGTAAATTTGCGCTTTTTGTTGAAGCTATGGCCCAGTCAAAAGATAAAAAAATTTGGCTCCACTGCGCCGCCAATATGCGCGCCTCCGCATTTCTTTTTCGTTATAGTCGGGACATTCTCAAGGACAGTGCCGCCGAGGCAAAAAGGGATCTGGATAAAGTCTGGCAACCACTGGGAGTATGGGCGCAATTTATAAAGTGATGACATAGCCCCCAAAATACTGTTATAACTTAGTCGGTAATTTCGATAAAACTAAAACAAGGGGTAAAAAATGAAGTTTCTAGACAATCTGTTAGATGGACGAGAAGATCAGGCCTACGCACTGCTCAGAATTATCACCGGATTTTTATTTATCTGGCACGGTGCACAAAAGCTATTTGATTTCCCAAAAGAATTTCCCTATCCCCTAAGCCCATTAATGTATTCAGCTGGCACTATCGAAGTCGTCGGCGGCCTACTGGTTATGATTGGCTTGCTTACCAGACCAGCGGCCTTTATTTGCAGTGGTACCATGGCCGTAGCTTACTGGATGGTTCATGGCATGAATAATATCCACCCTATGCTAAATGGTGGTGAGCTTGCGGCACTTTATTGCTTTGCATTTTTATTTATTGCTGCGCGTGGTCCAGGTATCTGGAGCCTCGATAAGTAAGCTAAAAACTGACAAGGACGTCCTAAATAAATCCGCGCATAAGTAAGGATTTAATTTATCAGGGAGATAGATCGAATGAAGTTCTGCTCATTAATTTTTTTATTTTTCAGCCTTGTGCTAACCGGCTGTACTCAAAAAAATTTGTATAATTCAATTGAGGGACATCATCGTCATCAATGTAAAATGCTACCACCCCCGCTTGACCAAGAATGCTTGGAGGCTCCAAAAAAAAGCTATGAAGACTATCTCAGAGAGCGCGAAGAAATACTAAGAGATGCGCAGTGATGTCTCTGCCGCCAATTACCTCTAATATACGCAACTGCAGGCTCTGCGAGCCTTATTTGCCCCATGGCATAAGACCAGTGATACAGGTTGATGCCAATGCTAAAATACTGATCGCTGGCCAGGCACCAGGCCGACGTGTCCACGCCTCCGGTATCCCCTTCGATGACCCCAGCGGCGACCGTTTGCGAGACTGGCTGGGCGTCAAGCCACAGCAATTTTATAACCCAAAGCTATTTGCCATAGTGCCCATGGGATTTTGCTTTCCCGGCACAGGTAAGTCTGGAGACCTGCCACCAAGGCCGGAATGTGCCACAACCTGGCGCGCGAAGCTACTGCAACAGCTACCCAATATCGAAACCACATTAGTGATCGGAAAATACGCCCATGACTACCACTTTGCCGGAAAACCCGACACCGTCACCGCACTTGTAAAAAACTGGCGCCAGCACTGGCCAAGCAAAATTCCGCTGCCTCACGCCAGCCCCAGAAATAATCTGTGGCTGCGCAAAAATCCATGGTTTGAGGCTGAGACAGTTCCGGAAATACAAAAACATATCAGCGCATTATTGAGCATATAGAATTTTTTGCCATTGATAGTTGATAGATATAGATCAAAGAAACATCTCAGCAGATGACATAACCTCTGCCTGTGTTTACAGCAACAGGAGGTTTCTGCACCCATGGTAAAACTGGATCGTCATATTGTAATATTTGTTTCAGCCCTACTGGCTATTCCCCCAATACTCTGTCTGATCATTATCGTTTTGCTCTCGCTCGTACAATAGAGAAAGTACTATTTAAAAGCGCGGCAAACCGAGGTGCCATTTACCCAAAGGTATTCAGCATCGGCATAGCTCCAGATTGCGCATGCAATTGACTGCCCTTGATACTGCACAAACTGTTGATGATATGGATATTTCGGGGTACCGGCTTCATCCGTTAAAAGGTTCGAGAAAAGGCTGCTGGTCCATAAAGGTCAGCGGAAACTGGCGGATGACTTTTCAGTTTATCGATGGCAATGCTTACATCCTAAATTATGAGGATTACCACTAATGACTATGCACAACCCACCTCATTCAGCCGAATTTATTCGTGCCACTTATATGCAGCCGAGTGGCTTGAGCTGCCGATTTCTAGCGCAACAGCTCAATGTTGCACCCTCAACGTTAAACCGACTATTAAAGGCCCAAAGCGGTATTAGCCCTGAAATGGCATTACGTCTATCCAAAGCCCTCGGTCGCAGCCCCTAAAGTTGGCTGGTTATGCAAAATGCCTACGATCTGTGGCATGCCAAGCAGACGGTTGAACTAGGTAAAGTTCATAGCGTGAAATTAGCTGCGGCTTAAGATGTATGAGATCCTTCACTGCGTTCAGGATGACAGAGTGGCCAATGAGTCATACTGAGAGCAGCGAAGTATCTTCAAGCTCTTCGCTAGGCTCAGGATGACAGCAGCCCCATAAAGTGCTCCAATAACCTCATATCAAAACAATAAGAGATAGCTATGCAGGTATCCCCTTTTGAAAACTGCGGCGCAGTGGTAAGTGATCTGCAGTTAGCCACCATGACCGATAATCAGCTAAACGAACTGCGCAGTGCATTCAGCGAGCATGGCCTGCTGTTTTTCCGCGATCAAGAACTACCCCCGGAAGAACATCTGCGCTTTGCCCGCCGCTTTGGCACCATTGTGGTGAACAAGTTTTTTAAAACCACCGCAGAGCACCTAGAGATTGCCGAGGTGCGCAAAGAGAAAACCCAGCAAACCAATATTGGCGGCGGCTGGCACACCGACCACTCCTACGATGATGAACCAGCACTGGGCAGTATTTTAGTGGCTCGCACATTGCCAGAAACCGGCGGCAATACCCATTTTGCCAATCTAGCAGCAGCCTACGACGCGCTGCCAGACAGTCTAAAAAAGCGCATTGGAAACCTGCGCGCCGTGCACTCCAATACTCATCTCTACGGCGAAAATGGCCTCTACCGCATGACCGACCTAGCCGAACAGCTGGGTGGCATGGATCGTGTGGGAGACGCCACTCACCCGGTGGTAATTCGTCATCCACAGAGTGGGCGCAAGGTACTCTACGTTAATCCCGGCCATACCATTCAATTCGAAGGCTGGGAGTTTACCGAGAGCCGCGAACTGTTGGACGAGCTCTACGCCCATGTGACCCAGCCGCAATTTACCTGCAGCTTTAATTGGCAGCCCGGCTCTGTCACCTTTTGGGATAACCGCTGTACCTGGCATATGGCCAACAATGACTATCAGGGTCAAATGCGGTTGATGCACCGCATCACGCTAGCGGGAACAGCTTTGGCCGCTGCCTGACCTAAGGCCCATAAAACCTGTCATAATCCAGCCATGGCGAAAATGCGTAAAAAATCTGACCTGCCCAGCAAAGTCTGCCCCGTATGCGAACGCCCCTTTACCTGGCGTAAAAAATGGGAAAAAGTCTGGGACGAAGTTCGCTACTGCTCAGTTCGCTGCAAATCTAATGCTAAAAAACAATAAGCCCTAACACTATGCCCACCTCTTATAACACCGACATTTTAATTATCGGCGCTGGTCTTGCCGGACTCAGCGCAGCCAATGATTTGCAACAGGCAGGTCACAGCGTGTTGGTGATCGATAAAGGCAGAGGTTTGGGTGGACGTTTAGCCGGCCGACGAATCGGCGAGGCCACCTTTGACCATGGCGCGCAATTTATGACTGCCAGAGAGCCCAGATTTAAAGCCGCTGTTGCTAGCTGGATAGAGGCCGGCGTAGCCGAAGAATGGTACAGCAGCTACCCTGGGCAACCCAATGGCCATCCGAGATATCGCGGCGTACCCACCATGACCGCAGTGGCCAAACACCTGGCAACAGATATCGATGTTATGCGCAATATCAGAGTTGAGACCATAACTCAGCAGCAAACCCAGTGGCGTGCCGAATTAGATAATGGCGAAACAGTCACCGCCAATAAACTGCTGATTACCTCCCCAGTGCCACAGACCCTCGATCTTCTGGCCACTGGCAATATTGCCGTGCCTGCCGACAAACAGGCGCGTCTGGAGCGCATTGAATATGAAAGCTGCATTGCCGTTATGGCCATTCTCGACGGCCCCACAGCCATAGAAGTCCCGGGCGCCATCGCTATGGAAGATGGCCCCATCAGTTGGATCAGCGACAATTTGCAAAAAGGTGTCTCCGAAATACCCGCAGTCACCATCCATGGCAGCGGCGAGTTTAGTGCCCAGCATTTGGACCATGACCGTATGGAGATTGGCCAGCAACTTATTGATGCTGCCGCACAGTATCTTGGCAATGCCCGAGTTACCGATTATCAGGTACATGGCTGGCGCTATAGCAAACCCACCATTGTCGACGACGACCCCTGCATGCTGCTGAGCGAAGCAACCGAACTGCCACCACTGGCGTTGGCCGGAGACGCCTTTGCCGGGCCAAGATTCGAAGGCGCCGTGCAGTCAGGCTGGGCCGCGGCCAAAGCCCTGATGAGTGCCAACTGATAAAACATCGCTATAATGGTTGCCTACCCGATGCATAAGCAGCCCAAGTAATGACCGACCTCCACAGCCGCAGCAACTCCACCTGCGAACTCTGCGGCAATCATGACAACCTGTCCGCCTATTCCATTCCACCCAATGGCGATGGCAGCACTGAGCAGTCATTGTTAATCTGTGACATCTGCAATGATCAGATCAATAATCCTGAAAAGGTCGACGTGAATCACTGGCGCTGCCTGAACGACAGCATGTGGTCCCAGGTGCCAGCCGTGCAGGTGATGGCATGGCGCATGCTCAACAGACTGAGCGCCGAAGGCTGGGCCCAAGATCTGCTGGAAATGCTGTATCTGGATGATGAGACCCTTGCCTGGGCTAAGTCAGATAGCACTGACGATGACAGTGCCATTGTTCATAAAGACAGTAATGGCGCAATACTGAACGCCGGAGATACGGTCACATTGATCAAAGACCTGAATGTTAAAGGCACTAGTTTTACCGCCAAACGAGGCACAGCAGTACGCAATATTTCATTGGCAGCAAGCAATGAAGAGCATATAGAAGGCCGAGTAAACGGCACACAGATTGTAATACTGACTAAATTTGTAAAGAGGGCAAACTAATGGCACAGACAGAACAAGAACTGCGAGTACAGCTGGCAGCCTGCTACAGAATCTTCGACCATATAGGTTGGAGCGAAATGATTTTTAACCATATTACCGCCAAGGTGCCAGGACCCGAACATCATTTTTTGATCAACCCCTATGGCCTGCACTACAGCGAAGTCAAAGCCTCTAATCTGGTCAAGGTCGATATCGATGGCAATATCGTTGAAGATACAGACTACGCCGTAAATCCAGCAGGTATTGTTATCCACACCGCCATCCATGCCGCGCGCCCAGATATTCAATGTATTGCCCACACCCACACCAATGCCGGTATGGCCGTGGCCTGCACCCAAGAGGGGCTGCGCACCGACAACTTCTACTCAGCCCTATTGCACAATCAGATCGCCTATCATGACTTTGAGGGTATTACGGTTATGGACGACGAGAAGCCGCGCCTGATCGCCAACCTGGGTGACAAGAGTCTGATGATTCTGCGCAATCATGGCCTGTTAGCGGGTGGACGCAGTATTCCTGAAGCCTTCCAAAATCTCTGGGCCATGGAGCGCGCCTGTCAGGTACAGGTGACCACAGACTCAACCGGTCGACCCAGTATCCCCGTCGGTCCCGAGATTTTAGCCAAATCAGAACAACTAATGGCCATGCAAGCCATGGGCGGACCAAGCGGCGAACTAGAATTCAAAGCCTTTACCCGGCTGATAGAAAAGGTAGACCCTTCATACAAGGACTAAGCGTTAATCAAAAATTAATTAACCCAAACAAGGATGAATAAAATGAAGATAAAACACTACGCCCTGATCGCCTGTGCCATGGCACTGCTAGCAGCTTGCGACAACGACCCAGTGCCTGAACAAGCCATCATCACAGACAGCGGCTACACCGACGTAGCCGGTGTCAAACTGGAAGCAGGCAAAGCCGCACCAAACTTTAACCTGCAATCACTGAATGGCGACTGGGTAAAACTGTCAGAACTGCGTGGCACCAAAGTGCTAATGATTTTTTACCGAGGCCACTGGTGCCCATTCTGTGTCGGTCATTTGCAAGATATTCAAACCATGCTGCCTGAGCTTGAGAAGCGCGGCTATCAGGTGCTCGCCATCAGCCCAGATGACGCCACCGATATGCAAAAAATGGCCGACCGCATGGACCGGCCGTACCAGTTCCTGTCCGATGCAGGCTTAAAAGTGACAGACCTTTACGGCATCCGCAGAGATGAAGAACTGCCCCACCCAGCAATGATACTGCTGGATGACCAGGGAATAGTGCAGTGGTTTTATATTGGCGAAGATTACAAAACAAGGCCCAGCGCCACTCAACTTAGGCAAGTACTAAATCGCCTCGATTCCTAACTCCGCCACCCTTAAGGAGCGCCGCGACTGAAGGATCCCTATGCTCGAGGTCCTTAGCTGCGCTCAGGATGACAGTGGGAGACTCAGGGTGACGGTGGGTGACATAAACTTTGTCGTCCTGAAAGAGCGCAGCGACTGAAGGATCTTTATGCTCTCGGGAAGAGATCCTTCGCTGCGCTCAGGATGACGGTGGGAGACTCAGGATGACGGTGGGTGGTATAAACTTTGTCGTCCTGAAAGAGCGCAGCGAATGAAGGATCTCTATGCTCTTGGGAAGAGATCCCGGGTAACGGGATTGTCGCTGCTGCCTACTTCATCAATTCCCGCGAGATAATCAACTTCATAATCTCATTGGTGCCGCCATAGATACGCTGGATTCTTGAATCTGCAAAGGCGCGGCACACTGGGTATTCCCACATATAGCCCCAACCGCCAAATAGCTGCAAACATTCGTCCGCTACCTTGCACTGCAAGTCGGTGGTCAATAGTTTTGCTTTGGAGGCTGTTACCGTGTCGAGCTTGCCTTCCAGCAGCAACTCGGTGCAGCGGTCGGTGAACACTTCGGCGCAGTCTATCTCGGCCGACAGCTCGGCCAGTTTAAACTGGGTGTTCTGGAATGAGGCCACTGTGGTGCCAAAAGCTTTGCGCTCTTTGGTGTAGTCAATGGTGGCCTCCAAAATAGCCTTGGCATTAGCCACTGCACCTACGGCAATCGATAGACGCTCCTGGGGCAGATCTTGCATCAGGTAGATAAACCCTCTGCCCTCTTCACCCAGCAGGTTTTCTTTGGGGACTCTTACGTCCTGGAAAAACAGTTCTGAGGTGTCTTGGGCTTTTAGGCCCAGCTTATTGAGGTTTTGGCCTTTGCTGAATCCGGGCAGGTCGGCTTCGACCAGAAACAGGCTGATGCCTTTGGAGCCAGCTGTGGTATCGGTTTTGGCTACTACAATCACCAGACCGGCTTTTTGGCCGTTGGTAATAAAGGTTTTGGAGCCATTGAGAATATAGTGATCGCCATCCAACACGGCTGTGGTTTTGGTGCCCTGCAAATCCGAACCGGCGCCGGGCTCGGTCATGGCAATTGCTGTAATCAGCTCGCCGGTGATAAAACGCGGCAGATACTTTTTCTTTTGCTCTTCAGTGCCGTAGCGGACGATATAGGGCACGGTAATATCATTGTGCAAGGTCCAGCCAAGGCCGGTACAACCGGAGCGGCCAATCTCTTCATTAACAATGCAGTTGTAGCGGAAATCTGTCGCCAAGCCACCATACTCTTCCGGGATCATTGGGCATAAAAAGCCCTGCTCACCGGCCTTTAGCCAAATTTCATCACTGACCATGCCGTCTTTTTCCCACTGCTCGTGGTGGGGCATGGCTTCAGTTTCAATAAACTTGCGCAGGCTGTCGCGAAACATTTCATGGTCGGAGTCATAGAGGTTTCTTGGAATCATAATTAAATTCTCTCGTTTTTTTGAGTATAGTATCAAGGAGGTTCCGCCAAGGCAGTAACCTTTTGTTAGTACTGACCCAGCTTTTAGTGACTACCGCGTTCTCGCTTATGCTAGATCACAAGCTTAAATTGGATAGCCAGCAACGATAAAAACGATGATTCCAAGACCCACAGTCCAATAAATATTAGCGGTTTTATAAGCTGCTGCCGTGGCGGCACTAGCGCCCCATAGATAGGGATTGCCGAGGCTGATGTCGAGCTGTTGATTATGCACAAAAACGATCGGCATACAGATAGCTGTCAGCACGGCCGGCCCACTAAAACTGAGTAACTGCCTTACATTGGGGCCCAATCGCACTGGCAACTTGCCCTCGAGAAACAAATAGCGCGTGCCAAAGGTGACGCAGGCCAGCAATAAAATCGTTATCAATGTCATATTTGGCGCCTCAGCTTTTGTACGCAAAAGCCAGAGCACATGGCCATCAGTGCGGCGCAGACTAACCCCAGCTCAAAGCCCCACAGGGTAAAGATTACCGACGAAGGCCCGGCCACCAGCACGGCGACCAATGTGGCAACTGTTTTAATTTCTGGAATAACCAGCGCAATAAAGGTGGCGGCAATAGCAAAGTCCAGACCCAGCTCGGTGAGGTCTGGCAGCGACGCGCCTGCCACTATGCCGATTGAGGTCCACAGGTTCCATGCTATGTAGAAGCTGCCCCCTGCACCCAGAGCATAGTAGAGACGAAAGCGATTATTGTAGGCGCGGCGATCGCCTGACAGCGCAAACAGTTCATCGGTCAACAGAAACCCAAGACTCAGGCGCCAGCGCAATGGCTTTGGACTCAGCCTGTCCCTGAGAGTCAGGCCATAGAGAAAATGTCGCGAGCTAATAATAAATGCACTAAAAAGAATGGTGAACAGCGAGGCATTGTCGGCCATCAATTCTACCGTAACAATTTGCACGGCACCGCCAAATATAATCGCCGAGAACATCTGCGCTTCCAGCCAGCTAAACCCGCGCTGCACGGCGAGAGAGCCAAATAGAATTCCCCAGGGCAGCACCGCTAAACTGAGGGGCAACATGTCCACTGTGCCTTTTTTTACCGCGCTAAGCAGTGCCATCTGTCGAGTGTTCATCCTGAACGCATCCTCTTATATAAATTTACGAATAAGCCAATTTGGGGTGATATTTAGCAGCCGCACCACCAGTACCCAGCGTCTGGTGATATAGATATGGTTCTTTTTCCTGGCCAACCCTGCCACCATCTGCGCCACACCTTTCTCGACTGTAGCCATCCACATCGGTCTTCCCTCAACCATGGGCGTCTCAATAAAACCGGGTTCAATGGTGGTTACAGTAATAGGCAACTTAGAGTGCGCCGCTCTCGAACGCATACCATTTAGGTAATTTGACGCGAATGCCTTGCTGGCGTTGTAGGTGGGCGTCAGTCCACTGGAAAAATGCGCGGCCGCCGAGGACACACCCGCCAAGTGACCAGCACCACGTTTCACAAAATAATTCATTGCCACCGTCGACATAGCGGCAAAACCACGGATATTGACATCAATCATTTCCCGCTCAATAACCCAATCGAGCTTCTTTTCTGCAGAACCCACACCAGAGTTAATAATAATTAACTCGACATCGCCCATCCGATCGATCAGCGCTGTTAATTCATCCTGTGCCTGCTCGGCTTTGGATACATCGGTAGTCTGTATAAAATGGGTGCCTGGCAGCGAGGCGGCCAACTTATCCAGACACTTTTCGCGTCGCGCCATCAATCCCAACTGATAACCCTTCGACGCTAACTGCACGCCTAATTCCCAACCAATACCGGAACTGGCGCCAATAATAATCGCCTGCTTCATCTACCCCACCTCTGTGAATTATTTTATAGCGGCTAGTTTAGCCGCACACAGCTAACCTGAATACTGTTTTTACCGCAGAAAACAAACTCGCGCTTTGGGAACTGAGCTAGTGCTTAGAAGTAAGCATTTGGGTTGGCTTTTTGATGGCGATTCTCGCGCAAAAAATATTCCACTCGACCATCCGGCATCAGACGACTTTTATCCACTTCGAAATAGCCCAGCAAAATATTTAAGTCTCTCTGGGAATGGGGGTAGATAGGCGGCTGATCACCAACCAGTGCTGTCTGGCGCAATCTATCCATTCCGTGAATACCATATTCACAATAGGGCAGGCCATTTCTGGCATTTAGGATACCGAGGCTATGGGCCCGAGTACCGCTGACGATATAGGGCTCTATGGTTTCAATAAAGGCTTTAAATGCGGGGCCATCCAAATAGGTGAAGAAATCCCAAAACAGACAGATGTCGATTTTGGTACCGGCAGGAAGATTGATCGCCCGTTGAAACTGCGCCACCAGCTCTTCATGACTGGCGTCTTCTTTAGGGTTGAGCACAAAGTCGGCACTGTAGAGATCGACAAAGTACAGGCGACATTTGAATTGATTAAAAAACTGCACCGTAGATGCAGTAGCCGGCCCCATATCCAACACTACCAGGCGCTCATCCAGCCGCAACCTTTCGAAAAGCATCGGAAATAGATTGCTGGGCAGAGTGGCCTGAAGTTCATCGCCACTGACTTGGGCAAGCTGCCGCATCAATTTAGCGGCACCGCAATAGGAAGGCCATAGAACAATGCCTAAGCCTGAGAGGCTTTTTTGTCAGCTCGTGCGGCTTCAGCACTGCGTATATTACTGCCAGACCCGGAGGTGACAGGCAATTCAGATTGCATTTTTTCATCGGGGTCCATTTCAATGCTGCCTTTGAACTTAGCCCCATCTTCTAAGGTAACGCGAGGCGACTGAATATTGCCTAAAACATTGCCAGATTTTGAGATAACAACTTTTTCGGAGCCGGAAATATCACCCTCTACCATGCCTTCAATATTTATCACCTTGGCACTTATATTGGCTTTTAAGTTGCCGGATTTTCCCACAGTCACTTCATGGCTTTTGGCGGTAATACTGCCATTCACGTTACCTTCTATTACCAGATTTTCTTCGCTGGTAATCTGACCTTCAATTTTTACGCCTGGACCTATCATTGCACTAACTCCCGAGTAAGAGACTGAATTTTCGCTGCTAGCTGCAGGGCTAGCACCAACGTTATTATCAGAGTTCAGGTAATCCTTACCCGAACTTTTTAGCTTATCAAACATAACGTTTACCACAGATCAATAGTTAACGGACAGGAATCCTACCAACTAAAACAGTAGACAGCCAGCCATCAGTTCAATTGATACGAAAATAAATATAGAAAATCGCTGCAGGTTTACACTAATTTTTCAAGCCGATCCTGAAAATCGAGCCACTGCTCTTCGCTATCTGCAAGTTCTTTCTTTATCTCTGCCTGCTGCGCAAGAAGATCTTTCAATTGAATTTTATTATCGTCGCTATAAATATCTGCATCGGCTAGCAAGGCTTCTACTTCGGTATTAGTCTTTTGAAGTTTTTCTATTTTGGTTTCAATTTTTTTGATTTCTTTTGTTATCGGTTCTCTCTTTTTTCGTTTCTCTGCCGACTCCTGACGAGATAACTTTTTATCAACTGGGCGAGCGACTTCAACAGGCGCGACAATCTCGGTGACTCTTGAATAATTTTTTAACCATTTTTGGTAATCATTTAAGTCGCCGTCAAACTCTCGCACCGAACCTTCGGCAACTAAATAAAACTCATCGACCGTATTGCGCAGCAGATGACGATCATGAGAGATAACCACCAATGCGCCCTCATAGCCCTGCAGTGCCATGGTCAGCGCATGGCGCATCTCTAGGTCAAGATGGTTAGTTGGCTCATCCAGCAGTAGAAGGTTGGGCTTTTGCCAAACAATTATGGCCAGGGCGACCCGGGCTTTTTCGCCACCAGAAAAATCTTTAATCGGATCTAAGGCCTTGTCATTATGAAAGTCAAAACCGCCGAGAAAGTTTCTTATCTGCTGATCTGTCGCCGTTGGACTAATTCGTTGAATATGTAAAAAAGGACTTGCCTGCAAGTCTAATACCTCTAACTGATGCTGGGCAAAGTAACCAACTTTTAAATTTTCACCATAGACACGAACACCATTTATTAAATTTAAATCTCCAGTCAAACTATTGATTAATGTCGACTTACCGGCGCCATTGGGACCCAGTAATCCAATTCTTGTGCCTGGATGTAAATCGACATTGACATGAGACAATATCGTTTTATCGCCATAGCCTAATTCAGCCTGACTGATATTGACCAATGCGCCATTAGCTTTTTTAGGCGCTGGAAAATTAAAATAAAAGGGTGAATCCACATGGGCTGGCGCACTGTCCTCCATGCGCTGCAATTCTTTTAATCGACTCTGGGCCTGCTTCGCCTTAGAGGCCTTATAGCGAAATCGGGCAACAAAGGCTTCAACATCCTTACGGCGTTTTTGTTGTTTTTCAAAACTGGCCTGCTGCAGAGCCAGCCGCTCACTGCGCACTCTCTCGAAGGTAGAATAATTACCGGTATAGCAGTTGGTTTTTTGATGTTCGACATGCACAATCCGCTCGACTACATTATCAATAAAATCTCGATCATGAGAGATTATAAGCAGAGTACCGGCATAGGATTTTAGCCAGTTTTCAAGCCAGAGGGTGGCATCTAAATCGAGGTGATTGGTCGGCTCATCGAGCAACAGCAGATTAGAGGGGCTCATTAATGACTGGGCTAAATTTAGGCGAATACGCCAACCACCTGAAAAACTATTCACTGGCCTCCCTACCTCGGACTGATGGAAGCCCAAGCCATGAAGTAGCTGCTCAGCGCGAGATTGGGCGTCAAAACCATTGGCTGTGTCCATTTTTTCATATTCAATGGCGAGCCGGTCATGGTCTTCATCGGCCAGAGCCTTTTCAATTGCGGCTTCGATTTTACGCAGTTCGGGGTCACCATCTAACACATAGTCGACGGCGCTTCGCTCCGACCGAGCCAGCTCTTGAGCCATATGGGCAATGCACCAATCTTTAGGGATAAATAGCTCGCCAGCGTCGGCAGCAATCTGCCCGAGCAATAACTTAAACAGGCTCGACTTGCCAGTGCCATTAGCACCGATAATGCCAATATGCTGACCCGGATGGACAACTAGCTCAGCGTCTTGCAACAACAGTTTAATGCCGCGGCGTAATTCAATATTGCTCAGTGAAATCATAAAACCTTGATTACCAGTATGTATTTAACAATCGGTACTAACCGCTATTCGAAACCAATAAAGCCACCAGACTGGTGATTCCACAGCTTGGTATAGATGCCATTTTTGGCAATTAGCTGCTGATGGGTGCCCTGCTCGACAATTTTACCCTCATCAAAGACGATTAATCGATCCATCGCGGCGATGGTAGATAATCTATGAGCGATAGCTATTACCGTTTTCCCATGCATCAATTCATTGAGGCTTTGCTGGATGCTGGCCTCTACTTCTGAGTCCAGCGCCGAGGTCGCCTCGTCGAGTATCAAAATCGGTGCGTCCTTTAACAGCACTCTCGCTATGGCGATACGTTGCCGCTGCCCGCCCGATAATGTGACACCGCGCTCGCCAACGTGGGCATCATACCCGCGACGGCCTTTGTTATCTCGTAAAGATAAAATAAATTCATGGGCCTGAGCCTGCTTAGCTGCAGCAACCATTTGCTCTTCGCTGGCCTGGGGTCGGCCAAACATAATATTTTCTCGCACTGAGCGATGCAGCAGGGAGGTGTCTTGGGTCACCATGGCTATATTGGCGCGCAAGCTTTCCTGGCGCACATCACGAATATTCTGCTGATCAATAGACACAGCACCCGACTGAATATCATAGAAGCGCAGCATTAGGCTAACCAGACTCGATTTACCGGCGCCACTGCGCCCGACAATGCCGACCTTTTCATCACCGGGGATATGCAGATTGAGACGATTAAATACCTGAGCATCATCATTGTAGGAAAAGCTGACATCATCAAATTTGATATCGCCTTCGCTTACCTGCAGATCTTTAGCGCCATTGTTATCGGTAATAGCATTGGGTAGAGATAGAGTATTGATACCGTCTTGGACCGTGCCGATATTTTCAAACAGGCTGCTAATCTCCCACATAATCCAGTGCGACATGCCGGTTAGGCGGATCGCCAAACTGATTACAATTGCAATTGCACCCGGCGTAATTGAGCCATTGACCCAAAGATAGATACCCAGTGCTGCGGTAGAAAATATCAACAGCATGTTAAGGCTCCACAACACCACATTTAATTTGGTGACCAACCTCATCTGTGGATGCACAGTATTGAGAAATTCGCTCATGCCCTCTTTGACATAATCGGACTCTCGGCCGCTGTGAGAAAATAATTTAAGAGTGATGATATTGGTGTAGCTGTCGACAATTCTACCCGTCATCAACGAACGTGCATCAGCCTGCAGCATCGCAATATTTTTCATTTTTGGCACAAAGTATCGCTGCACCAAAATATAAAAACCCAGCCAGATTACTATTGGCAGACATAGTCGTATATCGGCGCTGGCGACAAGGACTATTGCAGTGATCATATAAATAACCACAAACAACAGCACATTGAGCAATGTCATCACCGTTTCGCGTACAGCCAGAGCTGTCTGCATCACCTTGGTCGCTATGCGGCCGCTGAATTCATTTTGGAAAAATCCATAACTCTGATCAAGCAGATAGCGATGGGCGTTCCAGCGCACCGACATGGGAAAGTTGCCCATCAGTGTTTGATGGACAACCAATGACTGAAACGCGGTCGTTAGAGGAATAAACAACAGCACAAAAAACCCCATGGCAACCAGTTGCAGCCAAGACTCTTGAATAAACGTTGCGGGATCACTTGACGCCAACCAATCAACCACCTGACCGAGTATGGCAAATAGCATCGCCTCAGCAATGGCGGTAATCGCTGTCAATCCGGCCATTAGCAATAACCAGGGCTCCATACCCCGGGTGTAATGGCGACAAAACTCATAGATTCCGCTGGGCGGACGCTGTGGTTTTTGTGCTGGGAAAGGTTCAATCAGTCGTTCAAAAAAGCCGAACATTCTCTATCCTTTTAATTTAGTCATCAGCTGTAATATTGTGCGCAGCCCATAATAAGGGCAGCCCTACCTAGGGAAACAACAGTGTCCGATCGCCCTCTTTCCAGGCTGGCTGCTTGCCCATAATATCGGCAAAAAGTGCTGAGTCGAGAAAGCTCTGCAACCAATCCTGTAGCCGAGGATAAGGTGCCTGATCGAACCAGTCTTTATCGACAAAGGCGAACTGTCGAATAAATGGGAAGATGGCGATATCAGTAATACCGATTCTATTACTCAACAGGTACTCGCTGTCTTGGAGCAACATCTCCAACTTATATAAAAACGCTTCTGCGGCGACGCGATAATCTTGCTGCGACTCAGCCGGAAAACGCTCCCAGTATTTGTAATGGTCAAGATGGCGCTTAAAACTGCCGTCGTTTTCAGCAATTAAAAGGGCGCTTTGCTCATTGAGTGCGGGGTCATGCCAGCCATCTGGGTCTGACTGCGTCAGCGCCCAGCGCATTATATCCAGGCTCTCATCTAGTACTGTCTGATCGGGCAAATGCAATACGGGCACAGTGGCTTTGGCTGACAGGGCTACCATTGCCTGTGGTTTGGATCGAAGACTGACTTCTCGCAGTTCAACCGTTATACTCCCGCCGCACAAAGTCATTCTAGCCCGCATTGCATAGGGGCAGCGACGAAATGAGTAAAGGATAGGCAACATAAAAAGGAAATTCCGCTCGTAGAAGTGACCAAAACCAGACTGACCACTATAAATCAGCAATTTGGGAAAAAATACACCAATGGCCGTTAAAAAATTTGATATTGTTATCTATGGCGCCAGCAGTTTTGTTGGCCAAATTCTTACCGAATACCTTTACCAGCATATCGGACTGACACGCAAAGTTAAGTGGGCCATTGCTGGCCGTTCAGAGGCCAAGCTCACCGAGCTGCGCGCCTCACTCGGAGAAGGTGCTGCAAAACTCCCTATTATTATTGCCGATTCCCATGATGAAGCCGGTCTGCGAGATATGTGTGAGCGCTCGCGAGTGATTATGTCCACGGTTGGGCCCTATGCTCTGTATGGCGAGCTGCTGGTTAAAGTCTGCGCTGAAAATGGCAATGACTACTGCGATCTGACAGGCGAAGCCTACTGGATTAAGCAGATGATGGACAGGTATCAAAAGGCCGCCAAAAAATCTGGCGCACGTATTGTCAACTGCTGTGGTTTCGATTCAATCCCCTCTGATCTGGGCGTGCACTTTTTACAACAGGAGGGGAAACAGCGCTTTGGCAAATTCTTCAACAATGTAAAACTGCGCGTTAAAGCCATGAAAGGCGGTGCATCTGGTGGCACCGTTGCCAGCATGATCGAGATGGTCGTAGCGGCCAAGGCCGATCCAGAGCTGCGCAAACAGATGGGCAACCCCTATATTCTGTGCCCTGAAAAACATCGCTATACCATTCGACAGACCAGTGTTAAGGCACCGGTATTCGATGAAGATTTCCAAGCATGGGTAGCGCCTTTTATTATGGAGGCGATTAATGCTCGAGTGGTTCTGCGCTCTAACTCATTACTCAAAATGGCCTACGGTAAAGACTTCTCCTATGGTGAAGCTATGTTGTCTGGTCAGGGTATCAAGGGCCGACTCACTGCCTTGGGTATCGCTGGTGGCTTAGGTGCATTCGCTGGCAGCTTAATTTTTGATCCGGTTCGTAACCTGATGCAAAAATATGTACTGCCCAAGCCAGGTGAAGGTCCGAGCCTGCAAGATCAGCTAAATGGCTACTTTGATATTTGCCTTCATGGCCGCAATAAAAAAGGTCAACAGCTGATCGTTCAGGTGACCGGAGACCGAGACCCAGGCTATGGCTGTACCGCTAAAATGTTGGGTCAGGCAGGTCTGTGTCTGGCCTTTGATCTATCCGCTGAAGATAAGGCTGGAGGTTTTTGGACACCGGCAACGGCAATGGGTGATTTACTCGTGGAACGTCTGAGTAACCATGCCGGCATGACCTTCGAAACAATGGAGCTCGAACAGTAAAAGTCGAAAAGCACAGCTGAACTCTGATTCAGCTGTGCTTAACGTCTATATCAGGCGTTAGATCCCTTGACCAGATAACCTGCGATTACGCCAGCAACGGTTAATTCAATAAGATGAATCGCAAACCAGCTCTCTGCCAAAAACAGGGAAATAGGCATATAGACATAGCTGCCGAACCCTGCCATCACCCCTGACGCCAGCCCAAATAATGCACCGAATTTAATGCCGGTGGACAATGATTTTGGATTGACAAAATACTGGTACAGCGCAACAAAGCAAAAGCTGTAAATCAATGTTACCGCAGACATCAGCAATGGGTTCATCTGATCTTCCGGCCGCCATAGGTGTGCTGTCGCCTGGTAGGTTTCCATAAGCAGTCTGCCATGGGCCAGAAAATCTATAATTGTCCATGTAATAAATACCGCAATCGTCGCTAATAAATTTTGCTTAAACATTATTATCTCCCTGATTTATTTGATGGTGGTATTAAAAATAGGAGGTAACTCCGGGTTATTCAAGTAGAATGCGACTCTGGATATATAACACCCATATGTGGCGCTTTTCGCAGGGTTAAATTTCTACAGAGTCGGCAAATAATTCAATGGCACAATACGTATACACAATGAACCGGGTGAGCAAAATTGTTCCCCCAAAACGACAAATTCTGAAAGACGTCTCTCTGTCTTTTTTCCCCGGTGCAAAGATCGGTGTTCTGGGGCTCAACGGTTCAGGTAAGTCCACCCTTTTAAAAATAATGGCCGGTCTGGACGCCGATATTCAGGGCGAAGCTCGGGCTATGCCGGGCATGAAGGTTGGCTATCTGGCTCAGGAGCCTCTGCTCGATCCCGACAAAGACGTACGCGGCAATGTTGAAGACGGCATGCGTGAAGCGGTCGATGCCCTCAAGGATTTAGAGCAGGTCTATGTCGACTATGCCGACCCAGACGCCGACTTTGATGAACTGGCCAAAAAGCAGGGTAATCTCGAGGCCATTATTGAAGCCTGGGATGCCCACAATTTAGACCATGCCTTGGATGTCGCTGCGGATGCACTGCGCCTGCCTCCCTGGGATGCAGATGTCACTTCACTGTCAGGTGGTGAAAAGCGCCGCGTGGCACTGTGCCGACTGTTACTGTCGCGACCGGATATGTTGCTGCTCGATGAACCGACAAACCACCTCGATGCTGAGTCGGTATTTTGGCTAGAGAAATTTCTCGAGGAGTTCTCAGGCACCGTGGTTGCTGTCACTCACGATAGATACTTTCTCGACAATGTTGCCGGCTGGATTCTAGAACTGGATCGCGGCCATGGCATTCCCTACGAGGGTAACTACTCGACCTGGCTGGAAGCGAAAACCAGACGTCTGTCGACCGAATCTAAACAGGAAGAATCTCGTCAGCGCGCGCTCAAGCAAGAATTGGAATGGGTACGCCAAAATCCCAAGGGCCGTCAGGCTAAAAACAAGGCCCGTCTGGCCAGATTTGATGAGCTTAATTCGCAAGAGTTTCAGTCGCGCAATGAAACCAATGAAATCTATATCGCACCGGGCGAGCGCCTTGGTGACAAGGTTATTGTGCTAGACAAAGTGAGCAAAGGGTTTGGCGGCAATCTGTTAATTGATAATTTATCACTGTCTATTCCCAAGGGCTCAGTGGTGGGCATTATCGGCGGTAATGGTGCAGGTAAATCAACCCTATTCCGCATGATTTCAGGCTCAGAACAGCCCGATAGTGGCACCGTCACCCTCGGTGAGACAGTCAAGGTTGCCTATGTGGAACAGGGCCGTGAGAACCTCGATGACAATCAAAATGTCTGGGAGGCAATATCCGGCGGACATGACATGCTTAAAATTGGCAACTACGAAGTTTCGTCACGGGCCTATGCCGGTCGCTTTAACTTTAGAGGCTCCGATCAGCAGAAACGCGTCGGTGAGCTTTCCGGTGGTGAGCGCGGTCGCCTGCACCTGGCCAATACCTTGAAGCAGGGTGCCAATGTACTACTGCTCGATGAACCCTCGAATGACTTGGATATTGAAACCTTGCGCGCCCTTGAAGAGGCCGTGTTGTCGTTTCCCGGCTGTGTGATGGTAATATCACACGATCGCTGGTTCCTCGATCGTATTGCTACCCATACTCTGGCCTACGAAGACAATGGCGATGTGGTGTTCTTCGAAGGCAGCTACACCCAGTATCACGAGGACTTTTTGCAACGCAAAGGGGATGATGCTTCACCCACCAGAGTTAAACACAAGCGCTTAAAAGCCTAAGGATTTGTAATGAGCAGTATTTGGCACCTCAGACCCGACATCGATGTAATGAACAACGAGATGAACATGGACACTATTGTCGATCATCTGGGCATTGTGATGACCGAAGTCGGCGATGATTTTATAACCGGCACAATGCCTGCTGATGCAAGAACGTTTCAGCCCTATGGTGTGGTCCATGGCGGTGCTAATGTGGTGTTGGCTGAGACAATCGGCAGCACTGCCTGTGCCCATGTAATTGACTTTACCAAGTACAGATGCCTGGGGCAGGAAGTGAGCGCAACTCACCTTCGCCCAGTTTCATCCGGCGTGGTAACTGGTACTGCAAAGCCCATACATTTAGGTAGACGCTCCCATGTATGGGAAATCCGACTGACCAATGAACAGGGCAAGCTGACCTGCATCTCAAAACTGATTATGGCAATCGTGCCAAACTAATTGGCCTCTTGGGTCGCATTTGCAATGGTCTCTGCCTGCCATTGAAATAGATTCATTTCGATAAACACAAAGGCCACCAGCCACATAAAGGCATCCCAGAAATCAAGAAAGTCACCCAGCAGTCCCCAGTAGGCAGCGGCGACGAAAAGTATGCCGTAGAGCACCATCTTGACGATCTTGCTTACCGACACCGCAGTGCCCTGTAGCCGCCCTCGCAACTGTAACCAGACATCCACTTCCAAGATCACTACCACTGCCACCCAGGTCGCAGAGTTGATCACATCGACCCAAGCCAACCATTGGATATCAACCCAGTTTGATGCACTGCCCAACACCTGCTGGCCATTGAGCTTAAATAGTCCCTCATCGGCCAGGGCAGCACAGCTCTCCAAATCCAATAGCGGATACTCATCCAATGTGGCGATACTCGAATAACCCTGCCCCACTAGCGCGCAAAGATCCTCGGTAACAAAAGGGGACATATTGTAGGTGAGCAGCATTTTGCTGAGGTAACCGTAGAGGGCATACCCAATAAAGCCGTAGCTAAACAGACGCAGACCTAGGAAGGTTAGTTTTACATTGGTTTTACGCAGACTGTCATCATCTAACACCGAGGTTTCCATTTCGAACAACAGCAGCAATAAGATCCAGGCCGCAGTATCAATAGTGGAGGCAAAGCCCTGAATAATATCGACCAGATTAATACCCTGACTGAAGGTCTGCTCGGTTGCCAGCATCTCCTCTTGGAAAAACAGCAAGATATTAAGCGATAGCAATGCATAGACCGTGTACTTAAACGCTTTGAAGATAAGCTGTGGCTGGAATAGTTTTACGGCAGACATAACAGTTTCCGGATAGGCAGATTTATTATAGGTGCGTCAGAAGGGTCCGAATAATTAGCTCTAGCCCCTGCTGGTCGCGATGATCAAAGCGATCAACCTCTGGACTATCGATATCCAGCACCGCAATAAGCTTTCCTTCACTAATGAGCGGCACAACAATCTCCGATCTGGAGGCCACATCACAGGCAATATGCCCGGGAAACTGATGCACATCGGCAACAATAATGGTTTTAAGCATCTGTGCAGCGGTACCACAGACCCCTTTGCCCATATCAATACGCGAGCAAGCCGGCTTACCCTGAAAGGGTCCAAGCACCAATTTATTGCGCTTGAGTAAATAGAAGCCAAGCCAGTTGATATTGCCGAGTTCTTGCCACAGCAGTGCAGTGCAGTTAGCCAAATTGGCAGTACGATCACTCTCATCACTGATCAGACCAGAGAGTTGCTCACACAATTGCAGGTAGTTAACTAGGGGAATATCTTTAGTCACAGCACTTCTCGAGTGACGGTCAGAATCAATAATGGTCTGCAAGCGCTGACTGATAGACTGATTACTGGACTGCTGCGTCACTAAGAGACCTCATCGAACGTATCCAGTAATTGACTTGTTGCGCGGCTAACTGTGCCGCACCTTGCTGCGCCTCTTCTTGTGAACTGTATTGCCCCAAAACCACCACGGAATAAGGCTGACCATTGACCAGTGTATCGACAATTTGCATATCGCCTTCTAACACCAGATCGTCAATAACCGAGGCCGCGACCTCTCTACTGGCAAAGGCGCCAATTTGAATGGTGAAGCCGCTACTACTCAGCGTCGGCTGCTGCTCTGATACAGTCTCAGGGGCGGCCGCTGGCAGCGCCACAGATACCGGCTCCTGTGCTGGAGAATCCTCTACTATTACAGGCTCTGCACTGACCGGTGTAGTGATCAGCACACCATCTTTCATGGTCTTTTTAGCACAGCGCCAATCTTCCTCCGAGTTCACATCGCCCTCGCAGTGCCAACCAATATATTCCCCATTGGGGCCCACTTCGGAGGGCACAAAATTAGATGTGCAGGCGGTCAGAGTGGAGAGTAATAGAGGGGTTAACCATAGAAATTTAAACACAAGAGCACCTGATTATTTTTATGCTGCAACACGCGACTTCAGAGGCTCTATTAAATCCCCATTTTGGCTAACATGTCCAGCACTTGGCGCACGGCAAAGGCAACTTTTGGATGATCAACTTCGTAGGCTGCAGCTTTTTCCTCAAGGCTTGGTCTGAAGCTCTGCTCGATTTCGCCCTCTGCATTAGACAGATTGACTATATCAGTCATCAGATTAGTCCACAGGTCACGGTCGGCTGGCGTAACCTGAGATGCAGTTTGCAACTCAGAGCGCAGTTCTTCGAGTTTAGCTTTTAGCTCATCGTTATTGGTCATACCATTCTCCATTCAAAATCAATTACTCTATAGAGTATAGACAGGGCGCGGGAATCTGAATGCAACAGATTAGTGCACAATTATTCTATGCGGCACATAAATTGCATATCACAGTGCACAAGTAGGCATTTAGAGCCTACAGAGCAGTTTTTTGATCAGGTATGGTGCAATTATGGCCAGCTGATTACTTATTACGCACTATATTGGTGCTTTATTTATAGAGGGAACATAATGTTATCTGGTACTCGACTCGTCGCCCAAGGTATTCTTGCGCTTCTTATCACCACCTTATCTACCCAAGTTTTTGCCGACGAATTAAACGGGGCAAACACTTCGTGGATTCTGACTTCAACTGCACTTGTTTTATTTATGACCATTCCCGGCCTGTCTCTGTTTTACGGCGGCTTGGTACGCTCTAAAAATGTTCTCTCGGTTCTAATGCAGTGTTTTGCAGTAACCTGCGTCGCATCGGTTATCTGGTTTGCTGTGGGTTACAGTATGGCCTTTAGTGATGGCGGCTCAGCTAACTGGTTTATCGGTGGACTGGATAATGTATTTCTAGGCAATGTACTCGAAGGCACAATGGCCGGCGATATCCCTGAATCCCTATTTGCCATGTTCCAAATGACCTTCGCCATTATCACACCAGCCCTTATTGTTGGCGCCTTTGCTGAGCGTATGCGCTTCAGTGCCATGCTGCTGTTTAGCGCCCTGTGGTTGATTGCTGTTTATGTGCCTATTACCCACTGGGTATGGGGCGGCGGCTGGCTCGGTGAAATGGGCCTGCTGGACTTTGCTGGTGGTACTGTTGTGCATATCACTGCCGGTGTAGGCGCTCTGGTTGCAGCACTGGTGCTGGGTAACCGTAAAGGCTTCCCACAGCAGGCAATGCCTCCACATAATCTAGCTATGACGGTTACTGGCGCTGGCATGCTTTGGGTTGGCTGGTTTGGCTTTAACGCAGGCTCTGCACTGGCTGCTAATGGCGACGCTGCTATGGCTATGCTGGTGACACATATCTCTGCCGCTGCCGGTTCACTGGCGTGGATGAGCATGGAGTGGATCAAGCACGGAAAACCATCTGTACTGGGCATTGTGACTGGTATGGTTGCAGGCTTGGGTACCATTACTCCAGCCTCTGGCTTTGTGGGCCCTGGCGGCGCACTGGTTATTGGCTTTAGTGCCGGTATTATCTGTTATTACGCCACACAGGCAATTAAGCAGCGCTGGAAAATTGATGATTCTCTCGATGTATTCCCGGTTCACGGTGTCGGCGGTATGCTCGGCACATTGTACGCCGGAATCTTCGCCTCTGATGCGCTAGGTGTGTTTAGCGGTCAGGGTTATAACGAAGGTATGAATATGATGAGCCAGGTACAAGTTCAAATTATGGGTATTGCCTCGACGTTCGTCTATACAGGTATAGTGACATTTATACTGTTGAAACTTGTCGATAAGATGTTAGTATTGCGTGTCGATGAAGAAAGCGAAACAAGTGGTCTCGATCTCGTAGAGCATAATGAGAGGGGGTATGACCTATAATAAGAATTCACGGGGAATAACTAAAAACGTCCGAACACTACTGTTGCACACAGATGTGACAGAGTGAAAAAAAGGGACACTTAAAGCCGCTAACATTGTTAGCGGCTTTTTTATTACTGGCCGCGGGCGCGATCCATATAGTCGCACATCATTTCTGCACCCTCGAGAATACGCACTGAATGGCGCTGCATTAGATCCGATGGGATCAGGTAGATCTGTTTATTAATTACCGCTGATATACCTCGCCACTGCTGCCAGATGCTGTACCAGCGGGACTGTTCTTCTTGACTCCCTCCGGCAATAATCATCTGCGGATCTGCAGCTACAACCGACTCAATGTTGACGTAAGGCACCAGAGGCGCGGCGTCGGCAAAAATATTCTCACCACCGCAGAGAGTGATCACATCGCTGACCATATGCTTGCCATTTAAGGTGATGAGCGGCTCGTCCCATATCTGATAGAAAGTTCTTACTAGTGGCTTGTTAATTTGGGCAGCACCCAGTGCCTTTAGCCTCTGACTAAAGTTTTCAGCTAGGTGCTCGGCTTTATCCCGGTTGCCGGTAAGCTGCCCAAAACGCCGAAATAGATTGGGGATAGCTTCCATCTTGCTGGTTTCCACTACAAATACTGGAATACCCAGTTTGCGCAGCGGATTAATAATCTTGTCGCCATTACCAGTCTGCCAGGCAATCACTAGATCGGGTTTTAACGATAGAATCAATTCATAATTTGCCGCTGCGTGGTTATTGACTCGTAAAATACTTTTGGCCGCCTCCGGATAATTGCTGTACTCGTCAGCGCCCACTATTTGCTCGCCTGCCCCAATATAAAACAGTACCTCAGTTATATTGGGTGCCAGGCTGATAATGCGCTGGGTAGGTTGCTCAAGTCGAACTTCCTGGCCATTGTCATCGACTACTACAACAGTCCCTGCCGCTGGCAGAGCCATGCATAGCAATAACAGCATCCAACTGCGCATCAGGTGATCACCAATGGTCTTTTGGTCACTGGGTGCTGAGCAATAATTGACTTCACCCCGAATACCTTGTCGATTAGCGCCTCGGTAAGAACAGCTTCTGGGCTGCCCTGAGCGGCGATTACACCACCATCAAAAACCACCAGATTATCAGCACACCGCGCTGCCAGATTTAGGTCATGGACAACCATTATCACGCCCACAGCTTTATCAGCCAGTTGCCGCACAATATCCAGAGTCAATTTCTGATGGGACAGATCAAAGGCCGAAGTAGGCTCATCGAGTACTAAAAACTGATCTCCCAAATGACTGGCCTGCCAGATTTGTGTGAGTACCCGCGCCAGCTGGACTCGCTGTTTTTCCCCGCCAGACATCTGGGTATACAGGCGCTTTTGCAAATAGCTGGCATCGACCAGATCCAGAGCCTCGGTAATGATCTCTCTGTCTTTGCTCAGCCCGGTCTTGTGAGGAATCCGTCCCAGGCCGACCACCTCGTCTGCGGTAAAGGGAAAGTTCAACATGGTGTGTTGCGGCAGAACTGCCAGCAGTTGCGCCTTATCCAGCAACGACCAGTGCTGCAACAGTCGATTGTTAAGATAGACTTGGCCCTGAGTGGGTGCCATCTCTCCGGTTAGCACTTTGAGCAAACTGGATTTGCCCGCTCCATTGGGCCCCACTATGGCGGTCACCTTGCCAGCCTCGACCTGAAGGCTGATATTGCGCAGCAGATCAAAGCCCGCCAGATGCAGTGAAATATGGTCGGCCAGCAGACTCACAGATCACACATCCCTGCGCTGTTGCAGCAACAGCGCGACAAAAAAGGGTGCACCCAGCAGTGCCGTTAATATGCCGGTGGGCAGCTCAGCTGGGATCACGACAATGCGCGCCAGACTGTCGGCAATCACCAACAAGGTGGCACCGGCAAGCGCTGAAGCGGGCACTAACCAGCGGTGATCCGGGCCAATGGCTAGGCGCACAATATGGGGCATAATCAAGCCTACAAAACCCACCAGCCCAGCTAGGGCAACAGAGACACCCACCCCCAGAGCAGTGAGTACAATCAGTCGGCGTTTAACCCGCTGCACATCGATGCCCAGGTGCCGCGCTTCGGACTCGCCCAGCAACAATGCATTGAGCGCCTTACTCTCGCGGGGGAACAGCCATATCAATAGCAGTGCAACCGCGCCCATAATTGTCACCTTTGTCCAGCTGGCGCCACTCAGATTGCCCATTTGCCAGAGGCTAATCTGGCGCAACATATCATTGTCAGAAAAATAGCTGAGTAAACTATTTAGTGCTCCCGCCAGGGCCCCGATAGCGATACCCGCCAACAACATGGTGGTCACAGAGGTACCAATACCAGAGGTTGCCAATCGATAAACCAGCAATGTGGCGGCAAAGCCACCCAAAAAGGCGCCCACTGCCACCAGGGACAGGCCCAGCAATGCCCCTGACTGAATAAAGCCACCGGCGGTGACAATCATAAGACTGGCCCCCACAGAGGCGCCGCTGGATACTCCGATCAAGGAGGGGTCGGCCAGAGGGTTGCGGAACAGACCCTGCATAACGGCACCGGTGCTGGCTAGCACAGCGCCGACAGTAATAGCCAACAGAATGCGTGGCAGGCGAATATCAAAAAGAATAGTATGAGTTTGGGTATTAACCGAATTGCCAGTCAGGGCACTCAGCGCATCTGACACTGAGATATCCACAGTGCCGACAGTTATCGAAACCAGCATGGCCACTGGTAACAATATCGCCAGCGACCAGATTAAGCTAGGTGCGGAGAAGTGGCGCAATTAATAATCCACGCCCTTGCGAGCCATCACGCCAGAGTTATAGGCATGTTTTACTTCTTTAATTTCGGAGACGGTATCTGCCATATCGGCCAACGCTGAGCCGCCACCGCGGCCGGTGACCACTACCGATTGATTCTCGGGGCGGTTTTTAAGCGCATTGAAAATCATCTCCTGATCCAGATATTTAAAGCTCAGCATATAGGTCAATTCGTCGAGCACCACCAGATGATAGCTTTTATCACCGAGCATTTTTTCAGCTACTGCCCAACTCTTTTCCGCGGCGGCTATATCTGCAGAGCGATCCTGAGTGTCCCAGGTAAAACCCGTACCCATCTGCTGAAAAGTCACCTGGGGGCAGTGATCGCGTACATACATTTCTTCTCCGGATAACTGGGCGCCTTTAATAAACTGCACCACGCCGACTTTGTAGCCATAGCCCAGCGCGCGCATCACCATGCCAAAGGCAGAGCTGGACTTGCCCTTGCCATTGCCGGTAAGCAGGATAAATACCCCGCGCTCGGTGTCCGCAGCTGCAATTGAAGAATCGACATTCTCTTTAAGTTTTTGCATCTTGGTTTTATAACTACTGTCTTTTTTTGCCTGTTCGTCTGTCATTGGACTGTAACCTTATTCAACAATTTTGGTCGCCTCGGGTAATCCCGCTGGCAATGAATGAATACTGGGATGCAATGCATTGGCCATAATCTCTAGCGCATCCACTAGCCTGGGGCCCGGACGGCTAAAGTAGGCATTGCCATCCACCAGAAAAACCTTTGTATGTGACCTGGCCTGCAGCGCGATAAAGCCATCGCAGGCCAGAAACTGTTCTACATCCTGCATGGAGCGCTCAATATTAAAACCACAGAGCGCGATAAAAATCGCATCTGGATTAGCGTCAATTAACTGCTGCCAGTCGCGGCGCTGAGAGGGTTGTTGCTCAGCCCCAAAACAGGGCTCACCACCGGCCAGTGCGATAATCTCCGGACTCCAGTGACCGCCGTCAAATAGCGGATCCAGCCAGTCCAGCAGAGCAACTCTGGGTTTCTCTGCAGTGGTCTCTGAGCGCGCCGCCACAGTATCAATACGCCCCTGTAATTCTGCTCTGTAGCCCCTGCCCTGCTCGACGCAGCCGGCAGCTTCAGCCAGTAAGTCTACGGTATCTAAGACATCATTCAGGCAGATGGGCTCTAGGTTCACGACTCTGGGCTCACCGGGCAAACTGCCGATGGCTCTGGCCACATCGCTGCCAGACACCGCACAGACATCACAGAGGGCCTGGGTAACAATCAGGTCTGGTTCGAGCTCGGTCAGTGGCGGCATCACTAAATCATACAGCGCCTCATCGTTCTTGAGCTGATCGGTCACCAGGCGGTCTATTTCACCACTATCCAGACCTTCGGGAATGCGCGAGCTAGTCAGTATTGGCAGGCCAACCACTGAGGGTGGATAGTCGCATTCATGGGATACACCCACCAGTTGATCACGCAGCCCGAGGCCACAGACCAGCTCGGTAGCACTGGGTAATAGTGACACAATTTTCATGGCGACTCCTTCAACAGCAAATCAGCATAGACAAAACCCTCTCTGTTGACCACCTCGCCTGCCACCACCGGAATGGGCTGCATAAACATGGGGCCATCCCAGGCAAAGGTGTGAAATTCACCATTTTCACCACAGGGGTCCACAGCCTCTGGTAGCTCGCCAAGCAACTGATTGGAGAATTCTCTGCCAGCCAGATGATCAGATACAACACGCGGATCGAGACAAGTAATAGTCGCTTTAAGGCCACCATCAATCATTTGCTGAGCCAGTTTTCTGGTGGGAATTTGCCACAGGGGAAAAATCAGTTCCAGACCGGTGCCGGCCATCTGCTGTTCGCGGTAACTGCGAATATCCTCCAAAAACAGATCGCCAAAGGCCACTGCATCCATCTGCAGCTGGGAACGAACATCATCCAGTGCAGTACCCATAATGGCTTCGTACTGCTCATTGGTACAGGGCCAGGGCAAGGGGATTTCAATCAGCGGCAAATCAGCAGCCTCTGCCTGAAGCCGCAATAGCCGCTCGCGCACGCCATGAATAGCCGAGCGATTGAACTGGCTGTTAAAGGTGGTGAGTAGTCCCACCACCTCAACAGCTGAGTCTTGCTGCAGCTGATACAGGGTCCAGGCCGAGTCTTTACCACTGCTCCAGGAGAGCAGTACCCGTTTGATACCTGTTTCAGCCGCGTTTTTCATCTGCTCATGATTACGAGTAGCCTTTACAGACTAAAACGCACACCCAGGCTGGCGCCAAAACCCAGTGTCTGATAGCCAAACACTTCTTCATAATCATCATCGAGAACATTATCAAGGCGCAGATAAATATCCAGCTTGTCTGATGCACTGTAGTTGGCGTTGATATTGATCAGCGTGTAATCATCCATAGTCACTGTCTGAGACGGTGCTGGCCATGGTGGGAAGTACGTGTCAGTCTGGCTGCCACTGTGCTGTGCGTTGGTGTTAATCTGCAGGTTATCCATGGCCTGCCAGGCTAGGTTCAGACTGCCAGTATGGCGTGCACGACGTATTTCATCGGTGTAGCCACCTGTACCGTCGGCCTCAACTGAATCTGTGTAGCTGTAGGCTGCATTGATCATCAGGCTATTGCTCATGTTTAGAGAGGCGGTTAACTCAACACCCCGACGCTTGCTTTGTCCGTCTTTATTGCCAGACGTATAGGCAAAGGTTGCCGGATCATAGACAAAACCATCAATCTCGCTTTCCAGTTCTGTATCAAACAATGTGGCTGACAGCTTTAACTCACCTATCTGCTTATCCATACCCAACTCCCAGCTGGAAGACTCTTCCGGCTCAAGGTTAGGATTGCCGATAAAGTTGGTGTAAAAACCAAACCGCTCTGTAAATGTAGGGTTCTTTACCGCTGTGCCATAGGCAGAGCGCAGGCGGAGGCGATCATTTAGCTGGTATATGGCTTCAACTCTGAAGGTATTGGCGCTGTCGAACTCTGAATTATCGTCATAGCGACCACTGGCTGCAACTGTCAGGTCATCGGAAATCTCGCTGCGCAACTCTAGGGCAAAGCTGTCGGTATCGCGCTCGCGATCCTGGTTGGGGTCAAGACCCCAGCTCAATGGACCACTCTGTTTGTAGTCTTCTTCTTCACGCTCAGCGAGCAGAGAAAGTCGCTGCCCGCCATTGTTCCAAAATAGAGAGCTAATATACTGAATCTGATCCTTGGTTGATGCAGTCACATTACCCAGAGCTCCATCAGCAAATGCTTCGTTATCATTATTCGACTGGGCAACCATCAGCTTGTGCTGCCAGCGACCGTCTGCAGAGTTGAAGTCGCCCTGCACGCGCATGGTGCTATTGCGGAATTCCGACACTCTGTCCTGATCTTCAACGAGACCATCAAAATCGTTATCGGCATCAAATTCATTCATGCCATCTGAGTGACGGGCCGCAACTGAAATTCGCAGCTCATCGCTAACCTGAAGTCCCGCTTTAAAGTTAATGCTGGTATTTTCATAGCCATCTTTCTCATCGCCAGTACGCGAGATATTTTCTCCATCGGTCTGCATATCGCTAAAGCCAAGACGAACATCGAAATTGCCCTGTTTGGCTCCAACATTAAAACCACGGCGCTGAGTCGAGAAGCTGCCGGATTCTGTAAATACTCTGGCACTAAACGGCTCATTAGCACTGCGGGAAATAATATTGATCACACCGGCCATAGCATCGCTGCCACGCATAGAACTCTGTGGACCGCGAATCACTTCGATGCGCTCAATATCATCAGCAGCCAAAACTCCCCAGTTAAGCTCATCGCTCTGGGACGGATCATTGGCTTCAACGCCATCAATTAACACTAACAGATGATTAGCCTCGGCGCCGCGAGCACGGATTTGAGTCTGAGAACCCTGCACACCACTGCGGCTCACGGCCAGCCCGGGCACGTCACGCAGTAAGTCGCTAACACTCAAAGCTGCACGGTTTTTTAACTGTTCGCTGTCGATTACCGTAATGGCATTAGCTGATTTATTGGCAGCAATAGGCACCAGAGAAGCACTGACCAGAACTTCCTGGATTTCTGCTTCAGCCGCTGTCACTGCTGGAATAGTAAAACAAGATGCGGACAACACTATTGCCGTCGCAAGAATAGATGGTTTTTTCATGGGTTCCTCTAACGCTCACACCCGAGCAATTAATAAATATAAACGGGGCGTATGGGCAGAGGGACAGAGACTGTCAATCAGCACAAGACCGCACCCCGCGGTTTGTCTACATAGCGATAGGCCGGTCTCCGGACTCATAAGTGAACTATTTAACACAGCTCTATTTCGCTACCTTCCCATGCCTTAGCACAGTGGTATCACAGCCAAATATTCTTATTTACCGTTGCGGGGGCAGTATCGGAATTGCCGTTAACACCAAACTCAGGTGAGGCGCACCGATTTCCCATTTCACTCGGATTGAGTCAAGCTTTCCTGTGACTAAACCTGAGAACCTATTGCCGAAGCAAGAGCGGGCAATCTACTCCTGCGCGCATTTGTTGTCAATCTGGATCGCTAACAAATTTGATTGGCCCGTGCTAATCTCTGTCCCAGACAACATAGCGAATCACAAGGGGGGGAAAGTATGTTGGCCGTATTGATCAAACGCGTATTAGCGTCAGAGATGGAAACCACCTATGAAGAGTTCTCGCGCAAGGTTATTCAAGCGGCGGTGCCAGCCAAAGGCTTTATTTCAAGCAAGTCGTTTAAGGACTTTAACGACAGTAAGATTCGCTACACATTGATCCAGATGGAGAGCCTGGCCGACTGGAAGGTCTGGTATCAGTCTGATGAACGCCAAACGGCACTGCGGCAAATTGAGCCTCTGCTGCGCGAACCTGAAGATATATCAATATTAACTACTGCTTAGGTTTCAACCGACCTAAGACACAGCATCCAGCGCCTCAGTCACCCTACGCACGGGAATAATAGTCATACCTTTAATCGGCTGTTTAGGCGCATTGCCCGCCGGCACAATCGCCCGAGTAAAACCATGCTTGGCCGCCTCGCGCAGCCGCTCCTGACCATTGGCCACCGGACGAATCTCACCCGCCAATCCAACTTCGCCAAAGACCACCAAATCTTGCGGTAGAGATCTATCTCGAAAACTGGAGATCACCGACAGGATCAATGCTAAGTCAGCACTGGTTTCCAATACCTTGACGCCACCCACCACATTGACGAACACATCCTGATCACCCACCGATATACCGCCATGGCGATGCAGCACCGCCAACAGCATAGATAGACGATTGTGATCCAGACCCACGGTGACCCGGCGCGGATTACCCAAGTGACTGTCATCGACCAGTGCTTGCAGCTCAACCAACAGCGGCCGAGTGCCCTCCCAGACCACCATCACCACACTGCCGGAAGACACCTCTTCACCGCGCTGAAGAAAAATAGCGGAGGGATTAGCCACTTCTTTCAGGCCTTTATCGGTCATGGCGAAAACACCCAGCTCATTGACCGCACCAAAGCGATTTTTATTGCTGCGCAGGGTTCGAAAATGGCTGTCGCTGGACCCCTCAAGCATCAGTGAGCAGTCAATCATATGCTCCAACACCTTGGGCCCTGCCAGGGAGCCATCTTTGGTGACATGGCCGACCAAAATTAAAACCGTGCCAGTCTGCTTGGCAAAGCGCACCAGCATTGAGGCGCTTTCACGCACCTGGGATACACTGCCCGGCGCCGAGGCCACCTCTTCCATATGCATAACTTGAATCGAGTCGACCACCAGAATTTTGGGACGCTTTTGCTCAGCAATCGCGCAGACCGTTTCCACCGAAGTCTCGGCCATAATCTCAAGTTTATCGGTGGGAAGATCTAAACGATGGGCGCGCATAGCTACCTGTTGGGGTGATTCCTCACCGGTAACATAGAGCGCAGAATTATTTTCAGCCAGCTTGCACAGGGTTTGCAGTAGCAATGTACTTTTACCCGCGCCGGGTTCGCCGCCCACTAAAATGGCAGAACCGGGCACCAGCCCCCCGCCCAACACCAGATCGAGTTCACCAGTGCCCGTGCTGATACGAGGTATTTCATCCAGAGCAATCTCGGCCAGAGTTTTAACCGCGCCATCTACCGCTCCAGCAAACCCGGGGCGCAACACCTTGCCGCTGCGCGCAGCTGGACCCAAACGCACCTCAGTCAATGTGTTCCAGGCATTGCATTCAGTGCACTGGCCCTGCCATTTGCGGTAGTCGGCACCGCAGTCGTTGCACACATAGGCTGATTTGGTTTTAGTACTCAAGCTATTGCTCCCATTTCCAGATCTATATTTAAGCCTATTACTGGTATTATGTACAGTAATAAAACTGTACTACCAAGGCTAAGATACTCGGCAAATAATAATTAATCTATCAGCTATGCCAGTACCCACAAACAGCAGCAGTCCCCTGTTAATTCGTCAGGCCATTATTGACGACTGCCCACTTATTTTGCGCTTTATAAAAGAGCTCGCCGACTATGAAAAGCTTCTTCATGAAGTTGTGGCCGATGCGCCTACTCTGGAGCAGACCTTATTTGGTGACAAACAGCATGCCGAAGTAGTGATTGCAGAATATAAGGGCACGCCCGTCGGTTTTGCACTGTTCTTCCATAATTTCTCGACCTTTTTGGGTCGCCCCGGGCTGTATTTGGAGGATCTGTATATCCAGCCAGAGATGCGTGGCAAAGGCTTTGGCAAGCTATTACTCAGCTATTTGGGCGCTCTGGCGCTGGATAGAAACTGTGGCAGACTTGAATGGTGGGTACTAGACTGGAACCAGCCAGCGAAGGATTTTTATCAGTCCCTGGGCGCAGAACCCATGGATGACTGGACTGTTAACCGTGTAACCGGCAAGGCCCTGCATAGCCTCGCCGCCATCTACCAACAGAGTGCAAGCGAATGATCACCAGCCTCAATGGAAAACGTATTTTTATTACCCAGGCCGAGACCTTTATGGGGCCTACCCTCTGCGAAGTCTTTGCCGAGATGGGGGCAGAGATTATTACTGATAGCCAGCTGCTAACAGACCCAGCAATGCCCGCACAGATTATCCAAGCTGCGGGGCATATCGATGCACTGGTGGTTAACTTGGCCGTTCCCGCGCCTTTTACTAAAGGCAATCTGGTCGGGGATAGTGAATGGTCAGACACCTTTAGCGCTCTGGTCGACCCCCTGCCCCGACTGTGCTCCGCCGTGCTGCCGCAGATGATTGAACGGCAGTCGGGTAAAATTTTGTTGATGGGCAGCGCCGCAGCTCTGCGCGGTATGAAGCGCGCTTCCACCTATAGCGCCGCCCGCGGCGCGCAGCTAGCCTATGTTCAGGCCATGGGTGTAGAAATGGCCCCTCAGGGAATTCAGGTCAATGCAATTGCCCAGAATTTTGTCGATAACCCAACCTATTTCCCCGAGGAGACCAAGGCCAATCCAGCCTTTCAAGAGCGGCTTAGGCGCGAGGTACCCCTGGGACGGCTGGTATCAATGCGTGAAGATGCGCAGTTTGCCGCCTATCTGTGCTCTGATGCGGCGGACTGCTTTGTCGGTCAGGTATTTCCGGTTAGCGGTGGCTGGGCTGTCTAGGCTATAGGTTTATCTCGTTCCTCAGTAAGCTTTCTGATAAAGTATTCCGATGTCGTTAATTCCCGAAAAACCTATTGTTATCTCTCCGACTCTTGCCGCTACTATCGGCCTGGAAGAGACCGTTTTACTGCAGGTTTTGCAGGAATGCCTGACCCATAGCAACCCGGTGCAGAGCAGCGGGTTTGACTGGGTCACCATTTCTGGTGCCAAGTTATTGGGGTTAACGCCGTTTTGGAATGAGGATGATATTCGCAGACTCTGTGCTAGCTTGCACGAAAAGGGGCTGCTGCTAATGGGCGGAGGGCCATTTTCGGTTCAGCTTGATTTTCGTTTTGCCTTCAATGAACTGGCAGCGACGCATCAACCCGCTCAACAGACGCCTCAAAGAGCCGCTCAGTCGGCACCTCAAACGTCGGTACCCCATTCCGCCAAAACCATTGGCGGCAGCTGGCAGCCCAGTCAAGATGCACTGCGTCAGCTGGCTCAGCTCGGCGTTACCAAAGAATTTGCCCAGCAGCAGGTACCTCAGTTTGTAGCCTATTGGCGCGAGCGCAATGTACCCCGCCACAGCTGGGAGTCAAAATATATTAAAGAGGTTTGGCGACAGTGGCAGCAAGCTGAATCGACCAGTCATCGCCGCAAGCGCGAAGTTTCAGTGACTGGAGAATGGCAACCTTCGCAAGATGCGCTGGATCTACTGATTATCAAAGGGGGCATTAACCCCAACTTTGTCGATGATGCAGTGCCCGAATTTATTCTGTATTGGCGCGACCGCGGCGATGTTTCCAGTACCTGGAATTCTAAATTTATTCAGCATGTGCGTCGCCAATGGCAGTTTTACACTGGCATGATGGAGCAGGACACAATGCCGCGCGCTATGCCTGCACAGTGGCAGCCTAAGGAATCTGTGTATGATGTGCTGCAGATGGCCAATATTGATCGCCAGTTTGCGCAACAGGCAATCCCCGAATTTGTGCTCTACTGGCAGGAAAATGGCACGCCACAGGCCTCTTGGAGCACTAAGTTTTTGCAGTACGTAAAACGCCAGTGGGCACGACACAACCAACCTCAGTCAGCGAGTGGAACAGATGGCAAACAGCAAGGATCTTATTCAAAAGGTCGCATCAGAGATCGCAACATCATCGATGCTCTCTCCGACCGAAGCTGGGCATCCTGAATCGGCCCCAGCTAATCCGCAGCTGATTGATGCTATCAATC
>JAQWUP010000064.1 GCA_029242085.1 Porticoccaceae bacterium
AAGAGCGAAGAGTCCGCCAACTCGATGCAGCGTCTGGTGGGTAAAGTAATAGGTCTGGGTAACAGTCAGGAAGAGTTGGCCGCCTTCTTCCGCAATAATGGCATGCATGCCAGCCGTGCCTCGCAGATTATTCTCGATGGCGTGCGCAAAAACCGCAGCCGTATTATGGTCGGTGCCGATGCCAAACTGATGGATCTATCCCAGCGCCTAATGCCCATGCACTACGAGAAATTGTTTCCATTATTTACCCTACCCCTAACAATACTGCGCAATAAAAAGCCTCTTAAAGGTATGCCCGCTGAAGCAGACGGGGACGCTATCAAGGGAACAGCATAAGTATGGAACATAGAGACGTTATTATTGTGGGTGCTGGCCTGTCAGGTATTGGCGCCGCCTATCATCTGACCGACAAATGCCCCGACCGCAGCTATCTGCTGCTGGAATCACGGCAGGCCTTGGGTGGCACCTGGGATCTGTTTCGCTATCCCGGTATTCGCAGCGACAGCGACATGCATACGCTAGGCTATAGCTTTAAGCCTTGGGAAAGTAAAAAAGCCATTGCCGATGGCCCGGCGATTCTTAAATATGTTCGCGAGACCGCCACAGAAAATAATATTGAACAGCATATTCGCTATGGCCATCGTTTAATCAGTGCCAGCTGGTGCTCAAAGCAATCACTCTGGACCTTGGATATACGGCAGGACAACAATGATGCCCTGGTCCAGATGACCTGTAACTTTCTGTATATGTGTTCCGGCTACTATAACTATGATCAGCCCCATGACCCTCAGTTTCCTGAAGTGGAGTCCTTTAAAGGCACCTTGGTGCACCCGCAGTTTTGGCCCGAAGATCTCGACTATCAGGATAAACGCGTAGTCATTGTCGGCTCCGGCGCAACCGCCATGACATTGCTGCCCGCCATGACCGACAAGGCCAAGCATGTGACCATGCTACAGCGCTCGCCCACCTATGTGGTCACCCGTCCCTCGGAGGACTGGTTTGCCAATGGCCTGCGCAAGATACTACCGGCAAGCTGGGCCTATGCCATTACGCGGGTGAGAAACACCTTATTTCAGGAGGTGCTGTTTAAGCAGGCTCAAGCCTTTCCCGAGACTACCAAACGGTTCCTTATTGGGCAGGTGCGCAAGAAACTCGGCAAGGACTACGATGTCGACACGCACTTTACCCCCAGGTATTTCCCCTGGGATCAGCGGCTCTGTCTGGTGCCCGACGATGATCTGTTTAATGCCGTTAACAGCGGTAGCGCCAATGTTATCACCGACCATATTAAACGCTTTACCGAGAATGGTATTGAGCTGGAAACTGGCGAGCAGTTAGAGGCCGATATTGTTATCAGCGCCACAGGGTTGCGTCTTCTGGTGATGGGCGGAGCCACATTTACCGTTGATGGCGAGGCCATAGATTTCGCCAACCAGACCACCTACAAAGGCCTGATGGTTTCCGATGTGCCCAATATGGTCAGCATCTTCGGCTATATCAATGCCTCCTGGACATTGCGCGCTGACCTCGCCGCTGAATGGGTGTGCCGAGCGCTTAATCATATGAGCAGCACCCAGACCACCAAGGTTGTGCCGGTGGTGCCAGAGGCGCTAAAAGATATGCCTACCAAAGACTGGATAGCCGACTTCCCCGCCGGTTATATGCAGCGCAGTATGCATCTGCAGCCGAGACAGGGGGATCAGGCGCCTTGGGTGAATAGCCAGAATTTCCGTAAAGAGCGAACGTTGTTTGCCAAGCCTTTGGCCTCTGATAAGGCGTTGCATTTTAGTGCGGTTTCGAATGGGTAAGGGGCTATGTTACTGAATTAGAGAGATCCTTCGCTGCGCTCAGGATGACAGGTCAAGTTGTCAATCTGTCACCCTATACGCAATCTGTCACCCTATACGCAATCTGTCATCCTAAACGCAATCTGTCATCCTGAGCGCAGCGAAGGATCTCCTCCACCAACCCCCATTAACTAATCACCCCTACCCATGATTAAAAACAAAAGACTTCTCAAATCCGGTAGCAGACTCAGCCACCTAGCCAATATGGTCGAATCCCCATACACAACCATCTGGGACTGTTGCTGTGATCATGGCCTACTCGGCATGTCCCTGCTCAGAGACCAATATGCCGAGGAACTGATCTTTGTCGATGTAGTTGAGGATATTCTAGCCAACCTCACCACCCAATTAGAACGGAGCTTCCCCCAAGATCAATACAGCTGGCAAGTGCGCTGCGAGGATATCAACAATATCATCGTACCCCCTGTAGATTCCCAGCTATTTATCATCGCCGGGGTTGGCCCGCACCAAACCATTGAGTTTATAAACAGCCTATGTGCCTCGGCACCTGACACCATATTTGATCTGCTGATTTGCTGCGTTCATGGCAGCTATTCGGTGCGACAGGCATTGATTAAAAAGGGTTATGGACTCAAGAATGAGCAGATTATCTTTGAAAATAACCGCTTCTACGAGGCCATTTATGTATCAAAAAAAGTTGCAGATAAAACCATCGTAAACACAGGGAGTCAGATGTGGAATTGGTCAGATCCGGTCCATCAGGACTACTGGCACAGGGTTGTCGGCCATTATCGGCAAAAAGCCAAATCAGACCCTGAGCAGTTCCAGCCCATCGTCAAGCATTATGAAATATTGCAAAAAGCATGGTTAGCACTAGACTAGTGCCCCATGCCGAGAGCTATAACCTCAGTTTTACTGAGGGTACCCAGAGCGAATAAGGACGCAGAACCATGCTGTTAATAAACAACTTCGTCGCCCTATTTATGGAATCAGCCCCCTGGCTAATGCTCGGGCTAACCGTCGCTGGCATGATGAAAGTACTGGTTCCCAGCCAACTGATGGCCAAACATCTGGGCAAACCCGGACCCATGGCCACCATTAAAGCCGCCCTATTTGGCGCCCCGCTGCCCCTGTGCTCCTGCGGCGTAATTCCCGCCGCCTTGGGCCTGCGCCGCAGCGGTGCCTCCAAAGCCGCCACCACCTCATTTCTGATTTCAACACCAGAGACCGGCGTAGATTCCATCTCCATCTCCCACGCCATGCTGGGTCCCTTTATGGCCATTATTCGACCAATTGCCGCTATCACCAGCGCCATTACCGCCGGCTTACTAGTCGGTAAAGAAAACAGTATCCCGGCCAGTGCCAGCCACCAGCCAGCAGAAGCCTGCTGTGCCAGCAAAACCCTAGAACCAGAACCCTGCTGTAGCAGCCAGAAGGCAGAAATAAAGCAACTCAATGCTGTGGATAAGCTGATAGAAGGTCTGCGCTTTACCTACATCGACCTGGTACGAGATATCGCTCTGTGGCTGGTGATTGGGCTGGGCTTTGCCGCGCTGATTAAAACCTATGTGCCCAATGAATTCTTACTGCAATGGGGCGATGGTTTTCTGGCCTTTGTGGTAATGGCACTGGTGGGTGTACCCATGTATATCTGCGCCACTGCATCAACGCCGATTGCGGCGGGTTTATTGTTCTCTGGTGTATCGCCGGGCGCGACGCTGGTATTTATGCTGGTGGGGCCCGCTACTAATCTCGCGACTATGGGACTGGTAAAAACCGAGCTGGGTAACCGCACGCTAGCAATCTATCTGCTCAGTGTTGTGGCTGTGGGTTTTGCTTTTGGATATTTAACCAACTATCTGGTGGCACTCTGGGATATGGACTTTTTAGTGCAGGCGCAGCATGCCCATGAGATGGTTAATACGCCGTTGGTCTATGGCACTAGTATTTTGTTGGCGGGGTTAATGGTTTATGGGTTGGCGGGAAAGATCTTACCGCGTAATAGCTAATGTTGCGTGCCGGGTTAAGTAGATCCTTCGCTTTGCTCAGGATGACAGTGTCTCGAGTCATCCTGAGCAAAGCGAAGGATCTCTTAACGACAGAGTGACAAACCCCAGACATAAAAAAAGCGGCCCGAAAGCCGCTTTTTTTAATGCCTTAAAAGACCTTACCAACCAGTAATTTCTTTCAAACCAGCACCAATATCAGCGAGGCTGCGAACCGTCTTAACACCAGCATCTTCCAGCGCTGCAAACTTCTCATCTGCAGTACCCTTACCACCAGAAACAATGGCACCAGCATGGCCCATACGCTTGCCAGCAGGTGCAGTGACACCAGCAATATAAGACACAACAGGCTTGGTCACATTGGCTTTAATATAAGCCGCCGCTTCTTCTTCAGCAGTACCACCAATCTCACCAATCATCACGATGGCTTCAGTGGCTGGGTCTTTTTCAAACAACTCAAGAATATCGATAAAGCTAGAACCAGGAATCGGGTCGCCACCAATACCTACGCAGGTAGACTGACCAAAACCATAATCCGTAGTCTGCTTAACCGCTTCATAAGTCAACGTACCTGAACGAGATACAATGCCCACCTTGCCCGGCAGATGGATATGACCGGGCATAATACCGATCTTGCACTCGCCTGGAGTAATAACACCTGGGCAGTTGGGTCCAATCAGGCGCACGCCCAAGGTGTCGCAAACCACCTTACAGTCGAGCATATCCTGAGTTGGAATGCCTTCAGTAATGCACACAACCAACTTTAAACCAGCGTTAGCCGCTTCCAGAATAGAATCTTTACAAAATGGTGCCGGCACATAGATCACCGAGGCTTCAGCGCCTGTGGCTTCTACCGCTTCTGCAACGGTATTAAACACAGGCAGACCCAAGTGCTCAGTGCCACCCTTACCAGGCGTAACGCCACCGACCATTTTTGTACCGTACTCTAGCGCTTGCTCTGAGTGGAAGGTACCCTGTCCGCCAGTAAAGCCCTGACAGATAACCTTGGTGTCAGCATTGATTAAGATAGACATATTAGTTACCTCCTGCGGCTTTAACAGCTTGTTGTGCGGCATCCGTCAGGCTGGTTGCTGCAATAATAGCCAGACCAGATTCGGACAGCTTTTTAGTACCCAATTCCGCATTGTTGCCCTCGAGGCGAACAACCACGGGAATCTTAACGCCCACTTCCTCAACCGCACCAATCACACCATCGGCGATCAGATCACAGCGCACAATACCGCCAAAGATATTGATCAGTACCGCTTTAACATTGCTGTCGGAAAGAATAATTTTAAACGCTTCTACTACACGCTCTTTGGTTGCACCGCCCCCTACATCAAGGAAGTTAGCCGGTGAACCGCCGTGCAAATGCACGATGTCCATAGTACCCATGGCCAGACCCGCGCCGTTGACCATGCAACCAATATTGCCGTCTAGGGCAACATAGTTGAGTTCA